>DATHLT010000211.1:0-4503 GCA_035487855.1 Solirubrobacteraceae bacterium
GGGGCCCTCTGGCGTCAATGTGAACCTCGTTGCGCCAGGCTACATAGAGACCCCCTCCCAGGAGGGCACGCCGATGCTAATACGGGACCTGGTCGTGAAGGAAACCGCGCTGCGGCGGCTTGGGTCCCCCAGGGATATCGCGCCTCTTGTTACCTTTTTGTGTAGCGACGCAGCACGGCATATCACCGGGCAAACGATCCGTGTCGATGCCGGACAGTATCTCTAATGTGCTCGTGGTGAGGCTCTGGCACTCACGAACGATCGCGGTGCAACACCGTAGATGGCGGCCAGCGCGACGGATTCACCAGGATCGGATCATCGCTTGGCCATTCGCTATCCCATTCGTCATACGCTCGAGCCTCACCCTGGCCCTGCGCGACCAGGTCGCAGTTATCTCTCACCTGGGGAACGGTCTCGGCGCCGATCACCAGCAGCGCGCTTCGGGCTCGGTGGCGAACGTATCCGATAGCGAACTCGCGACGATCAATGTGGCGGCGCCCACAGAAGGCAGCGAGGCATCCCACGGCATCGGCAGCCAGCGGCAGCCGGCGGGCGGCCTCGTCGGGCTCGAGGGTGATTAGGCCCTGCAAGAACACGCTCCTCACGAACAGTTTCTTGCCAGCGGCTTCCGCAGCCGCGACCAGCCCCGCGCGCTCCATGCGCCGGTCCAGCGGACTCAGGGGCGCTTGTATGATCTCGATGTCAGAGGTTCCGACCGCCTGCGCCATGTGCTCCTCCGAGTACACCGACACGCCGACGTGCCGGATGCGTCCTTGTGCTCGCCACTCCTGCAAGATCTCACCGAGTGGCCCACCCAGGTGTCGCAGCTGCTCCTCGCGGTGCAACAGCACGCCCCATATCTGTCTGCGCCCGAGTCGTGCCCAGCTGTTCTCGAGCGATCGCTGGACATCATTCACACGCACAAGGTTCAGTTCGGGGTGCAGCTTGGTGATGATCTGCGCGCTGGGTGCCATTGGGGCGCGCGGGCCACAGAGATAGCGGCCGATGACGGCCTCGCTTGCACCGTACGCCTGAGCGGTGTCAAGAACGCGAATCCCCATCCGCCAGGCCGCGTCGAGGATGGCGTGGGCTGCGTTCTCATCGAGCCCTCCGACACGGTTGGCAATACCGTAGGGCATCCCCAGTTGAGCCGTTCCCAACGCCAGCGCGTCGGCGACTGGGCCGTTGACGCGGCGAGTGTACCTGTGGAGAGATTCGGAGGATGCAGTCACGATAACGAGATAGCTCAGGCTCACGTTTGCGGCTGTGGGGCTGCCGAGCCCTCATCGGCCGATCCAATGCTCCGCCAACTCGCACGCAATATCGGTATGTAGACCAGGCCTAGCAACACGAGCGCGGTGGCGCAGAACGCGCCAATACCGATTAGACCACTTGGATGTAGCGCTCGAGCTCCCACGAGGACCGGGATCGTCCACAGTGCGACCGGGGCATAGCCTGGTATCAGTACCTCGCGTGCGAAGCTCGCCTTCGAGATGCCGATATGACGCAGGTAGTACGGCATGGACAGTGGGGTGCTGATGCATGCGGGAATAACCGTACCTAGGATCACGCCGACCGTGCCCAACGCTACAGCCAGTCCGATGGACAGCCCGAGCGTGAGGACGGCAATGATCGCCGTAATCCACACAAGGACGCGGATTCGTCCGATACCGACGATGGCGCTGTTGAACAGCGCTCCGCTGGCGGTAACGAGCCAGTACGAGACAAAGATCTGAACGTCGATCGCATATTGACCATAAGAAGGGCCCACCCATGCTTCGAGGATCGGCCGCGCCAATACGATTGTGAGCACAGCGAACGGGATGGTAAGGACCACTGCGTAAAGCGATCCCGCGAGCACGAGTCTGCGGAGCCGCTCGGGCCGATCTTCTGCCACAAGCCGTGAGCACGTTGCAGTCATGGCCGCCGCGGTCAGCCCGTTTATCTGCCGCACGCCGCTATGGGGCCGAAGCGCAATCTCGTAGGTGACAACCGCCGCGGCTCCCGCAACCGCTGTCACCACTATGCGATCGCTCTCGTAGATGAGGGTGCTGGAGAAGCCGATTATGAATAGGCCTGTGCCAAAGCCAAGCGATGGACGCAAATGATCTCCGCGCCACCGCCCCAGGCCGCGACGCAGGCCGAGATTCGGCCACGCCAAAGCCCCGGCGCACAAGCCTTCGAACACAAGCATCGTGCAGAATATCCCCGTGAGGACTGGGACGGAGTGGGTCCACCCACTCGCCACGTAAATAAGCGCCAACGTCAGGATCGAAGACACGCTCTGGACAATTGCGTTGACGTCATAGCGCTCGAGACCTTCGAGCGTCGCGGTACCGAGGCGCGACGGCCAGTAAAAAAGCGCTATGCCCGCAGTCACGAGTAGCGTAGGCTGCGCCGCCGAGCCAACCGAGGAGGCTCCAAAGAGAGCGGGGCCCCCGACCAGGCCGAACAGAGCGATGATGACCGCAATCAGAAGGCCCAGGCCCATCATCAACAGCAGAGAGGCGCGCAGGACCGACCCCAGCTGCTCGGCGTCACCGGTCGCCCGATGCTCGGCCACGTACTTTGTCACGCTTGTGCCCAGTCCGTATTCTACTGAATTGAAGTAGCCCGTCAACGTTGTGGCTATTATGAACAGCCCCGTGGCGTCGGCGCCGATGCGAGTGATGAGCAGGGGCAGCATGGCGAGCGAAGTAAGCGCGCGTATGAGCGTGCGCGCAGCCGTGACGATCGTGTTGACCGGTATGCCCCCAGTGCGCCACATCTTGTCCTGATGCAACCCCGGCGACACGCCCGTGCGCCCCGCCTCAGCAGCGTCAGAAACATCAGCACGTTTCTCATCTACAGCCAGATCGGCACCGCTTCGCATCAGCTGCCCACTGGCGGCATCGCTATTTTTGCAGGCCGAGGCTTGGCCGCTGCAGAAGATGAGCTTGTCTGGCGGCTGCGGTATTCGCGCGTAGCCCACGTAGCCCAACAACACTGAGTGCGCATGCGAGCTATTCTGGCCGAAAAGCGAGATCGTGAGCGCGGTATCATCGTCCCGTAGGTATTCGCTTAGCTATGAACTCAGAGCCGCGTCCAGTCTACGCCGTCGTTACCGGTCGCATGGGTTCATCGCGAATGCCCGGCAAGACGATGGCGGAGCTCGCCGGCGTGCCTGCCTTGACTCACATCATCAGCCGCTTGCAGCGTGTACCGAGTCTAGATGGGATCGTGGTTGCTACGACAGTCGATCCGGAAGACGATGTGATTTGCGAGTGCGCTCAGGCGATGGCCGTACCAGCGTATCGTGGCAGTGTCACGGATGTGCTCGGGCGTGTGCTGAACGCAGCAGTCTCAGTTGGCGCAGCCACGATCGTACGAATCACCGGCGACGCCCCCCTCACTGACCCCGCCATCGTCGAGGCAGTGATCGCCGCATTCCTGCGCGATCGGCCTGACTTTGCGTCGAACTGTCTCGGCGGCTCTCAGTATCCGATAGGGCTCGCCGTTGAGATCTTCCCCACGGCTCAGCTCGAACTAGCTGAGCGGTGCACGGTCGCAGCACGTGATCGCGAGCACGTCACACTGTTCTTCGAGGAGCACCCCGAGTGGCTTCGTCTCCTGAGCGTGGCGCCGACAAACGCAAGACATCGACGCCCCAACCTTCGCTTGACCCTGGACACACCCAAGGACTACGAGGTGATCGCGACATTGTACGATGCGTTGTACGACACCGACGCGTGCTTCGGGCTGGACGCCGTGCTCGCGTATCTCGAGCGCCACCCGGAGGTCGCGATGCTCAACGCTGATGTGCCTCAAGTCGTGCCGTGATGGGCAATCTGGACATCGTCGAGCCAAATGGCTGCCCCTGGCGAGCAGGAGAGCACACGGCACCCTTCCCTCGGCCTCACGTCGCCAGTCGCGCGGCGGCTTTGGGCCCAAGGTTGAACAGCGCGTCGATCGCGCTTAGCCCTGGAATGAAGTCTGGATACGACTGCTGGTAGCTGGGCGGGTGGTGTTGGTGGTACTCGATGTCGATGTGCGCGTCGTCGAATGCTTGCTGGTCGAGGTAGCCGCGGCCCAGTGGTCCTGAGAGGTAGCGCGTGGCGCTGAGGCGCCGACAGATCTCTAGGACAAGTGCGCTCTTGTGCGCTTCGAGATCCATCGTGGAGCTGTAGAGGAGCGGCGTAGAGATCTGAAGAGCGTCGAGCAGGAGGCGGAGCGTGTGGTTCAAGAGCTCGCCCAGCGTGCGCCACTCACGGGCGTATACATCCGCCCATGCGTCTGCCTGTGCCGAAAAGTGCGGCGCCTTGCGGTAGCTTTGCTCGAGGGTCGACCAGTGCTTGTGTTGCCAGCGCTGGTCGCTTGCGATCTCGACGTCTACGATTGAGAGCTCGCCGAACCGCCCAGCGGTCCTCACCGGCACAGTAAGCCACTGCGCCCCGTTGGGGCCGCGGACGCGATTGCGATTCGTCAAGCTGTTCTTCTCGAACTGAACGTGGTCGAGGACAACGT
>DATHLT010000212.1:0-8230 GCA_035487855.1 Solirubrobacteraceae bacterium
GCCAACAGCGACGAGTGTGTCGCGAGGGTGACCGAGGAGATCTTCGCTGCTGCCCACTCAGTCGTGAGCGCTGCCTACACGGCAGAGGACGGCTGGCTTGCCGGGATTCGTTCGGCTCTCGGCAGCTTGCTCGGTCTCATCGACGAGCAGCCACACCTGGCGAGGATCTGGTTCGTAGACGCGATGGCCGCCCCGGAAGCGGTTCGTCAGCGCAGGGCAGCGGCTGCTGCGATGCTAGTGGCGGTGGTCGAAGTTGGACGCTCAGCCGCAGGCGAGCGAAGGCAGCCATCGGAGCTGACTGCCGAGGCGATCGTCGGCGGGATCTCGCAGATCATCCACACCCGTCTCCTGAACGGGAGCCGAGAGTCATTTGTCGAGTTGCTTGGGCCCTGCATGTATCTCATCGTCCTTCCGTACCTGGGAGTCGCTCGGGCGCGGGCCGAGCTGCGGCGAGCGCCCCCGATACGGCGAGAGCCGGCGATACAACGAGATCCCGCGGTACAAAGGGAGCCCGCGGTACAAGTCTGTCCGAGCGCAGACGACAGGCGACCACGCACGGAGCCGTCGCACCGCACGGAGCCGCTTCGCGACACCAACTTGCGGCTGACTCACCGCACGGTAAGGGCCCTCGACACGATCTCCGGGCGGCCGGGCGCCAGCAACCGGACAGTTGCTGAAGAATCTGGCATCAAGGACCAGGGCCAGGTATCGAAGCTTCTTTGGCGGTTGGAGCGGTTCGGCCTGATCGAGAACCGCGGCCTTGGTAGAGATCGTGGAGCCTCGAACGCCTGGCACATCACCACTCGCGGACTTGAGATCCTGAGAGCGACCAACGTTCACCAATTCATGCGTTTCCGCGGCACTGCGCGTCCTTGAGCTCTCCGGTCGAGCGGATCGAGCGGTGGTCGATCTCCCGGGTAGCCGCAGTGATGTATGGTTACATCACCATGCATCGTACCCAGATCACGCTGACTGATGCCCAATACGCTCGTCTCAAGGAAGACTCCGCGAGGAGTGGTCGGTCGCTTGCCGAGCTTGTCCGTCGTGCACTCGATGACAGCTTCGACGGCGGGTCCGTAGCCGATCGGCTGCAATTGCTCGACAGCGCTTTCGGTGCGTGGTCGCATCGCAGTGAGAGTGGCGCCGCGTTCGTAGACAGGGTGCGCTCGGGCACGGCCCGGCGACTTCGCTCGACCGAGTGAGCCCTCTGCTCGATACCTCAGTGCTGGTTGAATACCTGCGTGGGGTAGAGTCGGCGCGCGAGTTGCTGCAATCGGGGCTCCAGCGCGATGAGCTCCTCGCGGCGTCGGTTCTCACCCGGATCGAGTTGTCGATCGGCATGCGCCCAGCCGAGCGACAAGCGACCGATGCGCTGGTGGGGGCGCTGCATTGGGTGGCCGTTGACAATGCGATCGCCGAGCGGGCGGACGACCTCGCCCGGCGCTACGCCCGCAGCCATTCGGGGATCGATGCAGTCGACTATTGCGTTGCTGCCTCAGCGCTCACACACGACTTGGAGTTGTGGACGCTCAACGTTCGCCACTTCCCCATGTTCGCCGGGCTGCGCGCGCCCTGGTGAATGTGCCGCTGCGAGGTCGCGGCCTCTGCATTGCGAATGCGCTCCATCACGGCTCAACCTGCCAGGTGCTGCCGTCATCGTTTCGAGCTATCCAGGCGCGTGACAATCGCCTGTTCACCGGCCGCCGGGCTGCCCTTGCAGACGCCGCTGTTCTCCTGCTGGCGTAGTGGAGAGACGGGGCCTGCGACGAAAACCTGCTGACGGAGTTTGTCGCGCAAGGTCTCGGGCTTGGCTGCGTTGGTGACCTCTAGATTGGTGGCGGCCTCGCCGAAGTGGCCTGGCCAACAGGCCCACGGCGCGCTGGCGATGTTCACGAGTGGTGTTGAAGCAGCGCGGAAGGCGAAGCGCCCGCCGCCGCAGACGAGCCAGTCGACGAGGATGTTGTAGGTGGCCGCGCGGCGGCGCGCGCCGCATCCGGGCTCATAGGTCGGATGCCCGCCGTAGGCGGCCTGTACGACGGGGTGAGCTTCTTCGGTCGCCAGCGACGGGCTCGACCAGGGGATCAGCTGACCCTCGTAACTGTGCCGCGCCATGTAGAGCCATACTGGCTTGAGCGTGTGCGGGTCCAGCAACACGTCGACGTGCTCCCAGTCGCCCTGATGGCGGTCGACGTTGAGGATTTCACTCGCGAGCGGGGCTTCCTCCATCAGCTTCGCACGTAGGACCAAGGGGAAGTAGTTGTAGGGGTAGTAGAACCAGTACTCGAGTGCCACGAGGCCTGAGGACAGCTGCGGGTAGCGTTCCTGGACCTGCCTGGGCCACTGTGAGCGTTCGACCTTTTCCTTCAGGTAGAAGTAGATCTGGGCTGTGCTCCATGGGTCGAGCGTTCCGGGTCGGCGAGCCAGTGATCCGGGGTGCCCGTTTCGATGCCCTGCCCGAGCATGAACGGCTGAAATTGACCGTTGGGGCTCGAGTTTCTGGCCAATGCAACCGGCAGCTGGAGATAGTCGCTGGCGCTGGCGCCGCCGGCCTGCAGGCTCGTGGGCAACGGTTCGCACTGTCGTTGTGGCGCCCGCCGCTGCACCAAGCAGGTGGTTGCGCCATTGGGTCCTCGCTCGGCGAGGACAGCGCCTACGGACACGGGCCAGAATCGATCGGCGACGCTGACCTCGAGCGTGGGCTGATAGCGGCGCGCGAGTTCCGCCACCAGTGGGGAGCTCGTGTCCTCGATCGGCGCTTCGCAGTCACTCGCTCGACCTTCTGGCGGCGCTGGGCCTGTAAACACGCCGGCTCCGAGCGCGGGGTCCTCGCTGCCATGGGACAGGCTTGTTGGCGGTTCCCCGCCGCAGGTGCCGCCTCGAGCTCGCAGGTCTGCGCTGAACAGCGTCGGGACGTCGTCTTCGACGTCGATCTCGTGTAGGGCGAGCGTCAGCAGCGAGGGGCGTTGGCCTGAGTCCAGGCGATAGGGCTGTGGGAAGAGGTCGCTGTAGAGCCAGTCGGGCATGAACGGCAATGCGGGCGCGTCGCCGGCTCGCCTTTGTTGCAGTGCTCGGCGATGTCGGCCTCGACGCTTTCCAGCTGGTCGATGAGGTGCGTGTACGGTGCCGGCGCTCAGATGCGCCGGAGCGTAAGCGCGAGTCGCTTGCGCGCTACAGCATCGCGACGTGGGTCACGAAGCGGTTCTTGATCAAGCCTTCGGGTCAAGCCTCCCGAGGCTGACGTCGAGGGCCTCCGCGATGGATTTGACCGTGGTCCACTTGGGGTCTGCCATGCCGCGCTCGATGCGGGCATACGCGGCGATCGTCAGCCCGGCGCGACGGGCTACCTCTTCCTGCGTTTCGCCGCGCTTGACACGGGCGCGCCTGATTGTAAGGCCGAGTGTTTGGTCCATGGAGTTCGTGACGTTTCTGTGGTTGTGAGCGCGACGCATGCAGTGGCTGTACCCGCTTTCGCTATTAGTATCCCTCTTCTACCAGTCAGAAACAACTTATCTCCTGCTCTCGGCTCGACGAATGCGCCGAAATCTGGTGGAAGAGCAGTACGAGCGTGTCTCCTTCCGGTATCTGGGGGGAAAACTAGAGCCTTGACAATTTTTAGAGAGCGCTCTAAGTTATCGGTGGATGTCGGCTCGAGCAATGTCAGCGCCGCGTAGCGGTCTGCGTGAGCGCCACAAGCATGAGCGCCGCGAGCGCATCCTCGAGGCGATTCGCGAGTTGCTTCGCGAGCAGCCACTGCAGACGCCGACCGTCGAGCGGATCGCCGCGCTGGCGGACATCTCGCCGGCGAGCGTGTTCAACCTCGTGGGCCCGCGAGAGCAGCAGTGGGCGGCGCTGTGCGACTCGCTGCTGGGCGAGCTCGACGCGTGCCTCGCGTTTGCCGCCGAGGAGGACCCACGCGAGCAGGCTCGCAGGATCGTGGAGGAAACGGTCCAGCTGTTCATTGCGGACGCCGCTGTGTACAAGCATCTCGTCAACAGCTGGGAGGGCGGCGGCCCGCTGCTACAGGAGAACCCGGTTCCGCGGTTGCATGATGCACTGCGCCGTGCGCAGGTCGCGGGGATGCTGCGGCCCGACCTGTACGTGGAGGCGCTGGTAGGGCACATCGCCACAGCATCGGGCGGGGCGCTGCGCCACTGGGCAGCCGGGCAGATCTCAGACGCTGCATTTCGCACGCGCGTGCGCTTTGCGGTCGATGTGGTGTTCGCGGCCGGTGCGAGCGAGGACTGGCGCGTGGAGCTGCAGCAGCCGCTGCAACGCAAGCAGCGCTCGCGCGAGTAGATGGCAACGCCGAGCGCTCTCCAGCTCGACGGTGCCGCCGGCGTTCGGCTCGCGGCGGACAGCTTTGGCGATCGTGGGTCTCCTGTTGTGCTGATGCTGCACGGCGGCGGGCAGACGCGGCATGCGTGGCGCGCCACTGCAGCGAGCCTCGCGGACGCCGGCTGGCGTGCGATCACAGTCGATCTGCGCGGCCATGGGGAGAGCGCGCACCCGCGTCCCGCGGCCTATGCACCCGACGATTTCGCAGATGACGTTCGGGCGATGATCGAGCAGATAACGGTCGCGGCAGCGCCCGTTGGCGCAGGTGCGGCGAGTGAGGGCGAGCCCGCCGCTACGCCCGCGGCCATCACGCAGGGGACAATCGTGATCGGCGCGTCGCTCGGTGGCATCGCTGCGCTGCTGGCGCTCGTGGAGCCACCGGCCGCGCCCGCGGCGGGGCTCGTGCTGGTGGATGTCGGCCATCGCTTTCAGCCGCGCGGCGGCGGGCGGGTGGTGGGCTTCATGGAGCAGCACTCGGACGGTTTCGCCGACCTCGCGGAGGCGGGCGACGCGGTGGCGGCATACCTGCCCAACCGCCCGCGTCCGCGCGACTCGAGTGGTCTGCGCCACAACCTCCGCCGCAAGGGAGAGCGCTGGGTATGGCATTGGGATCCAGAAGTCCTGACAGCGGCCCGCGCGATCATGGAAGACCCGAGCGATCTGTCCGCGCGCCTGACGAGTGCAACCGCACGTCTGCGCCAGCCGTGTCTGCTCGTGCGCGGCGCCGAGAGCGACGTGCTCAGCGCCGCCATCGCAAACGAGTTCGTCGAGCTCGCGCCATGTGCCACCCTCTCGGAGGTGCCGCGTGCGGGTCACATGGTGGCTGGGGATAACAACGATGCGTTCACCGCAGCCATCAGTGCATGGCTCGACGGCTTTGCATCGCGCTGAGGCAAGCCACGCTGCTCACTCCCACGCCCCGCCCTGCCCGGCGCGCTCGTCTATCGCGTAAGCCGCTCGAGCGTGAGCACGAACGACGCGTAGCGCGCTCCCGTCACCTGCTGCAAGGCGATCTCACAGGTGCGGTTGCTGCATACGTGCGCGTCGATGTGATCCCCCTCGGCTTCGCGCTGGGCGAGCTCGGAGGCGGTGTCGCGCAGCGCGGAGGCGGGCAGCTCGGGGTGCAGCAGTCCGCGATCGCCGGCCATGCCGCAGCAGCTGCTGGCGGCGGGGATCAGCACGTCATCCGCGAGCGCGCCCGCGATCGTCTCGAGCTTGCCGCCGAGGCTGAGCTGGCCGGTGGCGCAGGTGGGGTGGACGGCGATGCGCTGCAGCTTGTGTGGCACTTGCAGCTGCGCGAGCAGCCGGTCGTGAACCCACTCGATCGAGTCGAGGATCTCGATCTGCTGGAAGCGCTCGCGCTCGGCCTCGTCGAGGTGTGGCGCGATCTCCTGGCGCAGGCCGAGCGAACATGAGGTGGCGTCGATAACCACCGGCAGCCGGCCGCCGTCACTCCAGCGCCACAGCGCGGCGGCGGTCTTCGCGGCCATGTGATCGTGGCCGGCGCTGTAGCCCTTGGAAGACCACGGCGTGCCACAGCAGTGCCCGGAGACGTCGCTGGGGATCCACAGTGGCAGTCCGGCGCGGGCGGACACGTCAACGAGCGCCTGCGGCAGCGATGGCGCCTCTCCGGGCGACTCACCCGCCACGCTGAGCGATTCGCCCGCGGCGCCAAGTGCATGACCGGCGGCGGCGGACCCCGCGTCGCGCGGGTTGCCGAAGATGCGGTTCAGGCACGCGGGCATGTACACGGCTGCCGCGCCGGAGCGCTGGGTGGCGGGCAGGTGTGAGGGCGCGGCGGGGGACAGGTGCTCGGGCAGCGTCGGCATGAGCTCGCTGCTGACGCGTCGTCGCAGCGCTACGGGCACGCTGGCGATCGCCCGCTGGCCGAGCACATCAGCTACCGCACCCGTGGCGGTAAGCCCCGCGCGGGTGGCACGCTCGACGGCTCCATAGCGCTTGGCGATTGTCAGGGCGACGGTTTCTTCGCGCTGGGAGCGCTCGCGTGCGCGCAGCTCCTTGACGAGCTTGCCGGTGTCGATCGCCACGGGACACACGCTCTGGCAGCTGCCGTCGGCGGCGCAGGTCTGCAGCGCGTCGTACTCGTAGTCGGCGAGCAGTGACTCATACACGGGCGAGCCCTCCAGCTGGCGGGCCATCTCGCGGCGCACGACGATCCGCTGGCGCGGGGTGGTGGTGGCGTTGCGGCTGGGGCACACGGGCTCGCAGAAGCCGCACTCGACACACTGCGCTGCCGTCTCCTCGATCGCCGGCTGGCTCTTCAGGTTTTTTAGATGGATATGGAGATCGCGGTTCAACACCACGCCGGGATTCAAGAGACCATTGGGATCGGCGAGCTGCTTCACCTTCCACATCATCGACGTGGCCTTCTCACCCCACTCGCGTTCGACGTAGGGGGCCATGTTCACGCCGGTGCCGTGCTCGGCCTTGAGCGAGCCGTCGTACTTGCCGACGATCAGCTCCACGAGCTCCTCCATGAACGCCTCGTAGCGCTCAAGGTCCTCGGCCTTGGTGAAGTCGGGTGTGAGCTGGAAGTGCAGGTTGCCGGCTGACGCGTGCCCGGCGACGCCGACGAGGAACTGGTGGGAGCCGAGCAGCTCCTGCAGGTCGCGCGCGCACTCGGCGATTCGCTCGGGGCGCACGCACACGTCCTCGACGATCAGTGCGGTGCCGGGAAGCCGCAGCCGCCCGACGAGCCCGAACAGGCCCTCGCGCACCATCCACGCCATCTCGATCTCCTCGGCCGCGCGCGCGAAGCGGTGCGGCTGGATCAGCTCGTGGCCGGCGAGGATCTCGTTGACCGCGGCCTCGCCGGCGTCGAGCTCGCGATCGTCGGCGCCGCCCATCTCCACGAGCAGCGCCGCTGAGGTGGGCGGCAGCTCGCGCCACTGGAGCGGCGTACCGGGCAGGTTCCACGCGGCGGCGATCAGCGCCGGTGCGACCATCAGCTCGGTTGCCCGCGCGCCCGCTGCCACGAGCTCGGGGACGACCGCGGCGGCGGCGTCGATGTCGGCGAAGTGCACCCACGCGAGCGTCGTGCGCTTTGGCTCCGGGCGCGTGCGCATGACCGCCTCGGCGATGAACGCGAGCGTGCCCTCCGAGCCGACGACGAGACGGCGGAAGATCTCGAGCGGTGTGTCCGCGTCGAGCAGCGCGCACAGGCGGTAGCCGGTGACGTTCTTGATCTCGTACTTGCGCCGCACGCGCTGCGCGAGCTCCTCGTGGGCGAGCAGTTCCGCGCGCAGCTCGAGCAGGCCCTGCGCGAGCTCCGGCTCTGCCGCCGCGAACTGGGTCTCCGCGTCGGGTGCCCCCGTGTTGATGACGGTGCCGGAGGCGAGCACCAGCATCATCGACTCCACCGTGGAGTAGGGATCCCAGGTGACGCCGCAACGCATGCCACCGGAGTTGTTGGCGATCACGCCGCCGAGCGTGGCGATGTCTTTGCTGGCGGGGTCGGGGCCGAGCTTGTAGCCGTGGCGCGCGAGCAGGCGGTTGGCGAGACCCAACAGCGTCCCCGCCCTGATCCGCGCGCGAGCGCCGCCGTCTTCGATGCGAACGCCGGAGAACCAGCGACGCACGTCGATCATGATGCCGTCGGTTCCACCCTGCCCGCTGAGGCTCGTGCCGCCGCCGCGGAAGTTCACCGCCATGCCCGTCTTGCGCGCGTAGCCAAGCACCTTGCCCACATCCTCGGCGTTGTAGGCCATTACCACCACCGCGGGCAGGCGCCTGTAAGGGCTGGCGTCAGAGGCGTATGCGATGAGGTCGATCGCGCGGGCAAGCACGCGCTCCGTGCCCAGCAGTGCGATCAAGTCACCGCGCAGCGGCTCGGGCGTGCCGGTTGCGAGGCTGTCGGGCGCGGCGTCGGCGTGCG
>DATHLT010000213.1:0-6374 GCA_035487855.1 Solirubrobacteraceae bacterium
TCGCCCATCCAGCAGACTCCATGCGACGTCAGGATCTCAGCTTCCCGTCGGACTCCGAGCATTGTGCAGCCTGGCTCTATCCTGCCCGCGGCACCGCCGCGCAGGCGCCGATTGTTGTGATGGCTCACGGCCTCTCGGGCACCCGTCGAGATGGGCTCGGACCGTTCGCTGAGCGGTTCGCCGAGTCCGGCATCGCTGCGCTCGTCTTCGACCATCGCGGCTTCGGCGACAGCGGCGGCGAGCCAGACCTCTTCCACCCTCGTCGCCAGCTCGAGGACTGGGCGGCCGCGATTGCCTTCGCTCGCTCCCTTCCGGGCGTGGACCCCGATCGGGTCGCGACGTTCGGCTCCTCGATGGGCGGAGGGAATGCCCTTGCCGCGGCCGCCGCGGACGAGAGGATCGCCGCCGCGGTCAGCCAGGTCCCGTTCTTGGACATACTCACCCAGGCGCACCGCGCCTCGCCGGGCACCAATCTGCGGATGCTTGTGGCGGCCGTCAGAGGCCGCCACCTGCGCGTGATCGGCCAGCCGAACGAGCCGGCATTCATCAACGCACCGGGCGGTCAGGAGGGCTGGCTGCACGTCGTCTCGATCGGCGAGGACAGCTGCTGGCGCGACCGCGTCTCCTCGCGCTGGCTGCTCGGCCGGCCCTACCGTCCGATCCGCCACGCCCGCCGGCTGCACTGTCCGTGGCTCGTCTGCGTCGGGGAGGCCGATCGGGTGGCCCGGCCGGGACCGGCTATCCGGGCTGCGAGGAGGGCCCGGCACGGCGAGTTGCGCACCTACCCCGGCGTCGACCACTTCGACATCTACGACGGCCCCAAGCACGAGCTCGTCGTGGCGGACGAGGTCGAGTTCCTCCGGCGGACCCTCGGCCTGGTCGGCGCGGGTGGCGCTCTGCATAAAGCCCGGCACGCTTGATGCAGTTGCAGGTGTCCAATGCCGGCAGTCGAACTTTCGTCAGATGGCACTACTGGCGAGAGCTCGCATAGCTCATCCTGGTTGGGCGTAATAGCGGCGCTGCTTGGCGTGCTCTTGGCCTTTGGTGGTGGCGCTAGTAGCGCGCTGGCAAAGCCACTGAAGGTGGCTCATGAACCGGTGAGCTCGGCCACGATCGAAGCCGAGCAGGCCGAACAAGCATCCCAGGAAGCAGAAGAAGCCAACGAAGCAGCTCAGGAAGCCGCTGAAGTGGCCGAAGAAACGGCCAGCTCCGTTCCGCAGGCGCCGGTGAGCGTCGATGGTGCGAGCAAGCATGAGCGACGCGCGAGCGCACGGCAGGTCGAGCACCTGACGCGTGAGATCCGCCATCTGCGTCACGTGAAAGAAAGAATCCGGGCGAAGATTCGCGAGCTGCGAGAACTCCCCACCAGCTCGCCCCGCCGCCAGCGAGGGCAGCTCGGGCGCGAGCGGGAGAAGCTCCTGCGAAAGCGTCGGCGTCTCTTTCGCTTGCAAGAAGAGCGCCACGCCCTGACGCACCCCTGACGGCTCTGGCCGGCGCGTGGTGCCCAGGCCCAAGCGCGCCCGTAGGCGGTCTACTTCGCCGCAGGGCCGGTCACCGAGCTCGAGTTAGTCGAGCACGAGGACAGCGCCCGTGGCGGGAGTGCAGCCAGTGATTAATCATCACAAAGTCTGTCGATATTATGTGGTTTCTGCTACGGTGCGCCGCGTGGGCCGGACTATCCAGCCACAAAGTCCTCAAGCAAACACCACAAGACGCCAGAAAGGAAGTACCGAAGATGCTCCAAATAACCTCCGCAAGCGCGCCCAGCAGCGGCTTGCAGCAACGCCTCCAGCGGTCCATCGGCGCCGTTGCCATCGCTGTCGGCGCTGCCATGATCGCGCTATTGGCTGCCAGCACGGCTGTGGCAGCCGCTCCCACCTCGCCACCGCCACTGACGGTCCTTTCGTCCTCTCCGTCTGCCTCGCTGGGCGGGGACTTCTTCATCTCGCCGTTCGGGGATGCCACCACCTACGCTAACGGCCCGGAGATCGTTAACAGTCAGGGCAACGTCGTGTGGTTTCAGCCTGTGCCTGCGGGTGATGAGGCGAGTGACTTCCGCGTACAGACCTACGAGCACCAACCGGTCCTCACCTGGTGGCAGGGCACGGGGCTGGGTGGCCTTGCTAGTGGCACCGACTACATCTACAACGACCACTACCAACAGATCGCAACCGTCAATGCGGGCAACGGCCTCAGTGCAGACGGCCACGAGTTCCTCATCACCCCATGGAATACCGCGCTGATCCTCTCCTACACGACCGCAACCGCCGACCTTACGTCGATCGGCGGGCCAGCTGACCAGACCGTGATCAACGGCGTGGTGCAGGAGATCGACATCGCCACGGGCAAGGTGCTGTTCCAGTGGAATAGCCAGGACCACGTTCCGTTCAGCCAAAGTGAGCAGCCGCTACCCGCGTCGGCGAGCACGCCGTGGGACTGGTTTCACATCAACGCAGTCAAGCTGGACAGCGACGGCAACCTGTTGATCGACGCACGCGACACGTGGACCACCTACAAGGTGAGCCTCGCCAATGGGAACATCCTCTGGCAGCTCGGCGGCAAGGACTCGAGCTTCAAGCTCCAGGCGGCGCCAGGACAGACGCTCGACAGCGCGGGCGAGATCTTCGCCTGGCAGCACGACCCGGAGCCAGTGGGCAACGACACGTACACATTCTTCGACAACGACTCGACCGGCGCACCGCTGCTCCCATACAGCCGCGCCGTAACGGTCAAGCTAAATCCGTGGACGAAGGTCGCCACGTTGGTGGCCTCAGACAACCAGCCAGAGGGGCTTTCAGCGGCGTCGCAAGGCAACGTCCAGACGACACCGTGGCGCAACCTCGTGGTGGGTTGGGGAGCACTGCCGTACTTCTCGGAGTTCTCTCCCACCGGCAGCCTTATCTTCAACGCTGAGTTCCCTGCCGGCGTGAACACCTACCGTGCGTACCAGTTCCCCTGGCCGCAGGGCGGCCATTGGTCAGGCCACTTCCCCGGTCACTAGCCCTTCGCTAGAGCGCTGATCACGGCCCGGACTGCCTGTAGCGGGGCATCCGGGTCGTGTAGCTCTTGGCGCTCAGGAGCTGAGCTGCAGACCGTCGCCGGCGATGAGCGTCTCGCGCCCGGCATCCGTCCACACGGTCTGCTCGCGCCCCGGACCCACGCCGATCATGGTCACGGGCGCGCCAACGTGCTCGGCGATGAAGTCGAGGTATTCGCGTGCGCCGTCAGGGAGGTCGGACAGCGTGCGGCACTCGCCGAGGTCCTCCTTCCAGCCGCCCAGCTCCGTCAGCTCGGCGGTCGTGTGATGCAGGACGGTCTGGTGGTAGGGGAAATCCTCGAACTCCGCCCCGTCCGCGCCGCGATAACTCGTGCACACGTGGATGCGGTCAAGCCCGGAGAGTACGTCCAGCTTGGTGACTACCAGCGCCGTGAGCGTGTTCAGTCGGGCCGCATAGCGCAGGGCCACGAGGTCCAGCCAGCCAGTGCGCCGCGGGCGCCCGGTGGTGGTGCCGAACTCGCCGCCGCGTTGGCGGATCGTCTCACCCATCTCATCGTGCAGCTCGCTTGGGAACGGTCCTGCGCCCACACGGGTGGTGTAGGCCTTTGAGATCCCCCACACTTCGTCGATCGCCTTCGGGCCGATGCCAGAGCCCACGCAAGCCGCGCCGGCCAGCGGGTTGGATGAGGTGACGAACGGGTACGTGCCGTGGTCGATGTCCAACATCGCACCCTGAGCACCCTCGAGGATCACGATCTTCTCGGCGTCGAGCATCTCCCACATCAGCTTGGAGGTGTCTGCGATGTGCTGCTCCAGGCGGTGGCCGTAGGTGAGGTACTCCTCAGTCATCGTGTGCAGGTCGAGCGCTGGGTCCTTCTCGAATGGGCGCAGCGACAGGCGCTTTGGCTCCATCGCCGCGACGATCTTCTTCTTGAGGATCTTCTCGTCGAGTAGGTCCTGCACGCGGATGCCCAGGCGCGCGGCCTTGTCGGCGTAGCACGGGCCGATGCCCCTGCGTGTGGTGCCGATCTGCAGGCTGCCGAGTTTCGCCTCCCCGGCTGAGTCCAGCAGCAGGTGGTACGGCATGATCAGGTGGGCGTTGGCGGAGATGCGCAGCCCGCTGACATCCACCCGACGGGCGCGCAGTGCGTCGAGCTCCTCAATCAACACCTTCGGATCGATCACCACACCGTTTCCAATTACGCAGCGCTTGCCCGGATAGAGGATGCCCGAGGGGATTAGGTGCAGCTTCCACTCGACATCTCCCCTGACGATCGTGTGGCCGGCGTTGTTACCGCCCTGGAAGCGAACGACTGCGTCGCCGTACTCGGCGAGCAGATCGGTGATCTTGCCCTTGCCCTCGTCGCCCCACTGGGCGCCAACTATGACTATGCCTGGCATGAAGAGTGGAGTTTAGGGACGGTTGGGGCTTGTCCCCGGTTATTGGTGTCACACCCGCCGCTCGAGCACAGGCTCAGCGCCGCTGGGCTCAGACGGAGCGGCCCGCCATGTCTGTGCGCGCGGCGCGGAACTCCCGCCGCTTGTCCTCGCCGTAGAGCGGGATCAGATCGCCGCAGATCTCGACCAAGCGGGAGACGGTGCGTGGGCCGAGCCGCTCTGAGAGCTCGTCAGGCATCAGGTTGGTGGTCGCCACGATCGGGCGCTCTGCCTCGTAGCGCGAGTTGACGATCGAGTACAGCTGCTCCAGCACCCAGTCGGTGCGATTCTCCGCGCCCAGGTCATCGATGTGCAGCAGATCGACAGCCGTCAGCCGGTCTAGTAGGTCGAGCAGGCCCCCCTCAGACTCCATCGACTCGCGCAGCAGGTTCAAAAGGCGCGGCAGCGAGTAGATGGCGACCGACCGACCCGCGTCGAGCGCTGCTTTGGAGACGAGCATCGCCAGCGTCGTCTTGCCGGTGCCGACGCTCCCCTGGATCCACAGGCCCCGCCCAGTATCGATGTTCGTGTCGATTGCTCGTACATATCGTCGGACCGCGCGAATCTGGTCCGGAGCGGTCCTTGCCAGCTCGCTGAGCGGCGGGCGCTCGAACGACACGCCGCGATAGAGCTTCGGGATACGGCCCTCGAGCCGAGCAGTACGTGCTGCGGCGATCCTTCCCGCCCGGCAATCGCAGTCCCTGGCCGTGTTGCTCACCTCGTCGATCACGAAGCCGCTGCCGTCACACACACCGAGAGGGCAGCTCATTGCGCGTAGCTCTCGCTCACTAGCCCATTCTGGGCACGTATGGCAAGTCGGACAAGGACGCAGGGAGCGTGGCGTGCTTTGCACGCGAGCGACCGAGGACGCCGTCCGGCGCCGCCATACGTGCCCAGGCTCATTGCGCGTAGCGCTCGCCGGCGTAATTCATGAACTTGGGGTATTCCTTCTGGAAGGTGAGCGTGACTTTGCCGACGGCCCCATTGCGATGCTTTGCGATCAGCAGGTCGGCCTCGCCGGGTCGCTCGGAGTCCTCGTTGTAGTACTCGTCGCGGTAGATGAACATGACCAGATCGGAGTCTTGCTCGAGGTTTCCACTCTCGCGTAGGTCCGACAGCTGGGGCTTCTTGTCCGGGCGTGTCTCTACCGCACGGCTCAGCTGCGAGAGCGCGATCACCGGCACGCCCAGCTCGCGCGCCAGGATCTTCAGTCCACGGCTGAGCTCGCCCACCGCGGTCACACGACTGTCGTAGCGGCTGTCCGTGCGCATCAGCTGCAGGTAATCGATGATGATCAGCCCCAGCCCGCCCTCGCACTGGCTGTGCAGCCGCCGTGCCTTGGCGCGAATCTCAAGCATGCCGACGTCGCTTGAGTCGTCCACCCACAGCGGTGAAGCCGCCAGCCGCTGGCTGGCTGCCAGGATCTTCGGCCAGCGCTGCTCGGCCACGCGCCCCTTGCGCAGCTCCTCGCCCTTGATCCGCGCCTGGGAGGCGACGAATCGCTGTGCCAGCTCCGCCTCTGCCATCTCCAGCGAGAACAGCGCCACCGGCTTGCCGTGCTCGACCGCTGCGTTCTCTGCGATGTTGCACACGAGCGCGCTCTTGCCCATCGCTGGGCGGGCGGCGATGATGATCAGGTTCCCCGGCTGAAAGCCGCCTGTGATCTCGTCCAGATCCTTGAAGCCGGACGGAGTGCCCGTTAGCGAGGTGCCCTCCAGCGACAGCCGGTGCAGCTTGTCGAGCTCCTCGTGCAGCACCTCCTCGATCGCGCGGAAGTCCTGCTGGCGATCGTCGCGTGCGACCTCCAGCATCGCCTTCTCCGCCTGCTCCACGAGCTCGCGAGGTGGCGCGTCGTGGCCGAGCACGCTCTCTTGGATCTCGTAAGTGCTCTTCAGCAGCCGCCGCAGCAAGGCGTTCTCGCGCACGATCTGCGCATAGC
>DATHLT010000214.1:0-3586 GCA_035487855.1 Solirubrobacteraceae bacterium
CGGGTTGGTTGTGACGTGGTTGACGAACACGAATTTGTAGCTCGGGTGCGACCCGAAGACCTCATCTGAGGTACCGCCACCACTGCTACCGCTCGACGCGCTCGAGCCGCACGCGCTCAGCAGGCTGCCCACTGAGCCGGCGGCTATGCCGGTCAGGGCTGTGCGGCGCAAGAACGCGCGTCGGTCGACGCCTGGGCGCCCGACATCCGGGTGGTCGAGATAGTCGAGCTGCTCCACCGCCTCGTGGGTCTGGTCTGTGTCTGCCATGGTGCTCCTCCCTTACATCGCTAGGCCGCAACTGCCGGCGCGGCATCGGCTACAAACTTCCCCTTACCTCAAAACCTTATCCACACTAAGTGCGGAATGTCCGCATCCTAGCTCTCGGAAGGTCTCAGCTATGCGCAATGCCGTCACGAGCGGGCTTCCGTCTATGTGGGTATACCCTCGGGGCATGGGTGGTAACCAGGGCGAGCCGTTGCAAGGCGAGCCGTCGCAAGGCGGCCCGTCGAGCTTGGGCCACGGGACGGTCGCTCCGCTGGAGCGCGACGGTGCGCCTGGAGACCCCGACGAGCGTCTGGGGCCCGTGACGATTGCCCGCCACGTCAAAGCAGATGGCCGCGCCCTGATCCTCTACGCCGTCGATCGGCAGCTGTCGAGGTGAGCGAGGAGCCAGACAGCGGCGAGCGCTTCGAGGAGTTGCGCGGCGAGCAGGTCACCTATGCGATCCAGCGCCAGGACCGCACGTTCCTGCCCGCGCGCGACCACTGTCCGCTCGACCCCACGCGACCGGGAGGCGATGAGACCGAGATTCCGTTCCCGCAGTTCGAGATCGCGGTGTTCGACAACCGCTTCCCGGCCTTCCAGGCTCCCCATGGTGCGGCCGAGGTGGTCGTCTACACCGAGGACCACGACGCCTCCTTCAGCACGCTTTCACCCGAGCGGGCGCAGGCGCTGATGTGGGTGTGGCGCCACCGCTATGCCGAGCTCGGCGCGCGCGAAGACATCGACTACGTGTTCATCTTCGAGAACCGCGGCGTCGAGGTGGGGGTCACTCTGCACCACCCACATGGGCAGATCTACGGCTACCCGTTCCTGCCGCCCGTGCCGGCGCTCGAGCTCGCAGCCGACGAGCGCCTGGGCGGCTGTGCGGCCTGTGAGCTGTTGCGGCGCGAGCTGGACGACGGACGTCGTGTGCTGTTCGAGAGCGACGGCGTTGTCGTCTACGTCCCGTACGCGGCTCGCTGGGCCTACGAGGCGCACGTCGTGATGCGTCGCCACCGCGCGAGCTTGCTCGAGTGCGAGCCCGAGGAGTTGCGCCAGCTGGCGGACGCGCTACAGACGCTCACGCGCGGCTACGACGCACTGTTTGACAGGCCGTTCCCCTATGTCATGGCCGTCCATCAAGCGCCCACAGCTGCGCCGTCGAGCCCAGCAGCAGCGGCTGCGGGGCAGGGGCACCTGCACGTCGAGTTCTATCCGCCTCTGCGCACGGCCGAGAAGCTCAAGTACCTCGCCGGCTCCGAGCAGGGCGCCGGCGCCTTCATCTCCGACACGCTGCCCGAGGAGTCCGCGGTCAAGCTGCGTGAGGCGATCGCTCGTGCCGGGTGAGCACAGCCGCGCATTCGCGCCCGGTCGCGTCAACCTGATCGGCGAGCACACCGACTACAACCAGGGACTCGCGCTGCCGTTCGCCATCGCCGACGGCGTCACCGTGAGCGCGCAGGCTGAGCCCGTCGCTATGCCCGGCGAAGAGGCACGCGTGAGCGCGTTTGCACGCGACCTCGGCGAGCACGACGAGTTCGCGCTTGCCGATCCCCAGCCGGCGGCGGGATGGCGCGCGTTCGTACGCGGCACCGTGGCCGAGCTCGCCCGAGCGGGGTTCCCGCTCGTCGGCGCAAGTCTGGAAATCAGCGGCGGACTACCGCCCGGCGCGGGCCTATCCTCATCGGCTGCGCTCGAGGTCGCGCTGTGCCTCGTGCTCGCTGAGCTCGGCTCTCAAGGCGAGTCTGATGTTGCCAAGGAGCTCGACAGAACCGAGCTGGCGCGATTGTGCGCGCGCGTGGAGAACGACTGGGTTGGCGCCCACACCGGGCTGCTCGACCAGCTCGCCTCACTCTACGGCGCCCCCGACGCCGCGCTGTGCATCGACTTCCGCGTGCTCGCGGTCGAGCAGGTGCCGCTACGGCTGGGCGACTGGCGGCTGGTGGTGCTCGATTCCGGCGAGCGTCACGTGCACGCGAGCTCCGGCTACAACCAGCGTCGCGCCGAGTGCGTGCGTGCGTGTCAGCTGCTCGGCGTGGAGTCACTGCGCGACGCAGACAGTGTGGCCGTGGCGGGCCTTCCGGAACCGCTGCGCCGGCGTGCCCAGCACGTGCTCGGCGAAAACGAGCGGGTGCTGGAGGCCGTAGCGGCGTTGCGCGCTGACGATTTGGCTGCGATCGGAGCGCTGCTCGATGCCTCCCACGAGAGCCTGCGCGACTGTTACGAGGTTTCCACCCCGGCTGTGGAGGATGCCGTTGCAAGCCTGCGCCAGGCAAGCGCTGTGGGCGCGCGTGTGATTGGCGGCGGCTTCGGCGGCAGTGTGCTCGGGCTGTTTGCGCCCGGTGGGAAGCCGCCTGCGGGGGCCTGCGACGTGCGCCCCGGCGCGGGCGCTCGCCTGATCGACAGCTAACGTGCCCTGTGCGAGCCTAAGCTGCTCGATCCCTCGCTAGCGGAGGTGTTCTTCGGCTGAGTGCGCTCGCGCACCAGCCGCCAGCGTCTCAGTAAAAACCCGCAACATTCAGCGTGAGAGGCCCGGATAATGCTCCGGTGCGCGCGACTTACGCTCTTGTCAGACACCGATAAGGAGAGATGAGCGATGTTCAAGAACGTGCCGGTCGGCGTGGACGGCCCTGGGGCCTGAGGCGATGGTCGACGGAGAATCCACGCCGTCGGATGGTGTTGCCGATGGCGCTACGCCTGTCGCTGAGCCCGACACGATTCGCATCGTGCTCGCGGACGACCACGCGGTCGTCCGCAGCGGTCTGCGCATGGTGCTCGACAGCGAGCCTGGCTTCGAGGTGGTGGCCGAGGCAAGCGACGTCGATGGCGCAAGACGTTACGTGCGCGGCCATCACCCGGCGGTGCTGGTCTTGGATCTGAACATGCCCGGCGGCTCGAGCCTCGAGGCGATCCCGCTGATCCGGGAGGAGTCGCCGGACACGCAGATCGTGGTGTTGACGATGCAGCAGGAGCCAGCGTTCGCACGTGAGGCGCTTGCCGGAGGTGCGCTCGGCTACGTGCTCAAGGAGGCCGCCGACGATGAGCTCGTGCAGGCGGTGCGCACCGCTGCGGAAGGGGAGAGCTACTTGAACCCGCGCCTCGGCGCGAGGATCGCGTCGGCACCGCCACCGGGCCCGCCGGACGACCTCTCTGAGCGCGAGGTAGATGTGCTGCGGCTAATTGCCCTGGGTCACACCAACGCCGAGATCGGTGAGCAGCTGTACCTGTCAGTGCGCACAGTGGAGACTCACCGTTCGCACATCCAGCAGAAGCTCAGGCTGACTTCCCGCGCCGAGCTCGTGGGCTATGCGCTGGAGCGAGGCTT
>DATHLT010000215.1:0-38705 GCA_035487855.1 Solirubrobacteraceae bacterium
GCCCGAGCCCGACGACTCCCACATCGACATAGACGACCCGCCCTACAAACAACAGGGACGCCGCCACGTCTGGGGCTGGGACAGCGAGTTCCCGTACTGAGCGCCCGCGTGTCGTCCAGCGGCACTTGTACGACCTGCTGCCGAAGACCACGATTTG
Source organism: Solirubrobacteraceae bacterium (assembly GCA_035487855.1). GTDB lineage: Bacteria > Actinomycetota > Thermoleophilia > Solirubrobacterales > Solirubrobacteraceae > Palsa-744. The sequence continues at coordinate 158 of DATHLT010000215.1, forward strand.
TCGTGGAGTGCACCTCAGGCTACAATTAAGCCATGAATAAAGAAGCCAGTATTACTAGCAAGGCGGGTGGCCCAGTCACGCAAACGAGTGTGCGTAACTACTTGAAAGCATCTTGGTTCGTGGGCCTAGTGACCTTCGTTGCTATTTATCTCCTGATGCAGGTGCTGGCTATGCTGCTGTACGTCCTTCTTCCCGAGCCGCCCTCGGATACTGTGCCGTACTTTCCCCACAAAATATATCTACCTGACGGGTCGTCACGGGAGAATCTTAACTAAATATGAGAGCTGGGTCCGCTCAGATTCTCGTTCCGGGATTCGCCCTAATAGCAGAGAGTTGAGGCAGAAGGACCCTGCACATCTGTCAGCTCGTCATATAGCTGCACATGCGCCGAAGCGCAGTGCGGGTCGGGCGCCCAAACCATCGAGGTATAGAAGGCTAGTGATGACCCCGAGAAGTTGTCGTTGACCTTCTCGCTATGGGTATGGCCGAATACTCCTCCGGTAACCCATACCTTGCCGTAGTAACCCCACGCGCCACCGTTGACAACTACCTGATGTGCAATGAACCGAGCCCAGTTTCCCTGGCAGGAGGGCGACCAGCGTAGCTGGAGATATCCGGCGAGCAAGGTTCGGCCCGGATATCCATTGAGGGCAACCTGAACGGGTACCTGTTCGACCACTTCGGCGTCATGCGAGCAACGGGTTGGGTTTCCGCCTTCGGTTCCCTGTGCTTCTTGCGGCACGGTGGGATATGGGGTGTCCGCTATTGCTGGCGCCACCGCAGCTACGAAAACCAACATGCTCATGAGAAGGCCGATCACCGGACGATGCCTCATACGCCGAATCCTATCGCAACGCGCCCAAGGTCGTCGGGGCTCTTTGGCATTTCTAGGCGGCTCTAACCCCGTCCCATTTACGGGCTTACGGCCCGGAGCAGGTCGTCCACTACCGGTTGTACGACGCTTGGCCGCTGAACAGTCTCGTCATGGGCTAAGAGCATGACCATGCGTTCTTACACATCTGTCTTGGCTTCGGTTATGCTGGGATGGGTAGACCGACACGGGGGGACATAATGAGCAAGAAGTGGGTGGCCGTAGGGCTCGCCATGTTTGCCTTTACCGTAGCGGGGTGTGGCGCAACATCGAACCAGAGCTCAACATCTACCAATAGCTCGATATCGAGCAGCAGTAGTGGATCGAGCAGTAGCGGTAAAACGTACGGACCAGCTTGCCAGCACGAACTTGCTAGCGCCGCTTGCCTAGAAGAACAAGAAACTAAGGCCAAAGCAGCCGAAAAAGAAAGCCAAGAACGCCAGCAGCAGGCCTTGGCGCAGGCGCAAGAAGAAACCGCAACGGTAGAACAAAAAGAATCGGCAGAACAAGAAAAATATGAAAAGGAAACACAGCGAGAAGAAAACGCCCCCAGGTAGGAGCACCAGCGGAGACGATGATTATAGAGCTGGCCTAGGTGGGCTGCCTCCGAGGTATTGAGCGGGCCTGCAAATCTTGCGCGCGAGACCTACCCTGATGAGCTCAAGCCATAGAGTTGCGGCCACTGCCGCTTGTGCGACACGCCGACGAACGAGCGAGCCTGCCAATTTCTCGCTATTTAGCGTTGACGTACAAGAAGGACGCGGGCGTTGTCGTTAGGGCTGTCGTTGGGTCCCATCCACCGATAACCGTCACACCAGGCTCGGCACCCAACCGATCATTGTTGAGTGGTGCGATACCAACATAGAGGGGTGTCTCAAGCGTCGGACGCCAGAGCGTGAAGTGCATCTTGCATTCCATCGCGAACTCGGGCTTGCTCGCATTAATGTATAGGGCCAGTCGCCCGCTGACTTGGGTCGGCGTCGCCATTGCGAACACTAGGTCTTGCTCGGCTCCGGTCTGTTTTGGCTCGCGGTCGTGCGCGGCAAGCCCTGAGAAGCTCACAGCGTTAACAGTTGCTATGTGCTCACCGGTCCACTTTGAGAGCGGCGGCACCTGAAGTGGACCTGCCTGCCCCGAACTACTTCGGATGTGTACTCGGCCACTCTCGTGGATTGAGAGGTGTGGCGGCTGCTCGGCACTCTCACCATCTTCACTGGCGTCAAATGTCGTCGACCGCTCATGCTCGGCGAAGCCGTGCTGACCAAAGTGGTAGCGACCTTGAGGCCCATAGCCGACCACGTAGAGCGATGCATCGTTTCGCGAAAAGCCGAACTTACATAGCCGACCGAGACGCCCTTCATACCAGATGAGAATGCGCATAGCTCGGAGATTCGCTACGGGCGGCGTCGGATCGAGTCGGACTTTGTCCATACCGTTCATGATGCTCCCTCAAGGTGCTATGCGGCAAGTCCTTGGTGGCCAGCTAGCCGTCCTCTGTGCCCGCACATAGCTTCGCGGGTCGCACACCTTGACAGCACACGCGATCACAGCAGATAGTGGGGGCATGACCACAGATCGACTACCCAACAACCAAGAAGACCGTGAGGTCTACCTGCACGATCACCGCGCCGGAGAGTTCATCAAGGCCGTCACCGACGCCCGTCGCGATTCGGTCGATACGGTCATCATGACCGTCAAGGCGTTCGCCGACGAGCCCGACGTGCTCTACGTGGCGCTCGACTACGCCTACCACAGCGGCATGACGGTCACGATGGCTCCGGACCCTGAGCAGGACGAGCCGAGTTCGTGACCGTGTTTGCCGCGCCGTTAGCGGCTATCCGCCAAAGCTCGGAGCAAAGCCTCCACCCTGGCTCGACGGTTACGTCTTAGCCGGGCCGGGTCCATTTTTCTGGTCGGCAAACAAACCCTGCGTGCCTTACGCCGCTTGTCGCAAGAATCACTCCAAGTACCAGCCCGATATCTGCAGATATAGGCCAGCTGGCGCATTGGAAGGTGCCCAGGCTCGTGCCAAGGACACTCTCACGAGCGTACCGGGTTCGATCCGAGCGGTGGCCTCGGCTACCCCGACGTAGCGAATGCGGCGTCGCCCACCGTCGGCGCGAAACACGTAACGCCTGTCGCCGTCGTAGTCCAAGGGTTGTTCGGGGAGCCAGTAGCCGGTGCTGCAAGATGGGAAGGGACCGTCGATGGGCACGTAACCGGTCCCACTGTTGGTTCGTAGCAGCGTTCCGTCGAACAAAGTCCGTGTCCATGCGGTGACCCGGGTTCGCAGAAATGCTCCGAGAGACTGGATCGTGTCGACGTGTCGCGCTCCGTTTGGATTGACGAGAACATCCTCGACGTGAGGCGGTCGGATGTCTGTAGCTGGCACGTAGTCAAGATCCCAGATCTGCCCGAGCTCGAATCCCGTACCGGCCGGCATGTTGGTGCCGTCAGGCTGGAGCAGACGGATGCTGTGCATGCTCTCATCGAGGTCGTGGCCGCCGACGCAGACAGGATCGCCGCGCATCCTGGTCTTCGACACGATGAGGATCCGGCTCACGGCAGCAAGTGCTTCACCGGCACGCCGTAGTCGGCGGCAAGCCGGTCGGCGATGAGGCTACGGTGACATGCGTGCGGATCACGCTCGACGCACAGCAAGGCAGCGGTGGCTGAGGCGTCGAAGCCTGCCAGCAGCCTGTCTAGGTCGGCGGGTTCGAGAATCTGTTCGACATAGGCGCGCTTGAAGCCGTCGCTGAGTTCCGTTCGCGTGCGCTTCCGCTCTCCGAGAGCTTCATCAGCGGCGTACTGCGCCGCGCGGATCTCAGATGTGGGCGCCAGCTCCTTGAGGTGCCGATAGCTGATGTCGCAGTCGGCTAGCGCCCGCTGGAGGCGCTGAGAGTTCGCCCAGGCATACTCGGAGCCCCGTACTCCCCGGCGCTGGCGCACGTCGAATAGAACTCCCACGTCAGCGCGTTTGAGCACTGCCAGGAATCGTTCGGCCGTGAATCCGTACACGCCGACGGTCACCAGCCGACCCACCATGGCTCTCAGGAGGCGGCAACGATGGCGCGCCGTGAACGCGTGGCCTGATTCGCCCCGCCGAGCAGGCTCATCTGTGCGTCATGCAGACGTTCCATGACGGCGCCATGGCTTGTCAGTGATCCGTCCGCGTCGATGTGCTCGACCGGCACGCCCATCTCTGTCATGACCTCGCCGATCAACTTCGTGCGATGACAATGCTCTGGGCGCAACTCGCTGCAGAAGATTGCCGCACCAGCGTCCTGCTCGAACGCGCTTCGCAGCCGCCCAAATCCGTCCTTGAAGTCGAGGCTCTCCCTGCAGGCGAGGTAGTCAACGTGCCCCGCCTCGTCGTAGCAGGATCGGTCATTGGGCCTACCACCCAACGTGTCGCCCATGAAGACATAGCGGATGCCGGCCTTCTCGACAGTGGTCGCCAGGCTATCTTTGGAGAAGACCGGATTGAAACGCGAGTACGGCACGGAGCGGACATCGATCAGATATCGCACCTCGTGCGCGCGGAGCAGCGCCAGCACATCGCCCAACTGGCGGTTGCCGTAGCCAAGCGTGAGCAGAGATCTAGCCACCACGCAACGGTACCGGGCCGCCCGGACCGACTTTGCACGCGAGCGGTTGCAGCGGCTCGGGCGGCGCAATCAAGCGAGGATAACGGTGGGGCGCCCCCATCAACACGTGGTTTGCGCGCCGAGCAGTTTCGCCCATCATAGATGTACTAATCGAACCAAGGGCGAAGTTCTCCGATGCTGGCGAGGTATCGGAGGCTTCGTCGTTTTCGTCGGCGTTGGCGCCGATCGGGATGAGTTCGTCAGGGAGTAGACGCCGCTTGGCCTTGATGCGTTGGACCATCTTCTTGGTCTGGGCGTCGAGTTCTAGGACCTCTTTCCAGAGGCTCGCGAGTTGCGGGTGGGCTTCGTGCTCGGTAGTGATCCAGATGTTCTCGAAGATGGCTTAGTTCATCAGCCTGCGGGTGTGGGGCTCGGCGCAGAGGTAGCGGTGCTGGAGGTCGTAGCTGGCGAGCAGCGTGCGCTCTTGCTCCTAGAGGTCGGCGAGGAAGGCTGTGAACCAGTCCTCTCCGGCCGCAACGATCAGCGTGAGGATGCGCCGCTCGTAGTACTCGGGCAGGCTTGGCTTCGTTGAGGTTGGCTGCTCGTGCATGACGGTCGGGAAACTCGTCTCCCGTGTAATGCGGGCTGTCTAATTTGCGGCGGGCAGGGTGGCCTTCGATTGTGTCCGCAAACTGCGTGTAAAAGTTTGGAACGCTTGCCGCAGTTGGATCAGCCCGCGGGGTATGATTCCCGCCGGCGTTGAGACAAGGCGCTACACACATCGACAAAGGGGTGGGGATGGTGCGGCGGGTCAGTTCGACGGAGACGGTGGATTCCCCGGTCACGAACGGGTTGCAGCGGCGTACCGCCGGCCGGTGGTGGCGTGGTGTCCGGTCCATGGCCGCCAACTGCGATTCCCTCGGGCTCGGTGGGGTGTCATTTCGGATTTGGGGCCGTGCTTATGCGCTAGTCGCGTGTATGTGTTGTTGTGTTGCTGCGTTCTTGGTTGGTGGGGTTGTGTCGGCGTCTGCGTATTGGCCGAGTGCAGCTGAAGAATCGGAAGCTGCGGCGCATAATGAGTATTTCTCCAGGCAGCCTGCCTCCTTCGAAGAAACGACCGAACTGTGTGAAGAAACCTGCCTTTCCGGAAGAATGGTTCTTCCCCCAGGATGGTATCTCGTTAGGAAAGACATCGCCGGCCACGACACGTTCCGTGTTCATGAAGAGGGAGAAATTGAGTGCGGCAATGCCGAAAAAGACGAACGCTGCAGTGATTTCGACGCGGAACAGCCTGAAGAATGGGAAGAGTATCTAGCGCCGGGTTACAAAGAATTCTACGAAGTGTTTAGGCTTGTGCATGATTACCGTGATGCGCATTTCGAGGAAATCGGTTTTTTCTATGCTTGGAAACCACTCGAAAAGGAATCTGAAAGGTTTGGTGTTGGAAGCGCTAACGAACCAGGTCGCCCACCCTGCGTGGGTGCCGATCCAGTCAACTGTGCCACTGGCAATCAGGTTGAGACGCAAACCGATCTGAAGGTTGGTGGGCGTGGGCTTGGCCTCAGCCTGACACGCTCGTATAACTCGCTGCGCGCACCCAAACAGAAAGAACCTGGATCTTTTGGGTATGGCTGGACGGGCTCGTACAGCGCGCATCTCGAACTTAGCTATGAAGGTAGAGAAGCGACGGTCTATCAGGACAACGGGAGTACCGCGACCTTCGGGCGGTCGAACATCGAAGCACCCTGGACCGCGTCTCGATTTGGCGAGGCTTGTCGATGAGGGCAGCGGGTATGTCTACACGCTCCCGGATCAGACGAAGCTGTATTTCAATAGTGAAGGTAAGCTGACGAGCGAGGCCGACCGCAATGGCAATACGCTGACGATGGGCTACGAATCCGGGCATCTCGTGTCAGTGACTGACGGCGCCGGGCGGAAACTGACGTTCGCCTATAACGGCGAAGGCGAGATCGAAAGCGCGAAAGACCCGGTGGGGCATACGGTCAAATACACCTATGAAGCCGGTAATCTAAAGAGTGTGACTCAGCCCGCAGAAACTGCGTTGCGTTGGCAGTTTGAATACAACAGCGAACATGAGATGACTTCGAAGACCGACGGTCGAGGCCACGCAGTGACAATCGAATACAACGGCTCTAAACAGGTCGTTTCCCAGACCGATGCGCTGGGACGGAAATATAAATGGGAATATGCCACTGCTGGTACGGGCACGGAAACCAAGATCACTGAACCTAGCGGCGCGGTCACGCTGGAGCAGTTCAATAACGTCGGGGTGCTGACGAGCATCACCCACGCGTATGGCACGGCCATTGCAGCTACAACTACCCGCGAATACAACAGCGCGGAAGAGCTGGTAGCCGTCACCGACCCGAACAAACACAAGACCGAATACACCTACAGTATCGAAGGTAATCGTACGAGCGAAAAGGACGCGGACGGCGACGAACGGAAATGGACGTATGACGGAAAACATGATGTGGTGACGGAAACGACGCCTGACGGTGAGACGACGACAATCAAACGCAACAGTGCCGGCGACGCGGAAGTGATCGAACGCCCTGCGCCGGGCAGTGCGACGCAGAAGACGACGTATAAATATGACAGTGATGGTGATGTGGAAAGCATGACCGACCCGTTGGGTCGTGAATGGAAATACGAATACGACAGCTACGGCGACCGGACCGCAGAAATCGACCCCGAAGGCAACAAGCGCACGTGGGGCTATAACGAAGACTCGCAGGAGACCTCTACCGTCAGCCCGCGAGGGAACGTCTCGGGTGGCAGCCCCGCTGAATATAAGACGGCGATCGAACGTGACGCTCAAGGCCGTCCGGTGAAGGTCATCGAACCGGCACCTGGTGAGCCGGCCAAGCCGCTGAACCGAACGGGGGCGGCGATCTTCGGGACGGCGCAGGAAGCACAGACGCTGGCGGCGGCGGCGGGTATCTGGGAAGGTGCGCCGTCGTTGAGCTACGCCTATCAGTGGGAGCATTGCAACGCCTCGGGCGGTAGCTGCTCCAGTATTTCGGGGGCGACGAGCTCGACGTATCTCCTCGGCTCCGGGGATGTCGGCTACACGATCCGGGTGGTCGTCACGGCGAGCAATACGTCGGGGTCAGCGACGAGTACTTCGGAAGCGACGGCTGTTGTGGAGTCGGCTGTGGTGTGGGGTTATGCGTTTGGGTCGGGGACGTTGCATCATCCTGACGGTGATGCGATCGATGCGAAAGGTCGGGTGTGGGTGACGAGCTCGAGTGGGTCGCCGTGGCTGCAGGTGTTCTCGCCTGAAGGCGAACAGCTCGCGACGTATGGGGCGACGGGGACCGCGAAAGGCGACTTTGAGGACCCTAATGGCATCGCGATCAACAAGACCGCGGGTGCTGTGTATGTGTCTGATGGGTCGAATGACCGGATCCAGGAATTCAGCGAAGCGGGTGTCGCTGGCAAAGAAATCGGCAAAAAAGGCTCCGGCGCCGGGGACTTTGAAAAGCCGGTGGCCGTGGCGTTGGATTCTTCGGGTGATCTTTGGGTGGCGGATTACACGGGTCAGCGGGTCGCGGAGTTCAATAAAGAAGGCACGTTCCTGAAAGCGTTTGGGTGGGGCGTGAATACGGGTGGGTCGAAACTCGAAGTGTGTAGCACGTCGTGCAAAGTCGGGAAAGCCGGGACGGGCGAAGGCGAGCTAGACGACCCCTCGGGTGTCGAGTACGCCGGGGGATACATCCATGTCGTCGACTATGGTGACGATCGTCTGCAGAAGTTCACGACTGCGGGCGAATACGTCGGCCAGGCCGGGGCCGAAGGCTCTGGGAACGGGCAGCTCTCCCACCCCGGCAACGAGACGACCGAAGTCGAAGAAAACTCGTATGTTGCGGACGCGGGGAACAATCGTGTCGAGAAGTTCACCAGCCACGGCGTCTTCGTAGACACCTTCGGGTCATCTGGGACCGGGAACGGTCAGTTCAGCGAAACGGGAGATGTCGCGATCACCCCGACCCTTGGGGAACTGTTCGTGACGGACCCCGGGAACAACCGTGTGGAGAAATGGGACAGCACCACGCTACCCGCATTCGCCGCGACGATCGGTGCTGGGGACTTCACGCACCCCGGTGATGCCGCGATCGACCCGAAAGGCCGCATATGGGTCACGAACGCCAAAGGTAGTAACCCTGCGATCCAGGTGTTCTCGGCCGCTGGTACGAGGGAAGCGACGTATGGCGAACACGGCAGCGAAAAAGGCAAGTACGCCGAACCGGACGGCATCACCATCAACCAGAGCACCAGCAACGTGTATGTCGCTGATGGCGGCGCCGGACGGATCGATGTGCTCAGCGAATCGGGCACGATCCTCAAAGAAATCGGTTCGAAAGGCACTGGGGTGGGGCAGATGGCCGACCCTGTTGCTGTTGGCCTTGACCCGTCGGGTGATATCTGGGTCGCGGACCGCACGGGCCAGCGTCTCGAGGAGTTCAACAAAGAAGGGACCTTCCTGAAAGCGGTCGGGTGGGGCGTGAACAAAGGCGAATCGAAACTAGAAACCTGCACCACTAGCTGCAAAGAAGGCAAAGCCGGCTCGGGCGAAGGACAGTTCAACGAACCGACCGGCATCGTCTACACCGATGGCTACCTGCACATCGTTGACGCCGGCAACGACCGCCTGGAGAAGTTCTCAACCACTGGGGAATATGCCGGGCATGCCGCTAGCGCGGGCTCCGGCAACGGGCAGCTCTCGCACCCTGATGGCATCACAGCCGGGCCTGGCGGCAACGAGTATGTCGCCGATGCGGGTAATGACCGGATCGAGGAGTTCAACCCCTACGGCACCTTCATCGCGGCTTTCGGGAGCGCCGGCATTGTTGGCGGACAGTTCAACGAACCAGCCGGCCTCGCGGTTGGCGCTAGCGAAGAACTCTTTGTCGCCGATGCGGGAAACAACCGGCTGCAGAAGTGGCTCCCAGCCAGCAGCCCCGTCGAGACCTCACTGCCGACGGTGTCCGGCGAGCTCCTCGTCGGGCAAACCCTCACCGCCAGCACGGGTACCTGGAGTGCCCTCCCAGCCCCGAGCTATAGCTACCAGTGGCAGCGCTGCAACGCCACAGGAGAAAGTTGCTCGAACATCTCCGGTGCGACCAGCGCGAGCTACACCCTTGCCAGCGGCGACGAAGGCCATACCATCAGGGTCGTGGTCACCGCGACCAACTCAATCGCCTCCGCCGAAAGCACCTCGCAAGCTACAGCGCTCCTCGCGGTAGCGCCTACCACCGAATACCACTACGACGCGGACAGCAACCTCGAATCGGTCACCGACCCCAACGGCCACACGACTAGCTACACCTACGACGCTGATAACGAGCTGACCAAAGCCAAAGAACCTAGCGGGACCGTCACGGAAACTGGCTATGACTCGATGGGGCAGGTCACGAGCCAGACCGATGGCAACAAACACACCACCGAATACAAGCGAAACCTTCTGGAGGAGATCGAAGAAGAAGTCAACCCGCTCGGAAAGAAAACGCTTGAGGAATACAACGCGGCGGGCTCCCTCGTGAAGCTGACCGACCCCAAAGGACGCACTACCACCTACACCTATGACCCCGCGAACCGTCTCACGGAAGTCAGCTACTCCAGCGGGACTCCCTCGACGAGCAAATACGAATACAACAAAGACGGCGAGCGGACGAAGATGACCGACGGCACCGGCACCACAAGATACGAATACGACCAGCTCGACCGGCTGACCGAAAGCGAAAACGGCCACAAAGAAATCATCAAATACGAATACAACCTCGCCAACAACCCGACGAAGATCACCTACCCCAACGGCAAAGCAATCACCCGGGGCTACGACAAAGACGAGCGACTGGAAAAAGTCACCGACTGGCTCGAACACACCACCAAATTCGCCTACAACCCCGACTCCGACCTCGCCACCACCATCTTCCCGAGCGAAACCAAAGACGAAGATACCTACGCCTACAACCACGACGACCAGACAAACGAAGTAACGATACTGAAAAGCACCGAAACACTCGCGTCACTCGCCTACCAACGCGACAGCGACGGCCAGGTCAAGCAGACAACCGCCAAAGGACTCCCCGGTACCGAAGCCACGGAAAACACCTACGACGAAAACAACCGGCTAACGAAAGCAGGCAGCACCCCATACAAATATGACGCCGCGAACAACCCCACCAAGCAGGGCGCCAGCGAATACACCTACAACGCTGGCGACCAGCTCGAAAAAGGCACAGGCGTCACGTACTCCTACGACGAACTGGGAGAGCGCTCGAAAGCAACCCCCACAACCGGCCCAGCGACCACCTATGGCTATGACCAAGCCAGCGACTTGATCTCAGTCGAACGACCCAAAGAAGGCGAAACCACCGAAACCAAAGACACCTACACCTACAACGGCGAACACCTACGCGCCTCCCAGACAATCGCGGGCACAACCACCTACATGGCCTGGGACACCTCGGAAGAACTACCACTGCTACTCAGCGACGGAACCAACAGCTACATCCACGGGCCCAACGGACTCCCCCTCGAGCAAATCAACACCTCGACCGGAACCGTGTCCTATCTGCATCACGACCAGGCCGGCAGCACCAGGCTGCTCACGGGCTCAACCGGGACCGTCACCGGCAAATGCACCTACAACCCCTACGGCACCCCCACCTGCGAAGGCACCGCCACAAGCCCGCTCGGCTACGACGCCCAATACACCAGCCCCGACATGGGCCTGGTCTACATGCGGGCGCGCGAGTACGACCCCGCGACCGGGCAGTTCCTCACCGTCGACCCGGTGGTGGCGGTCACCGAAGCGTCCTACACCTACGCTGAAGACAACCCGGTCAACCGGGAGGATCGTAGCGGCCTAGGGAGCGAAGGGGAGATCTGTATCGGGCCGATCTGCGACTCGTTGCCTTCACCGCCATCGCTTCCCCAGGCGGGCAAAGAACTATGGGAAGGCGCCGAATGGTTCGGCAAGGGAGTTGCTGAAGGCGCCGTAGAGAGCTACGAAGCTGCAAGAGAAGGCGCCGAAGGCATCATCACCTGGGCCGAAGGCGACGAGAGTGCATGCCAGCCCCGCAATACTGGAGACCAGGACGCCCTCATCAAAATCGCGAAAAGAGCCAAACGCACAGGTGTATCTACTGAAGAAGCGGAGATATTGCAGGAATGGGCGGAAGAGTTCGAAGTGCCATTCCGCGGACCCGAGGCCCATCCCGGTCGTGGGTTTGGATCGCTGCCACATATTCGCGTAGGACCAATCAACCACATACCGGTCCGGTAACGCATGCAGGGATCTATTGATACTGAGACTGGTGCTTTGATTCTCACGGTAGACGTCGAGGGTCTAGATCAACTCGTGGAGCTGCTGCGGCATGCGAAGTCAGCGAGTGTGCCACTGCGTCGAGCGCAGGAATATTCGCTAACTCGGACCATTAATACGCTCCGTTTGGAGCTAAATACGGACGATGCGGTTGTCATTGCGACTGATGACAACGGTGCGACGATCTCGGGGAGTCCAGCAGGTTTTGCTCGGTTGGCGCGAGAGATTAGACAGTTCGGAGAGTACAACGACCTTTTTGAGCCGGGGATGCACGCTCACTTCGATCCGGGGGAACGCTCAGTCGGTGATGGTGTCGTGCTTGCACAGAGCAGCCAGTCGCTGATCGTGGCAGGTCCTGTTTCCGACGAAGCTGCGCCCGAGGCCTAGAGACTCGGCACGTGGCTTTTGGGGCGTCGTCGCTTCGGGATACGCTTACGGTCGGCACGAAATGACAGTCGAGCAAATCAACAACAGCACCGGGACGGTCCTCTACTTGCATCACGACCAGCAAGGATCGACGCGTCTGCTGACCGGCTCGACCGGGAAAGTCGAAGGCGAGTGCAGCTACAGCGCATACGGCACACCGACCTGTGAAGGCGCCGCTACGACGCCGCTCGGCTACGAGGCCCAATACACAAGCACCGACACCGGGCTCATCTACATGCGCGCCCGCACCTACGACCCGGCCACGGCGCAGTTCCTCACCCGCGACCCGTGGGTCGCGATCACTGGCGAACCCTACAGCTATGTCGGCGACAACCCACTCACCTTCACCGACCCCACAGGCCGGTGCAGCATTTGGTGCGTCGTGGGCGTGGTCGCCGGAGGCATCGCACTAGGAACTGGTGTTGGAGAGGTCGTTATAGGCGGCGGCGCCGTGGCAGGGGGCGTACTAGGTGGGATCTCTGTGGTGGCCGGCGCTGTGGGAGCAGGGGCGGATGCCAAAGAATGCGCTGGCGGAAGCGGCATCGCATGTGTGGGCGCTGGGGTGGGAATCGTTGCCACCGGAGGCGCTGGCGCTGTTGCGTTCGGGGCCGTCACCGGTACAACCGCCGCGGGGACGACGGCAATCGGTCTCACGGCGAGCGGCATAGGTTCGCTCGGCGACGTAGCCAGCGCCTTGGCTTCACCCAACACGCCAGAAGGCTCCTCAGCGACGGGTTGTGGATGATGGCAAAGCCGGACTTCGAGGCCACCTGGTACCCGCGAATCGGCAAGAATGCCGCTGAGGAGCTACGTCGCGGCAGGAAAATTGTCACCTTTGGCATCGCGTCGCCCGTGTTTGCAGTTGCTGCAGGACTTCTGATCGGCACCGGTACAGTAGATGATGTCCTCGGCTTTGCATCAGCTACGGTGGTCGCAGTCTACGTCGCGCTGTTCATACATGCCCAGGTGAGAATCGCGGCTGCATTGTCAGAGTGGTATGGCGTCAAGATTCGCGGGATACCCGTCATGACCCCGAGCCGGTTCGATGAATTTGCCGAGAAACGTGGGCTACACAGGCCGGATGAGAAAGTTGCGAGCGGACAGGTGGCAAGGTCTGCGGATACAGGGGCGGGGTACTCGCGTTAGGTTCGTATGCGTGTACGGTCCCGCCAACATGACGGTCGAGCAAATCAGCAGCGGCGACACCGTTGAGTATCTGCACCACGCCCAGCAAGGCAGCACACGCCTACTGACGGGCTCCACCGGCACCGTCACCGGCAAATGCACCTACAGCGCCTACGGCACACCCGCCTGCGAAGGCAGCGCTACGACGCCGCTCGGTTACGATGCTCAATACACAGCACCGATACAGGGCTCATCTACATGCGCAACCGGGCCTATGACCCGGCAACTGGGCAGTTCATGAGCCGCGACCCTCTGGAAAAAATGACATGCGCGCCATATAATTACACCGAAGATAAGCCTGTCAATGCGACTGACCCCACCGGTCTCTGCAGCGGTGGATCAATCTCGGAATTTCTCGACTGCTTCAACCCCGTCTCAAGCGGCAACTCGCATACAATGGGGCAACGGCACTGAGCAGCGCTACCGGAGGGGTCGTCAATCTTCCCTGGCTGCTCACAAGACCGCCGGTCGTCGCTCTCGCGGCTACGGCGGTGTGCGTGGTTCCTGGGCCGGACTTGGCTGAGCCTGTGATCTGGCACAGTGATCTGGCCTGGGTTTCTTGGAGTCGGTGATCTGGCCTGGGTTTCTTGGAGTCGGTGATCTGGAATCAGGCGACGATCTGTTGTTGGTGGTGGTAGTTCTCGAATTCTGTGGGTGTGAGCATGTCTAGGGCGCTGTGTCGTCTGCGGGTGTTGTGCCAGGTCTCGATGTAGTCGTGAATCGCGGTAGCGAGTTCGACGCGTGTCTTCCATCTTCTGCGGTTGAGCAGCTCGACCTGCATGCGCGCCCAGAACGACTCGACCATCGCATTGTCGAACGGCGCGCCGACAGCACCCACGGACGGCGCGAGGCCAGCCTCGGTGACCTTCTGGCTGAAGACCCAGGACGCGAATTGCACTCCCTGGTCGGAGTGAATGATTCCTCCCTCTCGTGGCGTCCTGCGGTTCAGCGCCATGCCGAGCGCGTTGGTGACCAAGAGCCCGGTCTGGCGGCTGTCGATCGACCAGCCGACGACCATCCTGGAGAACGCGTCGATCACAGCGCAGCAATAGATCTTGCCCTCCCTGGTTGGGTGCTCGGTGATGTCGGTCATCCACAGCCGGTTAGGGCTCTCCGCGCTGAAGCGTCTGCGCACGAGGTCCAGCGAGCTGGCCTTGCCGATCTTCGCGCCCCGAGGGAGCCGGCGTTTCGGGAGCCCGTAGATCCCGAGGCGTCTCATCAGTAGATGCACCTGTTCCTTGCCGACGTAGATGCCACGGCCGTGTCGCAACTCGGCGGTGATGCGCAGCTTCCCGTAGGTGCCGCCCGAGTCCTTGTGCACCTGTGCGATCTCACCAGCAAGCCAGGTATGCCTGAGCGTTCGAGCTGACGGCGGACGCTCCTTCCAGTCGTAGTAACCAGAGACGGACACCCCGAGCATCAGGCAGGCCCGCTGCACATCGAAGCCCTGCCCGGTCAGGGAAGCGATCACCGGGAAGAGACTTTTGGGGGCAGGTTCTGCTCGAGGAACACCTCGTTGACCTTCCTAGAGACCGCCAGTTCGGTCTCCAGTTGCCGTATATGTCTCTTCGCGGCCGCGAGCTCCATCTGCCCCTCGGTGCTCAGCCCCGGCGCCTCACCGCGGTCTATGCGCTCCTGCTTCAGCCAGCCATAGATCACAGCCTCACTCATCCCGAACGTCTCGGCCAACTGCGCGACCCGTGCGCCGGAACGAGCAAGCTCCACGACCTGCTTACGCACCTCGACTGGATACCTCCTGGGCATTACTTCCTCCTCGCTGAACGCCAGAGGATTCCAGAAACACAACCCCGCTAAACCCAGGCCAGATCACAGCCTCCGTCAAACCCGGTCCGGCTCACTCCACTGAACTGTTCGGCGCGCAAACCACGGGTGCGCCGACGCGGTATGTAGCCAGGATCTCGTTGCGGCTGTTGATGCGTGGCTTGGTAGTGAGGACGCGCAACAGAGCGCCTCTGCGGCGAGTTCGCAGGCGAGTGATTGGTCCTGGCCTCGCGCGCAGACCTTGCCACAGATAGTGGCGCAGCTCGATCTGGCCTTTTAGTTACGACGTCTGCCGCGATTCCCAATATTCCTCAAAGCGCCGAATGCGAACTCGCCAGCGCTCGCGCTCGGTCTCGTTGGGCTGAGTTTCGAGCGCAGCATGAAGCAGCGGTCGAACGGACTCCGCGAAGGACTCGTCGGCTCGCTTATGGGTAGCGGCCCACGCAAGCTGTGAGAGCGGCTCAGGCGGTATCTGGTGTATTCGCGCGCGCAGCGACTCGAGGATCCGCGAGCGAAGGGGCAGGTCACGTGTGACGGCGGCCATCTCAATGCTCGAACGCACGGCGCCGTATTTCACCCATGCGTACTCGTCGTGGTCGACGGCGCGTAGCACCAACGAGGCATTCTCGTCGGTCGGCCATGCACCCAGAACGTGCACTGCGCGCCAGCGCACCGCGCGACTTGCCTCGTCCGACTCCAAACGCGCCTCGTACATCGTTCGCACCTGCAGACTGACATCGCTCTCCTCCGGGAAGCGTCGTATGACGTTCGCAGCTGTCCAGCCGAGGAGCGGCGACTCGCTCGCAAGCATCCAAACCTCGCTTTCGCGGAGAGCACAGGGCGGCAAGCGCCGAAACAGCGCTCGCCAGTTCTCAAACCACTCGGCACCACCGACATCTACCCTGTCTACGACCCCGATGAGGTCTTTTAGTGTGTGCGCCATCGCCAGATCGCGCGCGTACCGATCGTGGAAGCGGCTCAGATGACGCGTTGTTCGCGTACTCGTCTCCGCCACCTGGTCGAAGCGCTTTTCTGCCACGACGGCAAGAAGTACGGTCCGAAGCTCCGGGGAGCATGGCTCTGAGCCGTCTTCCTCCACGCTGGCCAGCGCCGTAATCGAGCCGTTCCAGTTCCAGTTGTAGACATGGGTCAGGAAGTCGTCACGCGTCGAGACGGGCACCTGCTCGAGCACCAATGTCACAGCGTCGAAAGTCGCGGCTTCGAACGTGAGCGTGTCAAACGCGCGACCGGTCCAAAGCTCGCTGTTTGCGGCAACATGCCGCGCCGCTAGATAGTCGTGCTCCAGCTGGTGGTCGAAGCGTGCTTCACCTTCCGGCAGGTCCACCAGGATGCCGCTGTCGCGCAACTTATCCGAGACCGCGCGATCGATCTCCTCGCGCGGGAACGTGCGACGCCGAAGTCTCTCGTAGACCCTGTAGGCAGTAGCGGCCAGCCCGTTGATCTCGTCTGTCGCGAGATCAACGTGGCTCGTAAGGAAGTGCGTCATGGCATCCGCCCGGCTCGCGGCGGTCGCACTGTCGCTTCGTATTGCCCTATCGAGAAAATAGGGGATGCGATAAAGCGTCGCGACGTTGTCGGGGAGATTGTCGTAAACGCCCTCGCCTAGATGGGCATCGAGGAGAGCCTGGACATCTCGCGGATCTAGTCGTTGGAGATACAACTCGGTCCAACCCTGCTCGCGGTAAATGCTGGCAGGGCGCCGATCGGTCACGAGAACGTGGACTGCCTGGTGCGCTCGCATGTACTCCTGAAGGAGCGTGAGAATCCTGGGAGCTACGTCGGCCTTCACCTCGTTCACGCCGTCCACCAGCAGAATCACATCGCTGCGCTGAGTGATCTCCTCGAGAAGGTTAATTCCCATAGTTTGTACGCTGGCACGCAGGAGCGCGTCCATCGATGACCTCAGAGCATCTCCGGTCGGGTCCGCTGCGAGGCCGACCGCGAACTCTGGCTTCCATCGCTTTAGATCGACCAACACCGGGAACGGCTCGAGAGGCGCAAATGCTGCCCGTGCGGCTTGGACCAGGAGCGCCGTCTTTCCGAGCCCAGCCTCGCCGGCGAGCACGACACCACGCCGCTCCGCGGCGATCGTCAAGACGTCATTGCGTGTGAGCATCCTATCCGTGCCCTTGACGGGGGTCGGATACGTCTCAGGCGGGATTTCGTACTCGTCGCCGATCCTACGGCGTAGTTCGGAGACCGAGTTGCGTTCCGGAACGGTCCTCACGTCTCGGGCCGAAGGAATCGCCGAGATGAGGGCCAGCGCAGCGGCCACCGCCGCATTGGCTGCATACGGCTTCCATGCGTCGCGGGTGGCCTGGTTGCCTTGGATGTCCATCCAATCCGATATTCCGCGTAGCACGGCGTAGCTCAGCGCGAGACCATCGTCCGCCGCCTCCAGGGCTGAGACTGCCACTCCCACAGACTCCATGTCGACGGCAAGCGCCTTGTCATATCGCCTAACTATCTCGGCGACCTCGGCGGCCCCCGGATCTGAGAGGAGCTTGTCGCCCGCCACGATCTCTCCCAGCAGCAAGGCACTGGAGTTAGCGTTATCTGGCCTGATCGCGCTGATCTCTCCACGCCAACGCGGCACAATGCTGTCAAGGTCACGGGCGATTGTGCTCAGTCGAGGAGATATGGGCTGCCAGCGTATGTATCGCTCGCGTCGTGGATTGTTGGGATCGGGAACCAACTTCATCAGCTCGTAGTAGTGGAGACCTTCCGCGACGACTACATCGCCGAGTGCCAGGCCATCTCTGGCTTTTTCGGCCGAACCGTGAATCCCACCGCCGATGTCGGCAAGCAACAGATAGCGTGGCCGCCAGACACGTAGCACGCGTGCTGTGAACTGCTCTGCCGCCATATTTGACCGCTGCGACGTTTGCGCCTCGACGACTACGTGTTTCCCTCCGTCGAGTGCAGGGAGTTCGACGCGTGTCCAGTAGTAGCCGTAAGCCTCAATCTGACCCGGGTTCCCGACAGCATCGCGGAAGCATTTGTGTGCCTCAGGAACGACCGTCAAGACGGCGAACGAACACCGGTAGTCTGACTCGGGGAAGCTCACGGCTCGAGGGTTAGGGTCTAAGCCAGAATGAGGCGGTCATTAGGATCGGAGAGTAAGCTCATCGAACCATAGCTTTGCCTTGGCGGCTAGCAGAGTCCCGACATTGCGAATGCGAGACGCTATCGGGCGGCGCGTATCGATGTCAAGCAAACGGACCCATTCGATGAGCCGGCCGGCGTGGTGAGGCAGGCGTGCCGCTGCCGAGCGGGAGACAAGCGTCGTCCGCCGAGCGATTGAAACGATCCGCTACGCCGAGAATCGGACTGCGAACCGAGACGCTCAGCCCACGTCTAGCGCTGGCGCGGCAAACGGGTGGTTTGCGCACAGCCAAGTTTCGCCCATTTTTCTGGTCGGCAATCAAACCATGTGGCAGTAGCCCGCACTGAGTGATTCTGGGCTATGCGACCAGGCGCTCGCCTCTTCAATTCTCGGTCAACGCGTCCGGCTCGCGCTGCCTCCGCGAGCACGTTGGCCAGCTCCGCCCACCGAACGCCTTTGGTGTGTCTCTGGTCGCTGCCATGCTCCAGCCAACGTTACCCCCGGGACCTTTCACGCACAAAGAACGTGGCTCTCTCTCCGAGTGGGCCATGGTCGCCACGATCGGCGCTCTCCAGCGCGGTCAAGTATCGCGGGCGATCACCCTTGAAGATGATCGCCGAGGGATAGCCAAGTCTGACCAGGAGCAGATTCGAACGAGCCGACCAGTGCGCCCGTTGCCGTCGAGCAATGGATAGTCGGTGGATGTGTCGCAGCTCGGTCAGCGAGAGAAGCTCGCCGCTCGACCATGCGCCGGGATTGAGCGCCTGACCGTAGATCCAGCTGGGGGCATCTGCGTATCCACGCACCTCCATGTACTCCCTGGGCTCTTTGTTGCCCACAGCTCGGCACGCAGACGGCAGCTCGCATAGGCCGGCTGTCGCTGACGCCCCAAGTGCTGTTTACTTTGAACTACATGAGGACGTGCATTGGGGATGTGCGGGATGAGAGAGTGCCGCTGCGTGCCGAGCTAGTGAGCGGTGATCCTTGTGCGCTGGGCCGCGTGGGAGGCGGTAGCCGCTTCGCCAAAGCGTCTTTGCCCTGGCGTCGTGTGCGCATCGGCGCTGTCGTGACGCTTACGACGGCCGCCATCTGGCTCGTCGCTGCTGCGACCGCATCAGCCTTCAGCGCACACGGCAGCGTGGAACAGGTGTACGTCACCGGCTTGGCCCCGAGCGCTCAGATGTCGCTGCAGCGGTGGAATGGCGAAACGGTGTCCACACAGACTGCCGACTCGCTCGGGGGGTTGCTGTTCCGGGACGTCGCGCCGGGAAGCGGCTACCGGGTCCGGTTGAGCTCGACACGGGAACAATCGGGGCCGATCACCGTCCACACGCAATCCGCGGCTCCGTGGGACCCGGGCATCTACAAGCAGTCGATCCCGGACAGTGGATACACCTACCTGACGACGCGCGACGGCACCCAGCTGGCGATCGACGTCCACCCGCCTGGCATCCCATCGGGCGTGTTTGGCTCACACTCGAACTTTCAGCTCCCGGCCTCCGCAGCGGCGAGCAGCGCGTCGCCGTATCCAACCATCATCGAATATTCAGGATACGGCTACGCGAACCCTGCGGGCCCGGAAAGTGGGATCGCCGAACTGGCCAACCTGATGGGGTTCGCGGTCGTCGACGTGAACATGCGCGGTACCGGCTGTTCGGGCGGCGCGTTCGATTTCTTCGAACCGCTGGAGAACCTCGACGCCTATGACGTGATCCAGACGATCGCCAGTCAGCCATGGGTGCTCGGTCACAAGGTCGGAATGCTCGGCATCTCCTACGGCGGGATCAGCCAGCTTTTCGCCGCTCAGCTCCGGCCGCCCGCCCTCGAGGCGATCGCGCCGCTATCGGTGCTCGACGCAACGGCGACGACGCTATATCCCGGTGGCATCCTCAACACCGGTTTCGCCGTGCCGTGGGCCGAAGAACGACAGCACGACGCCGAACCGGCCGGTCCCGCCAGCGGCGAGCACTGGGCCTACGAACAGATACAGACGGGTGATGAGACCTGTGCAGGCAACCAGGACCTGCACGGCGAGGCGACGAACCTGCTGGCAGAAATCAACGAAAACGCGACCTACAACCCGTCTGTGGCCGACCGGCTAGACCCGGTTACGCTCGTGCACAACATCGACGTCCCGACGTTCATGGCGTGCCAATGGGAGGACGAGCAGACCGGCGGTCACTGTGCCGATTTGGCGGAGCACTTCACCGGCACCGAACGGAAGTGGTTCACGTTCACCAACGGCGCGCACATCGACTCGCTGGATCCTTATACCCTCGACCGGCTGTACGACTTCCTGGAGCTGTTCGTTGCGCACCAAGCGCCGATCTACGGCCGGACGATCCTTACCCATCTCGCGGCTCCGATCTTCTACAAACTCGCGCTCGGAGTCCCTGCGGGAGACATCGTCACGCTGCCGCCTGATCCGGTCCAGAAACAGCTGCTGTATGCAAACGCGCTGGCGACGTTCACAGCGCTACCGGAGATTCGCGTGCTGTTCGACAACGGTGCCGGAACCTCGCCGACTGGCGTGGCGACACCCGGCAACCCCTACCCCGCGTTCGAACAATCGTTCTCAGCGTTCCCGATACCTGGGACAACCGCGCGCTCATGGTATCTCGGGGCGGAGGGTACCCTGGGCGAACAGCCGCCAACAGCCCCGGGGGTCGACTCCTACAGCTCGGATGCGAGCGCAACTCCGCTGACGGACTACTCGAGCAACACGGGCCTGGGCGGGCTGTGGAGCGACGCGTCGGTATGGGAATGGAACTGGGAGCAGCCAACGGCAGGCTCCGCTGTGTCTTATGTGTCGGCACCACTCACCAGCGACACAACCGCGATCGGCGCAGGCGCCGTCAACCTCTGGGTGCAGTCATCGACTCCAGACGTCGATCTCCAGGCAACGGTCAGCGAGGTACGCCCCGACGGCAACGAAACCTTCGTACAAAACGGCTGGATCCGTGCCAGTGAGCGCAAACTCGCCACCACCTCTACAAACATGCTCGACCAGGCCCCCACGCCGCTGCAGCCGATCCCTACCTTCCTCGCGTCCGATGTGCAGCCCATGCCGGCTCACGAATTCGTCCCGGTCACGATCCCGCTGTACTTCGAGGGACACGTCTACCGCGCAGGCTCGCGCATCAGGGTGACGATCGCTGCGCCCAACGGCACACAGCCCGTGTGGTCGTTCAGCCGGACGCAGCCGGAGGGCACCACCGCCAACGTTTCGATTGCGTTCGGGCCGGGCAAGCCCGCCAACCTCACCCTCCCGATCGTGCCCGGTGTCACCGTGCCCACCGGACTGCCGCCCTGCCCCAGTCTGCGCAACGAGCCCTGCCGCCCGTACCAGGCATTTGTGAACGACGGCTCCTGACGGCGCCTCACGGCCAGGAGCGCAGCAACGGCCTCGGGCAGGCCGTTTTACCTCGTGGTGGTCCGGCGCTGCGGGCCGGCCGCCGGACAGCCGATAGCCCGACGCCCCTCCTGGTCCCCCTCAAGAGACACGCCTAGACGAAGCCGGCCCGTCAAGTCCCCCGCCCCACCTGCCGATAGAACAAGAGCAGGCACTCACTCGGTTCTTTCATGGCTTCCTCTCCCGCGACTGACACGGATCTCGCCGGAAGCGATGATGCCCTGCAGGCGCGGTTGCGACTGGCTGAAGCGCGTGGCCGCTATTACGAGAATCCCGCCGGCGCACTCGCGGAGGCGATTCGATGCTGCGAGATCGGTCGCTCACTGGGTGACAATGAGTTGTGCATACGGGCGTTTGCTCTGCAGGGCATGGTCTCGCTGCATCGCGGCTATCTGCGCGGAGGTATTGCGCTGGCAATGGAGGCCGAGCGCCATGCGCAAACAAGCCAAGGCGCGGTCGCGCGCGCCGAGCTGGCAGCCCTGAAGGCACAGATCAGCCTCTTCACAGGCTCCTATGCGGACGCGCTCCGTCACGCCCAGCTGGCAGTCGACCAAGCCGACACTACGCAGGATCTCGAGCTGCGAGTCTTCGCCCGACGTGCCACGTGCCCGATCTTCGGCAACATCGAAGTCCCCGACCTGCGGCATCGAATCGAGCAGATGCTCGAGCTCACGATCGAGAACGAGGACCCGTGGGAGGAGGCGATCTCCCGCAACGACCTCGCCTGCTACCTCCAGCAGCAGGACCAGCCCGCCGAAGCCGAAAACGAGCTCGAGCGAGCACTTGCCGCGGCACACCGGGTCGACGGCCCCAATACCTTCGCGTTGGGAGTGATCTATTCCACGCGGGCAGATATTCGGCTGATGCTCGGGCGAGCTGAGGACGCGCTTGAGGATGCGGAGCGTTCGATCGAATTGCTGTCGGCGTCTGAGGACCCCAACCCGTACGTGCTTGGAGCAACCGTGCGAGCGGACGTCCAGGCGCGGATGGCTCTGGGGCAACTGGACGACGCACTGAAGGCCGGTGAGGGCGCTCTCAGCTGGCTCGGAGATCGGGTGCCGCAAACGCGCAGCCTGATCCTCTCGACGCTTGCGTCGACGCTGCGCGCCGCAGGCAGACTTGAGGAGGCGTATGACGCGCTCGCCAGGAGCGCTGCGCTCGAACGCCAGGCATTCCAAGAGCTCTCCGAGCTACAGCTGAGGCTCGAACGGGCCACGCTCGAGGCGAACGCCGCTCGCCAGACGAGCACCGCGCTTGCGGCAAAGAATCGGCAACTCGCTGAGGCGCACACGGAGCTCGAGCGTCGTGCCAGGAAGCTCGAAGCGCTCCAGGATCAGCTTCAGGATCAGGCCGAGCGCGATTGGCTCACGGGCCTGCACAACCGTCGCTACCTCGCGCGCGAGCTGGAGCGTCTGCTGAGCGAGCAGCGCGGTGACTGGTTCAGCCTTGCCGTCATCGATCTTGACCGCTTCAAGTCGATCAACGACCGCTTCGGCCATGAGATTGGCGACCACGTGCTCGTGCGAGTGGCGGCGCTGCTGTGCGAGGTTCTCCGCCAGCCGGACATGGTCGTTCGCAGCGGCGGCGAGGAGTTCCTGGTCCTAATGCCTGCGACCTGCTGCGAGCGTATCCGTCAGCGGATCCGCGACGAGCCGTGGGAGCAGATCGCAGCCGGGCTGACGGTCACCGCCAGCGTCGGCGTAGCCTCGACAAACGACCCCGATCAGCTCGCAGCGCTCGCGCGTTCAGCCGACCAGCGGCTGTATGAGGCCAAGCGATCAGGGCGCGACCGCGTCGTCAGTGGGGACCACGAGAGCGCTGGTGACGCGCTCGGCGTGTCGGCGCCATCTGATCGCCACCATCAGCGTGGTGCTCGAGGACAGGACGCCCACGATATTCGCGACGATGATGGCGATGTTGCCGAGCGCTAGGCCGTAAAGCAGCCACAACGTGCCGCCGCAGATCAGCACCACGAGGAAGGCCAGGCTCACGTCGGATGAGCTCTCGCGACGATGCGAGTGGAGCGCTTGAAGTAGCGGGCTCGCTCCCATCACCACGCCGAATCCTCCTGCCAGTACCGCGAGCACTTCGGTCAGCGAGCTCATCCCCGTTCCACTCAACCGGGACAGTCGATCCAGCGACACATGAGGCCGTCCCGAAGCTCGTGATAGGAGGGCGGTGCCGGCGGCGGGTCTTCGGAGAGCTGCGCAACCACCTGCTCGACACCGTACAGATCCTCTTCGGCAGCGGTGGTCCAATGGATGTCGGGATGCAAAAGTCGACGCAGCCGGGGCCAGTTGCGGCGCTCGATCGTGTCCAGCACATCGCATACCGCGGGTACCTGCTCGGCCATGACCTCAGGCTAGAGCAGGCGCCATATGCTCGCTAGCTGCGTGTGGAGATCAGATCGCAGATCTCCGCGTCGAGCACCTCGAGCAGCGCCTTCGATCGCAGCTCGATGCCGGCGCGCAGATCGCCTGAGCTGATGTCCACCAACTCCTCCTCGAGCACGGTCGGGTCCATGAAGATCCGCGCTTTGCCGACGAGGTGAAATGGGGAGATGGCGCCGACCGTGAGACCCATGTCGTCGGCGAGCTCCTGCGGATCGACGAGCGCAAGCGGACTGCCGATCACCTTGCGCACCTTCCTGAGCTTCAGCGTGCGGTCGCCGGGCAGCAGTGCAGCACACAATTCGCCTCGCTCTGAGCGGGCGACCAGACACTTGACGATCTGCGACACGCGCACGCCCCTATGCTCAGCCGCATCGGTAGCCGTGAACGCGACCTGCTCGTGGGGCTTGATCGTGAAGTGAACGCCGGCGTCGTTCAATGGCTTGGTCACTTCGTCGTATGACACATCGGTGCCATCGGCAGGACCACCGGACTTCCTAAGCGCTTCCATGCAGTGTTAAACGTCCGCGACGCCCGTGGGCGCCCCGCGCCGGTACCTTGGCATAGGCGAAAAAGATAGGCAAACGCTCACATTGGTGCAAGCGCGGCAGATGGAACTTGGACGGAGCGGTGTTACCCGTCAGCCTCTCAACTAACCGATGCCACTTCGGGCGCCAGCGAGCGCTCCGGGTGAGCGAGCAGCTCACGCACCTGTGGATCTGCCTCGGCCGTACGGATCAGCATCGACAGAACCGTGCCTAGTAGCGACCCCGGGACCTGCTGGGGGTCGATCAGCTTGAGCATCGCCAGGCCCATGCCCAGTCCGATGACGATGTTTCCGAATTGCTCGGCCGCGTCCTGCCCGAGCTCCGCACCGGCGTCGGCCGCGCTCGCTACGGCGAAGCGGGCAAACGTGGCACGCGACAGCTCGAGCCCCGCTTGCAGGTGCCCGCGCAGGCGCTCGTCACGCTGAGCGTAGGTCCACAGCTCGACGAACAGGCGCAGCGGGTCCGGGTCCTGCTCGATGCCCTGCATCCAACTGGCGCTACCGGCTAGCGGGCGCTCCCAGGTGATCCGGCCGCGGTCGAACAGCGCCACCTGTTCAGCGATCTGCCGTGCCAAATGCTCGTCCATCAACGCCAGCAGCAGGTTCTCCTTGCTGCCGAAGTGCCCGTACACAGCCCCCTTGGTGAAGCCAGCCTCCGCGGCAACCTCGTCGAGCGTCGCGCCGCTGAACCCGCGCCGCGCGTACACCCGCGCGGCGGCCTCCAGCAGGCGGGCGCGCGTTTGCGCCTTTCTGGCGCTGCGATCGAACTCTCCGCGCGGCATCAGCTTGACATGTACCAATTAGTAAATATACTCATCAGTATACCAATATAGGCGGCCTGAAACGAGGATGTCGATGTACGACGAGCTCCCCCCTGGCCCGCGCATGCCGGCGCTGCTACAGACGCTCGGCACGTGGTCTCGCCCGACAGCCTTCCTCGAGCGCTGTAAGGCTCGTTACGGCAAGCGCTTCACCCAACGGCTGGTTGGACAGCCACCGCTGGTGATGATCTCCGACCCGGATGAGATCAAGCAGATCTTCCAAGCGCCGCCCGACGTCCTCCATCCCGGCGAGGGCGCGCGCATCCTCGAACCAATCGTGGGCGCCCATTCGGTGATCTTGCTTGATGAGGGACCGCACCTGGAACAGCGCAAGCTGCTGCTGCCCGCGTTCCACGGTGAGAACATGCAGCGCCTGGCAGGGCTGATGCGCGAACTGGCCGATAGCGAGGTTGCCGACTGGCCTCGTGGAGAGCCGGTGGAGCTGCACCCGCGCCTACAGCAGCTGACGCTCGAGATCGTCCTGCGCGCGGTGTTTGGCCTGGAGAGCGGCGCACGACTCGATTCCCTGCGCGAGCTGCTGACGAAGATCTTGGCATTCGGCGCGAGCCCGCTGTCGCTGCTTCCCCCTCCCCCGACCTGGCTCGCGCCAATCACTCCAGCGGCGCGTTTCGAACGCCTGAGCGCGAGCGTCGATGAGCTGATCTTCGCGCTAATCGACGAGCGCCGCGAACAGGTCACCACCGAGGATGTGACGAGTAGCCCAGACGTGCTTGCACTGCTGCTGGCCGCGCGCCACGAAGATGGCTCGCAGATGAGCGTTCAGGAGCTGCGCGACGAGCTGATGACGGCGTTGGTGGCCGGCCACGAGACGACCGCGTCGCAGCTGTCGTGGGCATTCGAGCGTCTCGCCCGCGAGCCGGTGGTGTTGGGACGCCTCTACCAGGAGCTGGACGCAGGGGCAGCCGAGGACTACCTGAACGCGACGATCAACGAGATCCTGCGCCTGCGCCCGGTGCTCCCCAACGCCGAGCCGCGCCTGACGAAGAAGCCTGTGGAGATCGGAGGCGTGCACTATCCGCCGGGGGTGGCACTGGTGGCAAGCGCCTACCTCGTGCATCACGACCCTGACATCTACCCCGACCCACAGGCGTTTCGCCCGGAGCGGTTCCTCGAGCAGGAGGGTGGACAACCGCCGGGGACGTACACGTGGATCCCGTTTGGCGGCGGACGTCGGCGCTGCCTGGGTGCGAGCTTCGCGCTGCTGGAGATGAGAATCGCGCTGCGGGCGGTGCTCGAGCGCTGCGAGCTGCGGCCGGTGGGAGAACGAGCGGAGCGAATCCGCAGGCGCAGCATCACGATCAGCCCTGCGGGCGGAAGCCTCGTGGAGCTTCGCGATCGCCCTCATATCCGCGGCGAGAACAGCTCCGCGCAGGCGGCGGTGCCGGCTATCGCCTGAGCGCATCGACGGCGCCTGCGCAATCATCTTCGGGTGGCTCTGCTTGCCGTCAAGGTGCTGCTCGCCCCATGCTTTGTGATGGGAGCGTCGCTCGTCGCCCGTCGCTTCGGGTCGCGCGTGGGTGGGCTGATCGGTGGGCTGCCGGTGGTGGCAGGCCCGATCCTGCTGGTGTATGCGCTCGCGCATGGACGTGAGTTCGCAGCGGGCGCAGCGGCAGGCACGCTGCTCGGCCTGGTCTCGCTGATCGCGTTCGTGGTGGTTTACGGCCACCTCGCCGCACGCATGTTCTGGGGCGCGGCGATGCTCGCCGGGTGGCTGGCGTTCGCAGTGGCCACAGCTCTGTTCAGCGCGCTGTCGCTGCCGCTTGGAGGCGCGCTCGCACTGGTGGCAGCAACGTTGCTGGTGGCGCTGATCGCTCTTCCCCGCCCCGGCCCGGAGATGCTCGAGCACGACGCGCCGCCCGCGTGGGATCTACCCGTGCGCGGCGCATGTGCACTGGCCCTGGTGCTCGCGCTGACGGCAATCTCCGGCTGGCTGGGCCCGCAGCTGAGCGGCCTGTTGGCACCGTTTCCGATCATCACGACGGTGCTTGCGACGTTCACGCACGCACAGCGGGGCAACGACGAGCTGTTGCGGCTGCTGCGGGGGCTGGTGGGTGGCTTCGGCGCGTTCGCGCTGTTCTGCTTCACGCTGGCGCTAGCGCTACACCGACTCGACATAGCGGCGTCCTTCGCGCTGGCGACCGGACTGGCTGTGGCAATGCAGGCGGGGGTGCTGGTGTTGATGCCTACGCCGCCCAGCACACGGGCGGTGCCCGAGTACTGACCGGCGCTGGCGGGTCGGGCGCTAGGAGCCGACGATGCCTGCACCGACGGGCTGGTGGCGCACACGATCGCGGACGTCTGCGTAGCGCACCGCCTCGTAGCTGATCAACGCGACGAGCGCCGCGGCGAGCACGCCTAGTGTGGCGAGCGCAGGCAGCGCGGCACCTGCGGGCACGAGCGCGAGCAGCACGATCGCGCACACCAGCCGCCTGGTGCTGAGCGAGTGCATGTTGCGCAGGCGGAAGGCCACGTGTGCGAGCAGATACAGCGCCGCGCCGCCCAACAGCGCAGCAGCGGGGACGAATTTCAAGGGGTCGTCCACGCCGATCAACGTGCGCTTGATGCCGACGGCGATCAGCGCGATGCCGGCGACCATCGGCAGGTGCATGTAGGAGTAGGAGTCGCGCGCGATCTGGTTGCGTTCGCGTCCTTCCCCCGCGCGCTGGAGGCGTCTGCCGGCGACGATCGCGACGACGTCGAAGTACGCCCACCACAGCGCCGCCGCGATGACCACTCCCAGCACCGCTGCCGCGACGACGCCCGCACCGATCGTGGGGCGCGCGCCGATGCCGATGGCGACGATCGACTCGCCGAGAGCGATGATCACAATCGCGCCGTGACGCTCGGCGAAATGAGCGGGCACGAGCTTCCAGCCGTCGATGCCAAACAGAAGCGGCCCACCGAGGTCGAGCACCAGCGCCAGACCCCAAAGTCCAAGTTGCAAGCCGCCGTCGGTGAAGGCAGCGGCGATCAGCAGACCCACACCGATGGCGGTGCTGACCGACAGGCCGAGCACCGAGTGACGCAACTCGGGATCCTCACGGCTGGCGATCACGAACAGCGCGATGTGGGCGGCGCGCACGGCGGCATACGCACACGCGAACAGCAGCGCCTCCGGACCGAATGCTCCAGGCACGCATAGCGCCGCGACGAGGAACGCTGCCATCGCGGCGAACATCGCCAGGCGCACCGTTCCCTCCTCGGGGTCGACAACGCTCGTCAGCCAGGCATAGCCGGTCCACGACCACCACAAGACGCCGAGCACGAGCAGGCCCTTGCCCATTCCCTCCCAAGTGGGCGTGCGGTCGATCAGCGTGGTGCATTGCGTGAGCGCCAGCACGAACACGAGGTCGAAGAACAGCTCGAGCGGTGTCACCTGCTCGCCTTCGCGCATCACCGCGCTGACGCGCGGCGCACGGTGGGGACGCGGTGAGCTCACGCGCGCATCTTCGCAGCCGACGGCCGGGCGCCCAGCCGACGGCCGGGTGCCGGGACGGATGGGCTCCGCCCCGGCACCGCTGGCCGGCCGTTGAGTCTGTCGCTGCGACTAGTGCAGCGACATGTTCGGCTCGCCGGCCGAGTTGAGACCCGTGCCGGAGGTGGTGCAGGTACCGCCCTTGGGCGTGCCGGCGTTGTAGGCCTGGGTGAGGCAGTTGCGTAGCCCCAGCTGCGCCCAGTAGTTGGGGTGGATGTCTTCCTGGAGTTCGTACGGACCGGTGATCGTTTCGATCGTGCGGATCTGGTTGAACCACTCGCTCTTGTTGACCGCTTCGGTGGCTTTCCAGTTCGACAGGCCCTCTTCCTCGAGCAGCCCCACGCCTTTGTCGCACAGGCGGTGACTGTTGAACGCGGAGCTCAGTTCCATGGTCTTCACGTTCGACAGGCCGACGCCGGAGGCGGCACCGAGCACGGCGCTGTCGATCGTCGGCAGCATCGTTGCGTTAGCGTAGTTGGCGTCTTTGTTCCAGAACCCACAGCCGCCGGTGAACTGCCTGCTGTAGCCGCTCTGCGTGTAGCGGAATTCCGAGCCGTTGGGGATCGGCGAGGGGTAGTTCTGCACGAGGATCGTGTACTGCGAGCTCGTGTAGCCAGCGTTGGTCATGGCCGTGGCCACATTTTTGATGGCGGTTTCGATTTCACCCTTGACTTTGGAGACGTTGCCGGAGGTGAAGTTGTTCGTGACAGAGCTTTCTTCGCTGCAGTAGAAGTCGTCAAAGAAGGTCGACTCCAAGAAGTCCTCCACGCAAGTCGTCACGATGCCGGCGAAGTTGAAGTTGTTGCCTCCGATGGACAGTGCCACGAGCTTGACGTTGTGGCTGGCGGCGAAGTTCTGCAGCATCAGTGCCTGGCCTTCGTTGCCACCGGAGTTGTAGAAGTCGATGCCCGGCTTGAACAGTCCTTCGGTAGTGAAGCTGGTCGTCTTGGCACCGGAGCAGGCGAGGTTCTCGCCGTTGACGCCGCCGCCGATGTACACCTCAGCTGACTTGGAGCGGTGGCAGCCTTTGATCAGTTCGCCCGTGTTGGTGGAGTTGTCGTAGTAGGCAGTCGAACCCAGCGCGTCGGTCTTGGATGAGCTTTCGTCGGTGTTACCCGCCCAGCGTCCGGCCTCTCCGGAGATGAACGAGTCTCCGAGGCTGACGACCGTGGCCGTGCCCGACCCGGGGCCTTCGGCATGAGCCGTGGCGACGAGCGAGGTAAGTGCGTACGTGAATGATGCTGCGATCAGCGCAGCGCAGACGAGCGCAAGCTGATGGCGCCGGCGATCTGCGATCGAGTAGTGCATAGTTCCCCTCTGTCCATCGCGCCGCTCCCTCGGCGACGCTATTGCAGCGACCCTAACGCCCGCGGCTGCGAGTAGTCAACCGGATTTGGATAGTTCCCAGCTGGCGTTTCCGATTATGGGCGCCTCCCCGTGCCAAGCAGCTCGTGCCGAGCAGCCCGTGCCAGGCAACGTCACTGGCGCTCGCTGGCAACGCGCGCGGGTGCTTCGCCCCAGAGCTGCTCGAGGCGATAGAACTCGCGTGTCTCGGGGGTGAAGATGTGCACGACCACGTCGAAGTAGTCCATCAGGATCCAGCCCCCGTCGGCTGAGCCCTCGACCTTGCGGGGCAGTGTGTCGTGCTCGTGCTTGAGCCCCTCGAGGATGCCGTCGTGGATGGCCTTGGCCTGGCGGCCGGTGTTGCCGGAGCAGACGAGGAAGTAGTCGGTGTAGCCGAGTACCCCACGCAGGTCGAGCTCGACGACGTCGATGGCCTTCTTGTCCTCGGCGAAGCGGACGATTGCGCCCAGCAGTGCCTCCCCCAGCAAGGGCTCACTCGTGGAGCTCATCGCCCTACCGCCGCGCCAACTCGATACAGGCCTTGCTCGGCGATGTAGCCGGCGACAGCCGGTCCCACGAGCTGATCGATGGCTTCTCCCCGTGCTACGCGCTCGCGGACGGCCGATGAGGACACCTCGATGGCAGGCATCTCCAGGAAGCGCACAGCAGCCCCCACGCTGGGCTCCTTGCCGCCCTTGCGCTCGCCCTCGCCGGCGGCAGCCAAGGCTGTCACGGCGTCGAGCGCTTCGAGCACCCGCTGGCGGGCAGTACCATCGCGCGTGGCAACCGCCAACTGCGCCAGCTCGAGCAGCTGTGCGGGTTCGCGCCAGGAGCCGAGCGTGCTGGCGGTGTCAGCGCCGACGATGAACGTCAGCTGCGCGTGGGGATAAGTGGCGTGTATGGATCTCAAGGTATCCACGGTATAGGACAGCCCGCCACGCTCCACCTCCACAGCGGACACGGACAGGCCATCCTCATCCATTACTGCGAGCTGGCACATGCGCAGGCGGTGCTGAGGACCTGGATCATTTGCGCCCAGCCCGCCACCGTCGCCGGAGCCACCGGCCTCAATCGAGCCGCCAACGGCCTTCGAACCGCCCGCCGCCCGCGAGCCATCTTGCCCTCCCGTGCCACGGGACTTGTATGGAGCAGTGTGGGCTGGCACGAGCAGAACCCGTTCGAGGCCGAGCTCTTGTTGGGCGTGGCGGGCGACTGCGAGATGCCCGAGGTGGGGCGGGTTGAACGTCCCACCGAGGATGCCGAGCGATTGCTCGCGGGTGTGAGACCGGTCGGCCACGCCGGCGGGCCGCTCAAGCGCGGACGTGCCCGTCGCCTTCGACGAGGTACTTGAATGTGCACAGCTCGCGCAGGCCGATGGGCCCGCGTGCGTGCAGCTTCTGGGTGGAGTTGCCGATCTCTGCGCCCATGCCGAACTCGCCGCCGTCGGTGAAGCGGGTGGAGGCGTTGACATATACGCAGGCGGCGTCGACGCCGAGCTGGAACGCGCGAGCGGCGGCGGTGTCACGGGTGACGATCGCCTCGGAGTGCCCGCTGCCGTAGCTTCCGATGTGCTCGATGGCCTGCTCGGTGGAGTCGACGACCCGCACGGCGATGATGGGCGCGAGGTACTCAGTAGCCCAGTCTAGCTCGGTTGCGTCTTGGATATTTAGATTGGGGATATCGCTGTGGCGAGCGAGCGCGTCGTGTGTGCGCGCGTCGGCGCGGACGCTCACGCGGGCGGCGGCGAGCGCGCTGAGTATCTGCGGCAGGAACTCATCGGCGATGCGCTGGTGGACGAGCAGCGTCTCGGCTGCGTTGCAAACGCCAGGACGCTGGGTCTTGGCATTGATGACGATCTGCTGGGCCTGCTGGAGGTCGGCACTGGCGTCGACGTACACGTGACAGTTGCCGGAGGCGGCGTAGATGACAGGCACGGTGGCTACCGCCTGGAGCGCTTGCTTGAGGCTCTCGCCGCCGCGAGGGATGATCAGATCGACGCTGTCGCTCTGCGTGGCGAGCTCGGCGAGCTCCTCGCGTCCACCACCGGCGACGAGGCTGGCGCAGCCGTCGGGCAATCCGGCGGTGATGGCAGATTGGGCAGCGATCTGTGCGAGCGCGGCGTTGGAGTGGGCGGCTGATGAGGATCCACGCAGGATGATGGCGTTGCCGGACTTCAGGCACAGGGACGCGGCATCGATGGTGACATTGGGCCGCGCCTCGTAGACGACCGCGACGACGCCCAGCGGCACGCGTACCTTGCGCACGTCGAGGCCGTTGGGCAGGCGGTGCCCGTCGATCACCTCGCCGACGGGGTCAGCCAGGGCGGCGATTTGGCGCACGGCGCGGGCGATGGCAGCGACGCGTGCGTGGTCTAGGCGTAGGCGGTCGAGCAGCGCGTCGCCGATGTCGGCTTCGAGCCCGAGCTGCATGTCGCGGGCGTTGGCCTCGAGGATCTCCTCGATGCGATCTTCGAGCGCGGCGGCAATCGCCTCCAACGCGGCGTCCTTGACGGCTGTGTCGGTTTGCGCGAGCGTGCGGGCGGCGAGCTTGGCCTTGCTGGCGATGTCGGCGACTGCTGGGACGGCTACTGCCATGCGTACAGAGTACGGGCTGTCGGCTTTGGGTAAGGGCTGCCGGTTTTCAGTCCACGACAAGGTAGTCGCGGTGGACAGCCTCGTCGCTGGCGCGGGGCAGGATGTTGCGCACGTCCTCTGACTTCAG
The DNA here is from genome assembly GCA_035487855.1 of Solirubrobacteraceae bacterium. Lineage (GTDB taxonomy): Bacteria > Actinomycetota > Thermoleophilia > Solirubrobacterales > Solirubrobacteraceae > Palsa-744. The sequence continues at coordinate 33,221 of DATHLT010000215.1, forward strand.
CCCGAGGACGCTACGCAGCTCCTCGGCGGAGTAGCTACAGATTCCCTTGGCGAGGGTTCGTCCATGCTGTCGATCGTTGTCTGGCGACTCGGGCGGCTCGGCGATGTCGACGGCGTCGCCGGCATCGAACTCACCGAGAACGCTGACGATGCCCACGGGCAGAAGACTTGCGCTGCCGTCGCGAACGGCGCGTACGGCGCCAGCATCGATGACGAGCGTGCCACGGGATGGCTTGGCGTACTTCAGCCACAGCTTGAAGCTCGAGTAGCGCGCCTCGCGTGCGGCGAAGCGTGTGCCCTCGCGCTCACCCGCGAGCACGGCCGCGAGCGCCTGGGCACGCACACCGTTACAGATCACAGTGGGGATCCCCGCAGCGGTGGCCATCTCGGCGGCGACCACCTTGGAACGCATGCCGCCGGACCCGAGTGGCGAGGTGGTGTGTCCGATCTCCAGGTCCTCGAGCGCGTCGAAGTCGCTGACCTCGGCGACGATGTGGGCATCGGGGTGCAGCCGCGGGTCGGCTGTGTAGAGACCGTCGATGTCGGTCATCAGGACCAGCTCGTCGGCGGCCACCAGCACCGCGACCTGGGCGGCGAGGAAGTCGTTGTCGCCGAAGGAGATCTCGTCGGTGGCGGTGGTGTCGTTCTCGTTGATGACTGGCAGCACGTGCCACTCGAGCAGCGTGGTGAGCGTCTGGCGGGCGTTGAGGTAATGCGTGCGGGCGCTCATGTCGAAGAACGTGAGCAGCACCTGGGCGCTGGTGATCTCGCGTTCGCGCAGCAGCTCGTCGTAGATCCTGTAGAGCTTGCCTTGGCCGACGGCGCTGGCGGCCTGAAGCGCACCAGTGGTGGTGGGTCGCTGGGGCAGGTTCATTACGCGCATCCCCCGCGCGATTGCGCCGCTGGTGACGACGATCACCTCATCGCCTGCGCGATGCAGGGCGGCCAACTGGTCGCACACGCCCGCGAGCACATCCATGCGGGGAGTGCCCTCGGGGTCTGCGACCACGCTCGATCCGAGCTTGATGACGACACGTCTCATCGGCTGACGCAGCGTAGACGGTCAGTTCGAACGACTTCGCGGTCGGCTGCCAAGCTCTCTGGCAACTTCGAGAGATTCGATGTCGATGAGGTCCTGTGGTCGTCCAGCAGCACGCTTCATCGCAAGCATGTCGGCTATTGAAGCCACGCGCACACTTCGCCCGCTCAACTCCATCACGCTTGCACGTTCGCGCAGCGTCTCGTAGCCAGGAGATCCTTCCGGATCGACCAGCAGATCTATGTCCCCAGCTGGCGTCGTCAAGCACAGCATCTGTGTCTGACGCAGGGAGCGTCCATCGGGGACGAACGGCACGGTCGCCGGAATACCTCGTAGCCGCGCTGCCAGTCCGACGAGCACACGGCCGAGCGCGTCGAGGTTATCCTGTGCGGTCCCGTAACAGATGTCGAGATCCTTGGTAAAACGCGGCATCGCTTGCAAGACAACCGCGACCCCGCCAACGATCACGAAGTCGACTCCTCCGTCCACCAATGCCTGTACCAGCGCTGCTGGGTGGTAGTCAGGCTGGCTCGCCACGTGCTCCGGCTCCGGCGAGGGTGAGTTCGCGCCCCCACTCGTACATCCGTTCGAGCTGTGTGAGCCTTTGCTCCGGGCTCAGCCTGAGCTGCTCGAACACAAGTGTCTCGTCTATGCCCCGTTTCAGCGGCTGAGTGGTCAACACGAGCTGTTGTCCAGCCCCCCGCAGCGCGCTTTCAAGTGTTGTGACCGTGGGGTTCGCGTGTGGCCCCTCGAGCTTGGCTACCGCTGCCTGGCTGATGCCGAGTCGACGGGCGAGCTCAACTTGCGTGAGTCCAGCGCGGGTACGTGCGATTTTGAGCAAAGCCGACTGAGGCATCTCAATCCAGGATTATAACCTATAGGTTATAGGCCTTGAAGGCCCCTCGCCTACTCCTGCGGGTCCAGCTCGAACGTGACGCCGGCGATCTCGATCTCATCACCTGGCTGGAAGCCCTTGGCCTCGAGCGCGCCGAGCACACCGATCTTGCGCAGCCTGCCCTCCAGGTAGGCCATGGCGTCCTCGTTGTCGATGTCGAAGCGGGCGAGCAGCCGCTCGATGCCGCGGCCCTTGACCGCGTACGCGCCGTCCGCGAGCTGTTCGACCTGAAAGCCGGCACTGACGTGAGGGCGAAACACCATGTGCTCGACGAGCTCATCTTCTCCCCCGCGGGATCTGTCCGCCAGCGCCGCGCCGCCGGGCATGGCGTCGGGCACGAGGCGCAGCAACAGATCCCCCAGCTCGCGCACTCCGGCGCCAGTGGCGCTGGAGGTGGCGACCACGGGGACATCGGGCCCGAGGCGCTCCCGCCACGCGGCGACGCTCGCGACGATGCGCTCGGCGGGCACGAGGTCGATCTTGGAGAGCGCGAGCACGCGGGGCAGCCGTGCGAGACGCTCGTCGTGCGCGGCTAGCTCGTGCTCGATCGTGGCGTGGTTTGCACGCGCGTCGGCCTCCTCGCCGCCAGACATCTCGGGGGCGATGTCGAGCACGTGTACGAGTAGGCGCGTGCGCTCGACATGGGCGAGGAAGTCGTGGCCGAGTCCCGCGCCCTCGCTTGCGCCCTCGATCAACCCGGGGATGTCAGCGACGACCAACTGGCGTTCGTCGCCTTCCAATACTCCCAGCACGGGCGAAAGCGTGGTGAAGGGGTAGTCGGCAACCTTTGGCGCGGCGCGGGTCAGGCGGGAGATGAGTGAGGACTTGCCGGCGTTGGGCAGGCCCACCAGGCCGATGTCCGCGAGCAGCTTCAGCTGCAGATCGAGCCAGCCTTCCTCGCCGACGAGCCCGCGCTCGGCGAAGCGGGGGGCCTGGCGTGTAGGGGTGGCGAAGCGCTTGTTGCCTTTGCCACCGCTGCCACCCTTGGCAACCGTGGTGTTCTGGCCGGCTGCCAGTAGCTCCCAGCGGCGCCCTGTAAGGTCGCCCTCGTCCTCGCGTCCGACGATCTCCGTTCCCGGCGGCACTTTGATGGTGAGCGTCTCCCCGTCGGCGCCGTGGCGAAGCCCGCCCTCGCCGTGACCGCCACGGCCGGCTCGGTAGTGGGCTCTGCGGCGGAAGCTCTGCAGATCGCGCAACGAGTCGTCGCACACGAACACCACGTCGCCGCCGTGCCCGCCGTCGCCGCCGTCGGGGCCGCCGCGTGGCACGTGCGCTTCCCGGCGGAAGCTCAGGCAGCCGTCGCCGCCGGCGCCTGCTTGGACGTGGATTCTCGCTCGATCGTGCAGCATCGCGGACTCATCGTGACAGCAGCGCACCGATCCCCACTCGTGGATCGGCTATGGGTAGAGGCTCCGCATCCGTCCAAGCCTTGGCAAAAGGAGCAGATAGCGCATGAGCAACGAGACCCCGCCCAGTAAAGACCGTGTCTTTTTGATCACCGGCGCGTCGTCGGGGATTGGTGCCGCGACGGCACGAAGAGCGCACGAGGAAGGCTGGCGGCTGGTACTGGCGGCACGCTCGCTGGAGCGGCTGCAAACGCTCGCCGATGAGCTCGGCGGCGCGGAGCGGACGCTGGCGGTCCGGTGCGACGTGAGCGAGTGGGAGCAGCAACAGCAGATGGTGGAGGCCGCGCTCAACACGTTCGGGCGGCTAGATGTGGCCTTTGCCAACGCCGGCTTTGGCGGTGCCCGTGGCTTTCTGAAGGACACGCCTGAGCACTGGCGGGAGATGGTGCTCACGAACGTGTATGGCGCAGCGCTGACGCTGAGGGCGACGATCCCAGCGCTGACGGATTCGCGGGGACATCTGCTGCTGACATCGAGCGTCGCCGGACGGCGGGCGCTGCCGGGCTCGATGTACTCGTGCACCAAGCACGCGGTCACCGCCATGGGCGAGGCTGCCCGCCAGGATCTGCATGGCACGGGGATCAGGGTGACGTTGATCGAGCCGGGCATGACCGACACGCCGTTCTTCGACAACCGACCCACGGACGCGCTCGAGGACGACGACATCGCGCGTGCGGTGATGTATGCGGTCTCCCAGCCCCCGCATGTGAACGTGAACGAGATTCTGGTGCGCCCGACCGCCCAGGCGGGTTAGCGCGCGTCGCGCAAGGCGTGGCCGACGCGATGCATGCCCGAGCCCAGCAAGCCTGCCCGTGGACCAGGCCTATCGGGTGTGCGCGAGGCGATGCGAGAAGTAGAAGCCCGCAGCGGCGGCAGCGCCGGCGAGTGCCACGGTGCCGAGCACCCCTTTACGGGGCAGTGCATCGCGAGCGAGGATCGTGGCAACCATGTCAACAGAGTCAACTACAGCGCACGCGGCCTGTATGTATGGCCCTGCAGGCTCGTCGAGCGTCTTTAGCGCCGCGAGACCAAGCGCGAGATCGCGAGCTCCGAGCGAGCGTGCGAGATCACCCACGACGGGCAGCTTGGCACTGTCATCCCCCAGCCACCTGGCGGTGACCTGCTCGGGCGCGGTGAGGACGGCCACTCCCAAGGCAGCTCGCCCCGCGGCAAGCAGAAATGCGCCACGCCGCGGGGAGGCGGGGCGCACCCTCAGTCTTGTGAGTCGCCGCTCGGCAGGATGCTCACGACTCGACCGCGCCAGCCGGTGGTGAACTGCACCGTTCCGGCAGCACGCGCGTACAGCGTGTCGTCTTTGCCGATGCCGACGCCGGCGCCGGGCTTGAAGCGGGTGCCGCGCTGGCGCACGATGATCTCGCCGCCGGTCACCGACTCTCCGGCGAATGTCTTCACACCCAAGCGCTGAGCGTTTGAGTCACGGCCGTTGCGGCTCGAGCCGAGCCCCTTCTTATGAGCCATCTGCGCTCGTCTCCTTGCTCGCCGTGGGCGTCTCGTTGGGAGCGTCAGCCGTTTTGGCTTTGCTCGCTTTGGCCGCCCCTTTTGCGCTCCCGGAGGTGATCTCGGTGACCTCGATCTGGGTCAGGTCCTGGCGGTGGCCGGTGCGACGTTTGTAGCCGCGCTTGGGCTTGAACTTGAAAACCCGCAGCTTCTCGCCACGGACGTGGGCCACGATCGTGGCGGTCACCTTCACGTCTTTGAGTCCAGCCTTGTCGAACACGGCCTCGTCTGAGCGGTACATCAGCGGCTCGAGCTGCACCACCGCACCCTCGGCGGCAGCCAGGCGCTCTACGAGCAGCTTCTGACCCCGCTCAACGCGGTACTGCTTGCCGCCGGTCTTCACGATCGCGTACATATCTGTGTGTCTCGATTCCTCTGGCTTGTCAGGGCCGCGCTTGCCGGCTCACGCCGGACTGGCTGTCGGCTATTCGGGGGTCGCCTTGGCCTTGGCAGCCGAACGGCGCCGCCCGCCCCTACGGCCACGACGCCGAGGCTTGGATTGTAGGCCATCCTCGTCTGTCTCGCCTGGCTCGCCGTCAACATCTGCAAGCGCGCTGACAGCCGCCCGCTCATCGGGCTCGGCGTCGACGGCAGTGGGCGACTCGCTAAGACCGGCTTCGCGGCGAGC
>DATHLT010000216.1:0-8610 GCA_035487855.1 Solirubrobacteraceae bacterium
CACCGGCGAGCGCTGCAAGCCAGGCTGGATCGCCGTTGACGGGGGCGAGCAGGCGAGCGCGCCAGCGTAGGCCCAGCCCCGTATACACGAGCGCAAGGCCGGTAGCCACTGGCATCGCGCCTTCGCGCAACTCTCTCCACGCGGCGCTGTAGCGGCGCACGACGATGTCGCGCAGATCGTCCGCTGAACGGGCATCCAGGACGCTGCCCGTGAAGTGGCCACTGCCGTGCGCTGTCGCGAGGTCGATTGTCGCCAATCCCACCAGCCCCACGATCGGGCTCGCGAGTACCATCAGCGTACGCTTGCGGGTGGGCACGCCGGGCACCAGCATCGCGGTGGCGATGGCGGTTGCGAAGCTCACCAGGATCACGCCGCCCACGCCAGCGCCGATCCGCGCCGAGCCCTCAACAATGGCGAGGATCGCACCGACAGCGACCATCGTCAATGCCGCCCGTGCGCCGCGCACGGATGGGTAAAGCGCTGCCGCGACGGCCGCCAGCACGAGTACCGCCAGCCCTGACTTCAGCTCGTTGCCGAAGCCGTAGAAGCGCGCGCCAAGGATCGGGTCCGGGCCGAGCAGCGAGCGCACCAATAGCTGCGTGCCCGCCAGCGCGTCGAACGTGAGCCCGAGCACGGCTGCGAGCGCCGGTGCGAGCACGGCGCGCGGCCAAGGCACCAATGCGTCGGTCGCGGCGCCAAGCGCCATGCAGACGAGCGCGATCGTCGCGTACTCCACGGATGCGCTCGGCTCGAGTGCCGCCGTGATCAACACCGCCACTGGTGCCCATAGAACCCCGAGCGCACCCGCGCGCATAGCCCAGGCTCGTGCTCGGCGCCTCGGCGCCGCCAGCACCAGCAGCAATGCCCACGCGCACAGCAGGAAGCCAAGCGCCTTCAGGCGCCTGCTCCCGATCACCCGCAGACGCGCCATCAGGCTGCGCAGGCTCGAAGAGCGCAACGGGCCGTCCGTCACGATCGCCTTGCCGCGCATCTGCGATGTGGCAACCTCGCTCAGGTGCGCCAGGATCGTCGGCGCCAAGTCAAACGACGCGATCAGCCCGCGCTCATCGGTGCTCGGCGAGCTGAGCTCCTTCGAGCCCCCGCCCGGTAGTCCGGCGGCAGCGCTCCACAGCAACTCGCCGGCAGTCGCGCCGGCGACGCGTTGCACCACGAGCAACAGCTCGCCTGGCGGGCGCGACTCGCTCAGCGCCAACAGCTCGGCACGTCCCTGATCGCCGCCCGGAAGGTCCGCTACGACCAGGTGTCGGTGGCGGCTGGCGCCGGCCACGCGCGCAGGCAACGTCGCGGCCGGGCCGAGTGAAACGCTCGCGAGACGGCCGTCACGGTCTGCCGCGAGCACCCCATCCAGGTCAGCTGCTCCCGTGACCCCCACATAGCTCGCTCCGCCCGGGATCTGGCTCGCGAGCAGACCCGGCCGCAACAGTTGCGGGGCGCTTTCGGCACGCTCGCGCGCTGCCTGCCAGCCGGTGACGAACCCTTCCGTGCCGGAGACCGTCAGCGACAGTCGCGGTGGGCGCGCGTGTGGATAGGCAGAGCCGGCAACGCGTGCGCCCTGGCTGATATCGAGCAGCATCTGCGCGGGTGAGTATTCCCCCTGGCTGGCGGACATGACACCCACCGACAGGCCAGCGATGCTCGCAAGCTCACGCTCGCCGGTGGGCACGAACACGAGCAGCACCGAGCCGTGTGGCGGAACAGTCCGTGCCAGTGCGCCGGGTGCCCCCGCGGCAAGTGCCACCGCCAAGAGCGCAAGGGCGAGCGCCGCCCTCCGCCGCAGTTGGCTCAGCCTTCCGCTCCCTCTGTCGCCACGCCGGCCCGTGCCCGCGTTGCAGGCGTGGTTGGCAACCCCGTCCCTGCGGGATTCCCGCCGTGGTCCTCATCGTGCTGCAGCGTGCCCTCGACACTCACCCGTGGGATCAGGCGGTCGAGCCAGCTCGGCAGGCTCCACGTGATCCTCCCGATCAAGTGCAATGTTGCCGGCAGCAGCATGCAACGGACGACCAGCGCGTCGAGGAACACCGCGCTTGCCAGGCTCAGCCCGAACTCCTTGATCACGCGTTCTTCGCCGAGCACGAACGACAGGAACACGCACACCATGATCGCCGCCGCGGCCGTCACCACACGCCCGGTCAGAGCCAGCCCTTCAGCGACCGCGCGTGGATTGCTACGCGTGATCGTCCAGCGTTCGTGCATGCGTGAGACCAGGAACACCTCGTAGTCCATCGACAGCCCGAAGACGATCGCGAACAGCATCACCGGGATGAACGACTCAATTGGCCCCTGCTGGGTGCCCATCAGCGATCCGAACCAGCCCCACTGGAAGATCGCCACGATCACGCCCAGCGACGCGCCGATGCTCAAGAGGTTCATCACGGCGGCCTGCAACGGGATCACGAGCGAGCGGAAGACGACCAGCAGCAACAGCGCTGAGAGCAGCACGACGACGCCGATGAACAGCGGCAGCTTGTGCGCGAGCACGGCCGCGAAGTCGACCGCTCCTGCCGTCACTCCGCCCACGTACGCCGTCATCCCCGTGCGCTTGGCGACGGGCGGGATCACGTGTTCACGTAGCTGCGCCACCAGTTGGCTGGTCGCGTATGCCTGGGGGGACGAGTGCGGGTAGACCGTGATCGTTGCCACGTCGCCCGCGGGATTGAGTTTCGCCGGTGCCACTGCCACGACGCCCGGCGTTGCGGCGATCGCCGCGCTCAACGTTTGCACCCGCGCCTTCTGTGCACTTTCCGCAGCGTTCGTCAGCACGCCATTCTCGGCGGCTTCCTGCTGCGGGTTGGGGACTTTCGCGACGACGAAAAGCGGCCCGTTGAAGCCTTCGCCGAAGCCCTGCGCCAGCAGCTCGTACGCCTTGTGGGTGGTCTGGTTGGCTGGGTCGTTCGACGCATCGCTCGATCCCAGCCGTAGCGCGGTTGCCGGTGCAGCGATCAACAGCATCACGAGCGCCGCCAAGCCAGCGATCGTCCACGGCCGTCGCTGAACAAACGCGCTCCAGCGCATCCACATGCCGCCGCTGCCCACCGCGCCATTACCCACCGGCACTGGCGTCGTCCTGCTCGCGCCGGCCTGCGCTGCCGCGCGTGCGCGTGCTCGCGCGCGGCGACCGCCGGCGGCCACGCGTCCACCGGCTAGCGTCAACAGCGCCGGCAGCAGCGTCAGCGAAGCGAGCATCACCAACAGCACGCCGATCGAAGCCGAGATCGCGACCCCGTACAGGAAGTCGACGCCGAGCAGCATCATCCCCAGCAGCGCGATCACGACGGTTGAGCCCGCAAACAGCACGGCCCGGCCGGCGGTGTCGATCGCCCGCACGACCGACTCACGCGAGTTCTGGAACGTCGATCCGGGCGTCGCGTAGGCCTCGCGAAAGCGCGTGAGGATGAAGAGCGCGTAATCGATCCCCACGCCCAGCCCGATCATCGCCGCGAGCTCTGATGAGAAGTTGGGGGTATCGACCACGTGCGTGAACAGCGCGATCACGCCGAGTCCCGTGCCCAGACCCGCCAGCGCCGTCAGGATCGGCAGGCCCATCGCGATCAGCGAGCCGAACGTCAGCAACAGGATCACGATCGCCGCGAGCAGGCCAACCGCTGTGGATATCCCAAAGCCGGGTTTTTTGGTCGCCTCGATCGCCTGTCCGCCGAGCTCCACCTCGAGGCCCGGCTTGGCGGCTGCCTGTGCCACCGCGACGACTCGTTCCGGCGCGCTCACGGGCAGCAGATTGGCTTTCTCGTCGAACACGACCGTCGCGAAAGCGATCTGCCGGTTGGCCGAGATCGACTTGCCTGCGGCATCCGCATACGGGCTGATCACCGAGGTCACATGGGGTAGGCGTGCGACTTGCGCGAACATCGCTTGCATCCGCGAGCGCACCGCCGGGTCCAGCACGCTGCCCGAGCTGACCTTGTAGACGATCGTGTCGCGGTCACCGGCCTGAGCGGGGAAGCTGCGTTGCAGTAGATCCGAGGCACGCTGGGCGTCAGAGCTCGGCAACGTGAAGTTGTTCGAATATTCCGTGCCAGCGGACTGTGCGATGGCGTTGACGACGATCAACAGCACGACCCATCCGATCGCGACGTAGAGGCGATGCGTTGTCGACCAGCGGGCGAGTTTCAGCAAGACGGGACTCCAGACGGTCGGCGGGAAGGGGGTTTCGCTGACGGCGGCTCAGGGCAAGGTTAGCCAGTGGCGGGATGTCTCCCGGTAAGGCTATCCGTCATCTCAGTTGACGCTGGGATCAAGCGGCATGCGGGCGACCAGCGCATAGCTACCGCCCTTGCGCGTCAGCACCGCGCTCCACAACTCATCGGGCGCCTGCGTGAAGACATCCTCAGGCTGGGCAACATGTGCGATCCAGTCCTCGTTGGCAAGCTCCTCGTCGAGCTGCCCGGGACCCCATCCCGCGTGTCCCGCGAACACCCGTCGACGCGCGGTGGCCTCGGCGAGCTCCTCGATGCCGGCATCCGGTGCCGGGAAGCCAATGCGGCCGAGCACCAGCAGTCCCGCCGGCGAGGGGTCCAGGAACTCGGCCAGGAACACGACCGAGTCGGACTGAACGGGGCCACCCACATACACCTGCTCGAGCTCGCCAACGGCATCCTGCAACTGTGGCACCGTCTCGCCCACGGTCATGTTCGACGGCCTGTTGAGCACCACTCCCATCGCGCCGTCCGGGTTGTGCACGCCAATCAGCACCACCGTGCGCGCGAAGTTCGGGTCCAGCAGCGTGGGGGAGGCAAGCAGCAGCTGGCCCGCGAGCGATTCCGCCATCATCTGACCGAGGCTATCGTCCAGGTCTCCGCGCGTCGAGCAGACAGCGCGTTGCCGCGGCAGAAGAATAAGGAGTGATCGTGGCTGAGGTGCGGGAGTTCGATGTGGTGGTCGTGGGCGCTGGGCCGGCGGGGGAGGTGTGCGCGGGACGTGTCGCCGACGGTGGATTGTCGGTGGCGCTCGTGGAGCAGGAGCTCATCGGTGGTGAATGCTCCTTCTACGCGTGCATGCCCTCCAAGGCACTCCTGCGCCCCGCGCAGGCGCTTGCCGAGGCACGCCGTGTGCCGGGCGCTGCCGAGGCAGCCACGGGCGAGCTGGACGTCGCCGCGGTGCTGCGCCGTCGCGATGAGGTGATCCATGATCTCGACGACTCGTCACATATGCCGTGGCTCGAGGACCGCTCGATCACGCTGTTACGCGGTCACGCTTCACTGGTCGGGGAACGCGCCGTGAAGATCGGCGAGGAGCTACTGCATGCCAGGCGAGCGATCGTGCTGGCGCCTGGCAGCGCCGCCGCGATCCCACCGATCCCGGGCCTGGCCGAGGCCGACCCTTGGACGAATCGTGAGGTGACTACTGCCGCGGCGATTCCCTCGTCGCTGATCGTGCTCGGCGGCGGCGTGGTGGGAGTCGAGATGGCGCAGGCATACGCCTCTCTGGGTGCAAGCGTGACGATCGTCGAGGCGCGCGAATTCCTCCTCGCCGGCGAGGAGGAATTCGCCTCCGAGCAGGTCCGCGACGCGCTCGTGGCGGATGGTGTGGAGGTGATCCTCACAGTCAAGGCAACCGCGGTGCGGCGCGACCATGTGGAGGGGGTACGCGGTCCTGTGACCGTGGAGCTCGAGGATGGGCGCTCGCTCGTCGGTGCGGAGCTGCTCGCAGCCGTCGGGCGCCGTCCGCGCACCGACGAGCTTGGCCTCGAGTCGATCGGCCTTGCGCCCGGCGAGCCGGTGGAGGTCGATGCGACGCTGCGCGTCCCTGGGTACGACTGGCTGTATGTGGTCGGTGATGCCAACGGCCGTGTGCTGCTCACGCACATGGGCAAGTATCAGGCGCGGGTGGCTGCCGAGCACATCCTCGGGCGTCCAGGCGGGGATGCGATGCTGCATTCGGATGGTCGACTGGCGCCGCGGGTGATCTTCACCGAGCCTCAGATCGCCGCCGTCGGGCACACACTCGCGAGCGCCACGCAGGCGGGGCTGAACGTGCGGGCCGTCGATCAGCCGGTCGGCGGCAACGCCGGTGGTAGCTTCGTCGGTCACGACGCCCCCGGTAGCGTCCGTCTGATCGTGGATGAGGATCGCCGCGTGCTCGTCGGTGCGACGTTCACCGGCGTGGAGGTGGCCGAGTCCCTGCACGCGGCCACGATCGCCGTAATCGGCGAAGTGCCGCTCGAGCGCCTGTGGCACGCCGTCCCCTGCTTTCCCACCCGCAGCGAGGTCTGGCTGAGGCTGCTCGAAGCGTACGGTCTGTAATCGCGCTGCAAGGCTCAGGCCGATGAGCACGCGGGTGCGCATCACACGCGGGCGCGCATCAGTTTCGGTTCGACCGCATCCATGCCCAGGCGCATCCGCTAGGCTGGCCAGATGGCCAAGACCCCGCAGGTAGGCGAACAGGCACCCGACTTCGAGCTCCCAGGCACGGATGGGACATTCAAGCTCTCAGAGCATCGCGGCGAGCGAGTGGTGCTGTTGTTCTATCCCGGCGATAACACGATGGTTTGCACCAAACAGTTCTGCTCCTATCGCGATCGGGCTGAGGATTTCGCTGCGCTCGACGCCACCGTCGTGGGCATCTCATCTCAGGATCTCGGATCACACGAGGCATTCGTCGCCAAGTACGCACTCAACGTCCCGTTGTTGGCCGACGTGGATAAGCGCGTCGCGCGTGCGTATGACGCGTTCTCCCCCCGCTTGGGCGTCAAGCGAGCGGTGATCGTGATCGATGAGCAGGGCATCGTGCGGCATCGACACGACCACCTGTTGGGGCTGGACTACCAGTCGGTGGATGAGCTCAAAGCGGCGCTCGAAGCGCTGCCGCTCGCCACGTCGTGAGCTAGACGGGCTCCAGCCTCAGATCGTTCTCAACCTCGCCGCGTAGCACCGCGATCAGGTGCTCGAGATTGGTGAACGCCGCATCTCGCAGCGCCGCGTTAACGCGATCGTCGCTGTCACGGTCGGTGGAAGTCCAGAACTTTCCCCTACGGCTGCCCGCGCCATGGTGGTAGATCACATCGCCGTAGATGGCGCCCATCAGGAAGTGGACATTTAGCGCGTTGCTGCGCTCCAGTGGTGCGAGCGTACGTCCGCGCTTGGTGAACTCATAGGTAATCCTCTGCCCGACGTCCTGGTTGTGCTCGATCTCCGGTTGTGCACCCTCGCCAAAGGACACGTTCAAGGCAAGCAGGTCCGCCGGGCGCACGCACAGGCCGCTGACATGTATGAACGGTGCGATCGCAGGCGCCATCTCATTCCTGTGTACGCCTGATATCGCGGCGCCCCGCTCGCATTCACCGACGAGCACTTCCAGCCAGTCGTCGCGTACGGGGAAGGAGTCGTTGTCGAGCGTCACAATGTAGTCGAAGTCGTTTGCCACCTTGCGCGCGAGGTAATCGAGTGCAACCGGGTGAGAGCGTTCGAGTAGGCGAACGAAATGAGGGAAGGGGAGGCGATTGGCTATGCGCCCAAGGACCGCAATCCAGCGGGGCGGAAACACATATACGCGTGCGTGCTTGCGCATGAGTGCTCGATGCGATTTCAAATGCGAGTTGTCGAACACGAACACCTGGTAATCCCAGCCTTGGGAGTGACGCTCGACCTGGTCGAGGCACATACCGATCCAGGGATATTTGAGAGCTTGATCGAGGTTGAATCGCGCCCACCTGCCGCGCCTACGAAACCCGTTGACGATCAAGATCGCTATGCGGCGGTCTGCCGCGTGCCGATCGGGCTCAGTCGATGCGGTCATAGCCCCAGAGCGTCACAAGATCGCGATCCAGGTGTTGGCTCAACGCGAGCACCTCTGACTTGAGGCGTCGGCGCAGCTCGAGCACCAGCCCCTCATCGCTCGTGCCGGGGCTACCCATCAGCAGGCGTTCACGGATTGCCACGGCACGTCTCACGTTACGCGGCCCGAAGGCCTTCACTGTTCTGTTTAGCGCCCGCGAGAGCGGGCTTTGGCCCAGGGCAACCGCCTGGGAGATCTCATGTAGTCGCGGCGAGCGCACGACGACCGTCGGGTTTGCGTCCGTGACTTTCACCGGTGCGCTGTCATCGAGTTCCAGAAAGCGCAGGATCTTGCGTACCGTCGCCTCGTTGTCAGCGCGAAAGTCATCATAGATGAGCACCAGCAGTTGCTCGGGCGGGAACACCGCCTCGTAGCGGCGAAGCTGCTCGACGTAGCGCACATGCTCTGAATAGAGCAGCAGCTGGGGTCGGTGGGAGCGGCGCGGGATACGCTTGCCTTCGCGCCTGGCCGGCTCCAGCGCGAGGGCCTTGCGAAAGCTGCCTTGTGACTCAACGTGAATTTGCATGAGCTGCAGGTGTAGCGATTGCAGGAAGCTGGCAGGCTCGCGCAGAACGGCGATGATGCGCGCCTGCGGCTGCAGCTGAGCGATCGCAGCGGCGGCTGTGCGCGACCAAAGATATGAGGACGATGCCTCGCCCCAGCGCTGTTGTTGCCCGCCGTCAGCAAATAGCGCAAGGTAGGCGTCGAGTGTTTGCGGGACCTTGCCTGATCTCGGCGTCGCGAAGCGCAACCCCATGTCGCTTGAGAAGAACAGCGGCTCCTTGAGGTTGGGCATGAAGA
>DATHLT010000217.1:0-3993 GCA_035487855.1 Solirubrobacteraceae bacterium
CCTCGCCGCCGCTTTCGAAGTGTTCCTGCAGGGTGCCGCCGAGAACCCGCTCGTGCACACCATCGTCCACGGCGACGGCGCAGAGGAGCTGCTCACGCTGTTCACCACGCAGGGTCAGCCGCTGGTCGAGCGCGCCGCCGAGCGCCTCACCGCCGTGATGCTCGCCAACTGGCCGGTGGCCCAGCGACAGGACGCGGAGCTCCTCAGCGAGTGTCTCGTACGCCTTGCCATCAGCTACGCGGCCCTACCCAAAGGGCCCGCCGGCGTCACCGCCGCGTCGATCGCCACGATGTTCCGACCCTACGTGCAGGAGCTGATCGCACAGCACGACCCGGCGTGCCGGCAGCACTGACAGCGCCGACGCCAAGCGCGCTTCACAGACGCGACGCAACCAGCGCACACGCTGTCAGCACGATCGCCAGCGACAGTGCCGCCAGAGCACCATCCAGAGGCGCGAGCACCCCGCTCAACGTCAGCTGCTCAGTGCTCCCGTCGCGCAACGTGCGCGTACCGCTCACCGCCACCGTGCGTCGACGCAGCTCGCGTGCCGGCGAGCTCAAACGCCGCTGAGCGACGCTCATCACGGTGCAGCTGACAGCCATCGTCAGCCCTGGCAGCGCCACTTTCTCAGCATTCACGAAATAGCCCGTGAAAGCAGGAAAGCCGCCCCAGCCAACCGCGAACCACAGGTCCGTGTGGAAACGCCCGCCCGCCAACTCCAAGTTGTAAGCTGGCAGGAACACCGCGCCCGCCGCCACCAGTACCACCAGCCACACGGACACCGTCAGCACACCAGCCACCCCGATTGCCACCGCCCCCACCAGGCCAATCACACCCAAGGCCACCAGCGTGCGTGCGCTGAAGCTCGTGCCCAGCGGCCGGCTGTGCAGCTCGTCGAACGCGTGCGCGGAAACACCCACTGCCAGCGCAAACGCCGCCAAGCCCCACAGCAGGCGATTGACGTGCAGCGTCGGCGCCACCGAGGCGCCCAGCGCGAAGTAGCTCAGATGCCAGGCCGTGTAAGGCGGATGCAGGAGCGTCAGCGCATCGCCCACGCGACCACCGCCAAGCGCATAGAAGGCCGGGCGCGCACGCACCGGCGCCACACTCTCCGCGGAGACCACGGGACGCTCGCGGGTCGCCGCCATCGCAGTCTCAGCTCGTGCGCTTGCGCGCCGACATAACGATCCCGCCACCCAAGCTCATCCGCTGCACGCGCACATCTTTCAGACCTACCTCTTCCCAATAGCCAACGATCTGCTCGATCGGGTGCCGCTCGTAGAAGCCACGAATACTCGGACCGAGAAAGCGGCCCACGTCCGCCCACTCGCGCGAGGCCAGCCGGCCCAGCGTAGGCAGGCCAATCGCCGTATACAGCCGCCACGCCGCCCTTGCCACAATCCACGGCGGCACGCCGAACTCCAGCGATGCCACCCGCCCGCCCGGACGCACTACTCGCGCAAGCTCGCCGATCGTGGCGCTCGGATCATCCACATAGCGCAGCAAGTACGTGAACGTGAGCGCGTCGAAGCTCCCATCGCCAAATGGCAGCGCCTCCGCCTGCCCCTCAATCAGCTCCACACGCTCGCGCCCGACCGTCGCAAAGCGCTGACGTGCGCCCGCCAGCATCTCAGCGCTCTGATCGATCCCCACCACCGTGCAGTCTGCCCGACGCAACAGCTCCGCCGCCACCATGCCGGTACCGGTGGCCACGTCCAGCACACGCTGTCCGGCCTGTGGAGCCACAGCGCTGACCAGCGCCCGCCGCCAACGCGGGTCCTGCCAGAAGCTAAGTGCCGCGGACAGCGCGTCGTAGCGCTGTGGCAAGCCGCGAAACAGCTCCAACGCCTCGTGCTTGCGGGGCGATGCCCGATTGAAGGAAGCCACGTCCTCGACGTCGCTGGATGCGGGTGAGCTCATGGTGTCGCCGATCTGACAGGCTAACCTGCCAGCGCCTCCGCGGCGGCAGCGTCGCCCCTGAGCGGCCAGCGACCCCCAGCCAAAGACGGCGACGAACCCATAAGCGACAGCGAGAAGATCATGGCTGAGTCAACCCATTACCCGGATCAAGCGCGCGTAATGCTCATCACCGGCGCCTCCAGCGGCATCGGCGAAGCAACCGCCCGGCGTCTCGCACGGGAGCCAAACGTCTCGCTGGTACTGGTCGCCCGACGTGAGGAACGCCTACGCGATCTCGCCGTCCAGCTGGGCGCGCAGCGCGTCAGCTTCCTCGCCGTCGACCTGCTCGCCGAGGATACACCTGCACGGATCCACGACCACGTGCTCGAGCTCCACGGGCGCCTGGATCTACTCGTCAACAACGCCGGTGCCGCGTGGCGCGCGACCTTTGCAGACGGCGGCTATGCGAACGTCCGTCGCACCATGGACATCAACTTCGATGCCCAGGTACGGCTCACCGAGGCGCTGCTACCGCTGCTGCGCATGTCAGCTCCAACCGCGATCGTCAATGTCGCCTCCACCTCCGGCAGGGTGGCCCGCGCGGGTAGCGGCGCATACAGCGCCTCCAAGTTCGCGCTCGCCGGCTGGTCGGATGCGTTGTGGGCGGAGGAGCGCCAACACGGGGTACACGTGGGGCTGGTTCTACCTGGCTTCGTCTCCACCGAGGGATTCCCGCAGTCAGAGCTCACAGACAAACCGTGGACGCGCTGGGCCGTCTCAACCCCCGAGCAGGCCGCAGAGGCAATCTTCGAAGCTGGCATCGGCCGTAACCCGGAACGCTATGTGCCGCGACCTTACGCCCTGGCGGCGGTACTTCGGGTCCTCTCTCCGGGGCTTGTCCGGCGTGCGCTCGGCGGTAAGGGCGCTGCTGTGATCACCACCACCACAGGTCCAGACTTGGCCGAGCGGCGCAACGGCACAGGTGGCCCCTCCCACAGCTGAGACCCGGCGCTACTCCTCGAGCTCGCCTGCATACAGCGCGAACACCGCGCCCTGCGGGTCGGCCACGATGCCGATCTTGGCGATGCCGATGTCGATCGGACCCGCCAGCACGCTGCCGCCAAGCTCCGTCACCTTCGTCAGCGCCGCCTCCGTGTCCTCAGTGCCGAAGTACACGAGCCAGTTGGGCGGTGCGCCCGGTTGGCTCAGCTCGGCGATCGCGCCGTTGCTCGCGCCCGCGTTCTTGATCGCCAGGTACACCCGGTCCATCCCCGGGAACTGCTCGACCTCCCAGCCGAACAGCGCGCTGTAGAAGTCACCTGAGGCGTCTGGAGCCGGTGACTGCAGCTCGTTCCACACAAGCGCCCCGGGAGCATTGACCAGCTGCGCGCCGCGATGCTCCTTCGGCTGCCACAGCATGAAATACGCGCCCTGCGGGTCCTGGATCACAGCCATACGGCCAGCCTGCATCACGTCGAACGCAGGAGCGTGGGCCGTAGCGCCCAGCTCGACTGCGCTCGCCACCGTCTCATCCGCACTGTCCACCCACACGTAGGAATTCCACAGCGGCGGCACCCCTGCCTCGCGCTGCTGTTGTGGCTGCCCGGCGATTGCCGCCACGAGCTTGCCGTCACGCAGCTGCATCGAGTAGTACGAGCCCTCGCCTACCGGCCGATCGTCGGCCTCCCAACCGAACAGACCCGCGTAGAAGGTCTTTGCAGCCGCCTGGTCGGTAGTCGACAATTCGCTCCAGCAGAACGTCCCCGGTGCATATCCATTGCGCTCACCCATCACTGCGGAGCCTAGCGCACCTGTTGTTGGCGAGCTTCACGCCCGACGGTGAAGGCTGGTGCTTTGGTCACAAATCGGCGCGGAACACGTATACGACGCCCTGCCCAAGCTCCGTCCTCACCGCCCGGTCGGGCGCGCCGAGGAGGATCGTGTCTCCTGAGAATGCGACGGACAGGCCGAGTTTGTCTCCCGCGGCGCCAGCACTTGCAATCAGCTCGCCGGTCTCGGTGGTGGTTGTCCAACCGCTGGCTGGCTTCACAAACGCGTATCCGGCGCCCTGTTCGGTGTTCTTGCCGGTTGTGT
>DATHLT010000218.1:0-20641 GCA_035487855.1 Solirubrobacteraceae bacterium
CTGCGTAGCGCGTTCAGTATGACCGAGCCCGACACCCCCGGTTCCGACCCGACGCAGCTGCGCACGCGCGCGGTGCGCGACGGTGATGAGTGGGTGCTGGACGGCCGCAAGTGGTTCTCATCGAATGGTTCGATCGCGAACTTCCTGATCGTGATGGCGGTCACGAATCCCGATGGGCGCCCAGCGCAGCGTGCCTCGATGTTCGTTGTCCCCAGCGACACGCCAGGCGTGGAGATCGTGCGCGACGTGCCCACGATGGAGCACCCGTGGGAGCAGTTCGGCGCCTACGGTGGGCATGCGGAAATCGCTTACGAGAATGTTCGTGTCCCTGCTGAGGCACTGCTCGGCGGCGAGGGCGAGGGCTTTCTGCTCGCCCAGCATCGTCTGGTGCCGGGCCGCATTCATCACTGCATGCGCTGGCTTGGCGTCGCGCGCAGGGCATTCGACATGCTGTGTGAGCGCGCGACCTACCGTCATGCGCACGGCTCGCTGCTGGCTGAGAAGCAGACCGTGCAGAACTGGATCGCTGATAGCGCTGCGGAGATGCAGGCGGCACGGCTGATGACGCTGCATGCGGCGTGGGTGATGGACACGCAGGGCGCGAGCGCGGCGCGCACGGACGTGGCGTTGATCAAGTTCTACGGCGCGAAGGTGCTACATGATGTGGTCGATCGGGCGCTACAGGTGCACGGTTCGCTGGGCTACTCAACCGACCTACCGCTCGAGCAGATGTACCGTTTCGCACGCGCCGCGCGCATCTACGACGGCCCTGACGAGGTACACCGGCAGTCGGTCGCTCGACACATCCTGCGCGGCTACGAGCCGCCGGTGGAGGGCGTCCCGAGCGAGCACCTGCCGACGCGTCGTGAGCAGGCGCGCGAGCGCTTCGCTGAGCTGCTCGACACAGTTACCGCGAACGATTAGGCGAGCTCTCGCGCGACGCTTGTTCCTGACTCGAAGATGGCGGCGGTGTCTCCGATCCACTGATGTGCCTCCAAAACTGGAGCAATTGGATCTATGGGGTGAAAGGCGACGAATTTGCCGCGGTGACACTGCCGGCATCTCTGACCGTTGACAAATAATTCAACCGTTGCATAGTTCGCGGCTACGGTCATCTTCTGCCAAGGGAGATAGCTGGTCATCGTAGAGCGAGGTGTGCGATGTTGATAGCTGCAGTGAAGTACGCAATCGAGGACGTGGGCCGCTAGATGGGCGGTGTCTCGTCACCGACGCCTGAGTTGGGAACCTCACGTAGTCGGGCTCCACAATCACCACCGTCCGCCAATCCTGCGGAGTTGACGCGCGTTGGATGGACACCAAGCGCAAACCTGGGGCTGGCCGAGTGGTCGGCCGTGGGCAGACGCTTTGGCGAGATCGGGCGCTGCAGCCAATGGTGGCTTGGGGACTGGATCAAGTACGGCAACGCAAAGTTCGGCGAACGCTACTCACGTGCGATGAAACTCACGGGCTACGACGTGCAGTCACTGATGAACATGGTGTATGTCGCATCTCGATTCGAGATCTCCCGACGTCGGGAGAATCTCTCCTGGAGCCATCACGCGACGCTTGCGCCGCTGGATGTCGCAGAGCAGGAGCACTGGCTGACACGTGCGATCGCGGAGAAGCTGTCGGTGGCCGATCTGCGGGTGGAGCTGCGCGGCATGCGACGCACCCGTGCGGTTGCGACTGGGGATGGCGGGGACGGCGCCGAGCAGGCGGCGCAGGTGCCGGGCGATCAAGTGCGCACGCTTGTCTGTCCGAATTGCGGGGAGGCGGTCCCACTGTCACATTGACCGTGTGCTGATGGAAACCGATCTGCTCGTTCTTGGTGCGGGCGCCAAGGGCACGGCGATCGCGATGAAGGTACATGTGCTCAATAGCCTTGGCCTTGGCCCGATCAGGCTTACTGTGGTTGAGGCGACGGGGCCCGCGTCGGCGTGGCGTGACGGCGAGGGCGTGACGTCCAGTAGGGAGATACTCGGTCTGAGTCCCACCAAAGACGTCGGCTTCCCCTATCAGGCTGGGCGTGCGTTTGGGGATGCTGGAGCTGACGTCAACCGCGCTGCGATGGCATTCTCATGGCAGCGCTACCTGGTAGACGAAGGTCGCTACGCCGAGTGGATCGACGCGGGCTGCCCGTCGGTGCAACGCCGTGTTTTTGGTGACTACCTGGCATGGGTGTTGGCTCACGCGACCAACGGTGTCAGCGTTGTGCGCGGGCGCGTGGGACATCTTTCGCTTGGGCCGCAAGCCAACCGTTGGGTCGTGGAGGTCGAGGATCGCGCTCGGCCCGGGAGTTATATATGTAAGGCGTTTGTGCTCACCGGCCAGGGCGCGCAACGGGTTCTCCCCCACGACGACGAGGCAGAGAGTCGGGTGCTCGACTGCGAGAGCGGCCGCATGGAGATCGCCCGCGTGCCGCCCGAGGGGAGCTCGGATATCGCGATCGTGGGTGGCGGGGAGAGCGCTTTGAGCTGCATCGAGTTCGTACGCGGCAGGCGACCTGATGCGCGGCTAACCATATATACGGCGAACCTGCCGATGAGCCGGGTGGAGAGCTTTCTGGAGAATCGTGTCTTCTCCAGGCCGGACGAGGTAGCGTGGGGCTCGCTGAGCGTGGAGCAGCGCCGTGACTTCGTGGCGCGCAGTGACCGCGGGGTGTTCGGCGCCGATCGTGTGTCGCCGTTTGCCTACGATCCTGGTTGTTGCTTCGTGGGTGGGCGCGTGCGTCACATCGCCACGGTGGCTGCGGGCCGCAAGGTGTGTGTCCACTACAGCTCGGCCGCTGGCGCGGTGAGCTGCGAGCACGATTATGTGATCAATTGCACTGGCTATGACCCGCTGGAGCAGTTGCGGCGCTTGCTGGAGGATGATGCACAGGTCGAGCTCGAGCGGCAGGTGGGGCCGCTTTGGCGGCCGGCATGTGACCCAGATGCGACGGCCATCGGGCGATCGCTGGAGCTCGAGGGCGTGCACCCGAGGGTGCACGTGCCGGGTCTTGCTGCCGTTAGCCAGGGCCCGGGCTTTTCCACTCTGGGTGCTCTGGGTCTGCTTGCAGACCGCGTGCTTGAGCCGCTCGTTGCGGAACCTGAGGCGAACGTGGTGGCGCTGTCGCCGAGGCGGGCGTCTACGCCGCGAGCCGGGGGGCCGTCCCCGTCCCCGGCCATTGCGGATCATCGTGCCCCGTACGGCGCGTGACGATCGCGAGTGCCTGATCGCCTGGGAGGAACGCCACGGAGCTGCGGGTTGCTCCTGAGCTGCGGGTCGTCCCCGCGGAGCGCGATGCGCCCGCGGGGCGCACATCCAGCTCGCTGAGGACAGTCTGGATGACGCGCTTGATCGTCAACTGGGCGAAGCTCGCGGCCAGGCAGCGTCGCACGCCGCCACCGAAAGGGATCCACGCGTAGGCAGGTGCGGGCGCACCGAGGAAGCGCTCGGGCACAAACGCGCGGGCGTTGGGGTAGATGTCCTCGCGGCGGTGGATCAGGTAGGGGCATGGGGCGGCGGTGGCGCCCGCAGGAATCGTGCACCCGCCTAGCTGCATCGGTGCGAGCAGCTTGCGCATGATCAGCGGCACGACGGGGCACAGGCGCAGCGTCTCCTTTACGACCGCTTCTGCGTAGGCGTCGTCCTGGCCGGTCAGTACCTCTCGCTGCACGCGCGCCAGCTTGTCGGGGTGACGCAGCAAACGCTCAAACGCCCACGCGAGCGAGGTGGAGGTAGGACCGTCGGAGAGCAGCGTGATCAGTTCGTCGCGCAGCTGCGGCTCGCTGAGTGGCGAGCCACTCCATGCGTGCGCGCGCTCCAGCATCGCGAGAACGTTCTCGCTGTCCTGCGCGCCGGGTGTCGCGCGGCGGCGGCGGACCTCTGCGAGGACATCCGCTTCGACGGGTGCCATCACGGCACGGAACCCCGCGTTGTGTGAAAGCCAGCGGGGGCCGACGACGGTCGTCAGGGCAAGTCGACGTGAATCGTTGAGCCACGCGGTCAAGCGGCTGAGCCGTTCGCGCAGGCGCGCCATGTGCTCGGTTTGTGTATCCCCGAACACCGAGCGCAACAGCACCTCGGAGCTGATCGCCTGCATCCGCGGCCACAGGGCGAGCTGCTCGTTCATCGGCCATCTGGAGATCTCATCGCGTGTGACCGCGACGACCATGTCGCCGTATCCCGCGAGCCGCTCACCGTGAAATGAGCGAAGCATGAGCTTGCGGTGGGTCATGTGCTCCGGCTCGTCGAGCAGCATCACTGAGCGTGGACCAAGTAGTGGTCCGAGGGCGGGGCTTGCCTCGACGGCACTCGCTGTCACTGCGTCGGCGTCAGCCGTGAAGACGCGCTTGACGTCCTCTGGTTCTGTCAGCACAACCCATGGGCGGTCGTGGCGGACGCGCAGCGTGAAGGTATGACCGAAGTCTCGTCCGCAGCGCTCGAGGAACGCCAGTGGGCGCATCGACCAGCCAATTGCCTGCATTGCGCTTGGCATTCGTGGGCCGGGGGGTAGCCCCCTGAATTCACCTCTGCCGACCATCTTGCGTCCCCCTTGAGTCACCTCAGCTCTCATCTTCATCCTCGCTCAGAACTACCGTCGTTTGAAAAGGTGCGCTCGGCCACAGCGCACCGTATGGTGGCTTCACATACCCCGCTGCGCAACATGCCCGGACGATGTCACTCGGGTGTGCAGCTGGGCCATTTGCACCAGTGCCCTAATCGGTTAAGGGAGCGGCCTTAAACGCCGTCGATCCGGGTTCGAGCCCCGGCTGGTGCATAGGGGAGCCTTGATTCTCCAAATCCGGTCAATTAACCAAAGGTCAGTTCACCAGCTATGCTTATGAACACCAACCTGTTTGATTACTTCGAGGATCTGTCACGCCACGGCGGTGCGGGTACTCATTGGGCGGCGCGCACGCCGCTACGGCCGAGCGATCGTTTCGATGTGAAGCTCGTACCGCGCTCGCCGGGTTGGCAGCGGGATGCCGCGTCATTGGATGCGCTCGAGCGGGTCGCGCGTGAGCCGTGGGTGGAGCAGCTGGTGCGCACGGATGGCGGCGTGGAGCTGCGTCTGGCCGTTGGCTGGATCGAGGCGGCTGGCGGCGCCTTGCAAGAAGGTGACGGCAGCGAGCAGCAGTTGACGGACCTTGCCTATGGGCAGCGTTTCTCTGTGCAGTTCTGGGATGCAAATGCGACGAAGGCGCTGCACGTTGGGCACCTGCGCAACCTGGCAATCGGCAACGCGCTGGCGGCTGCGCTGACTCAGGCG
Organism: Solirubrobacteraceae bacterium; assembly: GCA_035487855.1. Classification (GTDB taxonomy): domain Bacteria; phylum Actinomycetota; class Thermoleophilia; order Solirubrobacterales; family Solirubrobacteraceae; genus Palsa-744. The sequence continues at coordinate 5,255 of DATHLT010000218.1, forward strand.
GGAGCACGGGTCGAGCGGCGCAGCTTGATTTCGGATGCCGGACGCAGCATGGGCGAGGCGATGGCTGGGGTAATGAAGAGCGGCCGCCACGCGCAGGCGTGGCCGGACAAGAACGAGAAGAGCGATCACTTCGTCGGCTGCTGCTATGCCGACTATGTTGCTGGCGGGCGCTCGTTCAACGGCAATGGCAACGGCGATGGACCGGCTGTGGCGGGAGATTCGCTCACCCGTGAGCTGGATGTGCGCAACGACGACGCCGACGATCTGCTGCGGCGCGTGCTCGCCGGCGATCGGCAGGCGTTGGAGCTTTGGTACAAGACGCGTGCATGGGTGATCGCGGGGCAGCGTAAGACGCTGCAGCGGCTGGGGATCGCTTTCGACAGGGTGTTCTTCGAGTCGGATTTCCTCGCGGATGCAGCTGAGCTGATGGCCAACGGGCTGCGCGATGGGCTGCTGCACCGGCGCAGGGACGGCGTCGTGATCTACCCGACCGAGCGTGAGGATTTCGACGAATTCCCGCTTGTGCGCGGGGATGAACTACCGACACAGCACATGCGCGCGCTGGCTTACTGGATGGCCGCGCCGGGGTTGGAGGGAATGACATCGGTGCAGGTGTGTGGCTCAGAGTGGGTCTCGCACGTGACCTGTCGACGCCAGCTGATGGGTCAGCTGATGCCCGAAGGCGGTCGGGGCATGCACCCGACGAGCGACATCTTCCACGGGATGGTCTCGCGGCAGAAGCGCGCGATCACCTCCAGTGAGGAGGGCGCGCTGTTGATCGACGAGCTGACGGAGTGGCTGCAGGCGCAGATAGAGGCCGATCCCGAGAACGAGCAACTGCTGGGCAGGCTCGGCTCGGCCGAGCGCGTCGCCGGTCAGGTGGCGCTGGGGTTCTTCGTGCCTCGACCGGTGACTCCGCGGGTGGACTTCCAGCCGGAGAAGCTTTTGGACATGCGCGAGAGCCCGGGCTGGGAGATCGCGCAGGCGCGGGCGCGTGAGGGGCGGGCGGCCACGGGCACGGACGAGCTCGTACACGACCCCGATTATCGCTTTGCCGTTGTGCAGTCGGAGCTTCACCGGCGTCATCTGCGCATCGCGGTGGAGCGCTTAGACCCAGGTCCACTGGCTCGCTACGTGGTCCATCTCGCGCGCTGGTACCTGGAGCAGGAGCGCAGCGAGCCGGTGCAGCGGGTCGTTCACACACTGCTCGAGCGCGGCGCTCAGGGACTGGGATTGGAGGGGGCCGGGTGACAACGCTTTTGATCGACAACTACGACTCCTACACGTACAACGTGTTCCACATCCTCGCGGCGGTCTCGGGCGAGGAGCCGATCGTGATTCAGAACGACGCCGTGTCGTGGGGTGCGCTCTCACGGTGGGACTTCGATGCGATCGTGATCTCCCCCGGGCCAGGGCATCCGGACCGCTGGCACGACTTTGGTGTGTGCTCGGACATACTGCGCTCGAGCGAGATCCCGATCCTGGGCATCTGCTTGGGCCATCAGGGGTTGGGGCGCCTGCTGGACGGCGTGGTCACGCCCGCGCCGATGCCGATGCACGGGCGCGTGAGCCACGTGCGCCACGTGGGCCATGGGCTGTTCGCGGGTATTCCCCAGGGCTTTTCCGTGGTGCGCTATCACTCGCTTGCGGTCAGCAGCTCGATGGGCCCCGATGGCCGTATCACGGCATGGACCGACGATGGGGTGGTGATGGGGATCGAGCACCGCCACCGTCCGATGTGGGGCGTGCAGTTCCATCCGGAGTCGATCTCCACCGAGCATGGGCACACGCTGATTGAGAATTTCTACGCGCTCGCGCGCCATCACCGGCCGTCGCGGTCGGTGAGCGCGCGCAGGCTGGTGAAGCCTCCTGAAACCCCAGCTGCGCCTCCAGTAGTGCGGCAGGTGAGCGATTCGCCGATGCGTCTGCACATGCGCTCGATTGACGGCGAACCCTCGACGGAGGTGGTCTTCGAGCGGCTGTTCGGGGCGGCTGAGTACGCGTTCTGGCTTGACAGCGCGGACGCTCCGACGCGCCTGGCGCAATGCTCGTATATGGGCAGCACGGTGGGCGAGGATCGCTGCCTGCTCGAATACGACGTGGACGAGTCGGCCGTGACGATTCACCGTGGCGCCGGCACGAAGATCGAGCACGGGTCGATCTTCGACGTGCTGGAGAACGAGCTGGCGAAGAACGCGATCGAGCCTCCGCGGGGTTTGGCGCGGGGGCTCGTTGGCGGCTTCGTGGGCTATCTCGGCTACGAGTGCAAGGCTGACTGCGGCTCGCGCAACGTGCATCACTCGGATCTGCCCGACGCGGTGATGATGCTCGCCAACCGGCTTGTTGCGGTCGATCATGTGGCCAAGCGCACCCACGTGTTGGCGCTGGTGAAGGGCCCGTCCACCCGGGACGACATCGATGCGCAGCACTGGCTGGATGAGGCCGAAGGTGTCGTCCGTGAGGCGCAGGCGGGGCCGCTGGTGCCGCCGCTCGGGCGGGATGAGCGCGACGATCACAGCGGTGGTGGTGGCAGGTGCGTTGGCGAGGCGACTGGCGTTGGCGAGGCGACTGGCGTGGGCGCAGCGAACGGCGCCGGCGAGACCCTACCGGCCAGAGTGAAGTTCCGCTGTGGCCGCGGGCGCCGCCAGTATCTGGCTGACATCGCCCGCTGCCAGGCTGCTTTGGCGGCTGGCGAATCGTATGAGGTGTGCCTCACAGATCACATCTCGACCTCGGAGAGCCCCGACCCGTGGCAGCTGTACAGGCAGTTGCGGCGCACGAACCCGGCGCCGTTCGCTGCATATCTGAAGTTGGGTGAGTTCACTGTGCTGAGCTCGTCGCCGGAGCGTTTCCTGTCGGTAGATCGTGATCGCGGCGTGCAGGCGCGGCCGATCAAGGGGACGGCATCGCGCGCAGAGGACCCGGTCCAGGACGAGGCGGTGCGCGACGAGTTGATGCAGGACGAAAAGACGTTCGCGGAGCACCTGATGATCGTGGATCTGCTGCGCAATGACCTCGGGCGCGTGTGCGAGGTGGACAGCGTGCGTGTGTCGGAGTTCATGGCGGGCGAGCGCTACCGGACGGTGCACCAGATGACCTCGACGATCACTGGTGTGTTGGCTGCTAACCGCACGCCTGTGGACTGTGTGCGAGCGTGTTTCCCGGGCGGCTCGATGACGGGAGCGCCGAAGCTCCGCACGATGGAGATCATCGATGACATCGAGCGGGAGGCGCGGGGCGTGTACTCGGGTGGGCTCGGCTACTTCAGCCTGGATGGCGTGGTCGACCTGTCGATTGTGATCCGCACGATCGTGATCCGGGCGGGCGGGTCCAGGGAAACGACGATCGGCGCTGGCGGTGCGATCGTGATGCAGTCGGATCCGGCGGAGGAGTTCGACGAGTTGCTATTGAAGGCGCGTGCGCCGATGGCGGCAATTGCGCGTGCGGTCACTGGCAGCGACTCGCCCGCGGCGTGGACGGTGGAGCTGGAGCCGACGCTCGAGCCGACGGGGGCGCCATGAACGAGCTCGCGCATGCGGGGCCGGTTGGCCGGGTGGTAACTGGGGTACCGGCGGCCCAGATCTGGAGGGTGCGTCCGGCCGGCCACGGCGATGTAGCTGCAGTCGCGGTGGCCGTGCGGGAGCTGCTGCTCGAGTTGGGCGGCGCGCCGGGCGCACTGTTGGAGATGGAGTTGGTGGCACGCGAGCTGATCGACGATCCGGCGGCGGGCACTGTGCTCGTGGCGCGCGCGCGTGATGGCCTGGTGGGCGTGCTGGGCGCAAGCTGGCAGACGGCGATTCATGTGCCCGGCAGCTACGCGCTGATCCAGGATCTGTGGGTTCATCCACGTTGGCGCGGCAGGGCGGTCGGCAGGGGCCTTTTGGATGCGCTGTTCGAGCTGGCGCGCGATAGGGGGCTGCGACGCGTGGAGGTGGGGCTGCCGCGGGAGAACTTTGAGAGCTTCAGGGCCACGGAGGCGTTCTACTCGCGTAACGGCTTCATGGGGAATGGCCCGCGCATGCGCAGGATGCTGTCGTGACGCGGATGCCTGTGGTTGAGCGCCAACCGGGCGCCCGGGCGATCCAGCCTTGGATCCTGGACGGCGCGGGGCGCAGGCTGCAGGCACATGATCACGACAGACGGCTATCGGAGGTGCGGGCCGGGTTGCTGCGTCACCCGCGTGCGCGGCCGTCGTTGGCACGGGCGAGCACAGATGAGTTGGCACAGACCCTGAGCGCGCTGCACGAGCCGGCGTTCCTGCGAGCGCTCGCGCGCTGTCAAGCGCGTGAGCCGATGCTGCTGGCCGAGTTTGCGGCCCCGGGCATGGCTGCTGACACGCCCGTCTGCGCGGAGGTGACGAGGGCGGCATTCGAGGGGGTGCGCTCGGCGATTGCGGCAGCGAAGTTGATCGCTGGAGGGGAGCGTTATGCGTATGCGCTGTGCGGGCCGCCTGGGCACCATGCGGGTCCGGGCTGGCTGGGTGGCTGTTGTTATCTGAATAACGCGGCAGCCGCTGCTCACACGCTACGTGAGGCCGGCTTGGCGCCGGTGGCGATCCTCGACCTTGACATCCACTACCCCAACGGCACAGCGGCGATTGCGGCGCGCATGCCCGACACGCTGCTGCACTCGCTGCACGCGTGGCCGGTGGTCAACGTGGCATCCAAGACGGCGCACCCGTGTGGGGAGCGCGAGCGGGTGGTCGAGTTCGAGCAGGCGCCAAGCGACGAGTGCTACCTGAAGGCAGTGGCAGACTCGATCGGTGCACTCGGTCGCGAGGCTGAGGTATTGGTGCTGTCGCTGGGTTACGACACGCTGGCGGGCGACCCGCACGGCTGCTGGAATTTCTCGCCGGAGGTCTTTGTAGAGATAGGGCGCTTGCTGGCGGCTTCGGGGCTGGCGGTGTGCGTCATCCAGGAGGGCGGCTACGCGGTCGATGCACTGGCGGCCTGCAGCTATGCCTTCGCCAGCGGCCTGCTGGGGGACGCTGAGAGAACAAGGAGCGAGCGATGAACGGCCTGGACTCATTCCGGCGACGCTTGGATGGGCTTGACGAGGAGATCACACGCCTGTTGGGGGAACGCTTTGAGGTGTGTCGTGAGATCGCGCTTTACAAGCGCACGCATGCGATCCCGATGATGCAGCCGGATCGCGTGGCGGAGGTGCGGGCCCGCTATCGGGCTCGTGGTGTGGTGCTGCAGCTGCCGGCGGACTTCACGGCGGCGCTGTTCGATCTGCTGATCGAGGCCACGTGCAGGATGGAGGATGACCTGATGGATTCGCTATCGGATGAGCAGCTGATGGAGATGCTCTCGGATGAGGATCTGATTGAGGCGCCGCCGGTGGAGCCGAACGGGGACGCGGCATGACGATCCCGACGTTCATCACGCTGGGCCCGACGGGCACCTGCCACGAGGCGGCGTTGCGTCGCTACCTGGACTTCCAGGGGATCACGGGCGCGCGGATCGTGCTGGAGGAAGACCTGCTGGGGGCGATCGATCAGGTTCGCGAGAACGAGGACACGTTCCTGGTGCAGTGCAGCGCGCACGTGCAGGTGCATCTGGTGACGGAGCGCTACTACCGCGAGGTGTTCGTGGCGGACACGTTTATCTACCCGACGAAGGAGCTTGCGCTGCTCGTGCGAACCGACAGGGAGAACCCTAGAAGCCTGGGGATTGTGTCGGCGACGCGGGGCTACCCGGACCTGACGCTGTGGTCAGAGATTATCGACGAGCCATCGAAGCCGGTGGTGGCGCGCCACTTGCTGGCGGGGGACTACGACGCGGGTCTCACTCACCTACACCACGCGCATGAACATCCTGATGTGCTGCGTATTCAGGAGGTGTACGGGGCGGTGGATACGACGTGGGTGGTGTATGGCAAACGCAAGCGCTTCAAGGGCGAGGTGATCGGCAACCGCATCCCGTGGATGTTCACGGGGGAGCGGGAGCCGGAACTCCAGCACGCATAGACGCCTGGAGGCCTTCTACGCTGATGAGATGGCGGCCGACGCGAAGCAGTCCTCTGCGCTGTTCGATCCCACCGCATTTCAGAGTTTTCGCTTCACGAGCCGTGAGCTGGATGCGCACGGCCATGTGACGCTGCGTTATGCGCTGGACGATGAATTCTTTTTTCTAGAGGAGATCGATCTGCCGCTCGAACGCCCGCTCGCGTCCATGGGCGAGGCTGATCGCGAGCGGCTGGAGGGGTTGTTGTCGTTGCTGCATTGGGTGGCTGGGGTGAGCTATTTCAAGACCGCCCTGCCGGCGCATGTGAGCTGCGAGACGGGTACTCCGCCGCCGGCGGCGGCAAGGCTGCTGGAGGCGCTGTACTCGGAGGGCCTGGGGGAGCTGGCTTACACGAACGGGCTGCCTGGTCTGCCGCGTCCGAGCTTCGGGTCCTTAACGGCCGCGAGCGAACACGTGGGCGGGGCTGCGTACGACGCGCGTCCGCTGGAGCGTGTGTTGGTGCCGGTGGGCGGGGGTAAGGACTCGGCGGTGGCGCTGGAGATAGTGCGCGCCTCGGGCGTGGAGCTGTCGCTGTTCTCGGTGGGCGACGCGCTGCCGATCGCGCGCACGGTGGCGGCGGCGGGGTTGGCGCGTTTGCTTGCCAAGCGGAGGCTCGACCCGGGTCTGCGGGCGCTCAACGAGGCGGGCGCGATCAACGGCCACATACCGATCACGGCGATCGTCTCGTGTGTGGCGCTGCTTACGGCCGCGCTGAACGGCTTCGACGCGGTGGCGCTGGCGAACGAGCGCTCTGCCTCGGCTGGCAATGTCAGTTGGGACGGCGTGGAGGTGAACCATCAGTTCAGCAAGGGTCTGCGGGCGGAGCGGTTGCTGAGTGCAGCGCTCGCGGAGATCGCGGGCGCGCCGCGCTTGTTCTCGGTTCTGCGCCCAGCCTCGGAGCTTGCGATTGCGAGGGCGTTCGCGCGCATGGGCTCTTACCATGAGGCGTTCACCAGCTGCAACGCGATCTTCCGTCTCGACCCAGCGCTGCGTGCAAACTCTTGGTGCTGTGATTGCCCCAAGTGTCGTTTCGTGTTCTTGGCGCTCGCGCCGTTTAGCGAGCCGGAGCATCTGCGAGAGGTGTTCGGGCGAGATCTGCTCGACGAGGACAGCCAATTCGAGGGCTTTGCGCTGCTGACGGCCACGGGTGGGCACAAGCCGTTCGAGTGCGTGGGCGAGGAGCAGGAGAGCATTGCGGCGATTCGCCTTCTGGCCGCGGACCCGCGCTGGCGCGAGCACTGTGTAGTACGGCGGCTGGTGGCGGAGGTGCTGGTGCGCCAGCCCACAGATGCGGGTGACCCCGAGCAGGCACTGAGGCTCAGCGACGAGCACGATGTGCCGATGGCGTTGATGGCGGACGTGCGTGCGGTTCTCGCAGCTTGAAGGCGCGCGCATCGGCGTGTGGGGCGCTGGGCGTGAGATCGTGTCGTTTGCCGATCAGCTTGCCCGTCGTTTGCCCTCTGCGCAGATCGTGGTGGCAGCGTTTGACGCGGCGCCGGCGGCGGATGTTCGAGAGATCCTGAGGGCGCCAGCAGCGCGGATCGTCAATGCTGTGGATGATGATGTTGTAGCGGCGCTTGCCGGCTGCGAGGTTGTGGTGCGTTCGCCGGGGGTGTCGATTCATCGCCCGCAGCTGCGGGCGCTGCGGGAGGCAGGGGTGCCGGTGACAACGGCGACGGCGCTATGGCTGGCCGAGCATGGCGGCGCCGGCGTAATCGGCGTGACGGGCACGAAGGGTAAGAGCACTACGGCGGCGCTGATCTCCCATCTCGCACGGGCAGCTGGGAAGACGGTTCAACTGGTGGGCAACATCGGCGTGCCTGCACTGGACCTGCTCGACTGTGGGTCGGTGGACGTCACAGTGGTGGAGCTCTCCAGCTACCACACTGCCGACCTCGAGATCGGTCCGGAAGTGGCGGTAGTGACGAACTTGTTCAAGGAGCACACGGACTGGCATGGGTCTGAGCAGGCATACCGCAGCGAGAAGCTGCGCCTGCTCGCATTGCCGGGAGTACGGGTGGGCGTGATCAACGGTCGCGATGAGCGCGTGATGTCTGCAGTTGACGAAAGCTCTCGTGTGGAACCGGTGAATAGGCCGATAGTCACTGTTCGCTTCGGCGTTGCAGATGGCTGGGACGTCATCGCTGGCGCTATCTGCAGGGCCGGCGAGCGGCTCGTGCAGATCTCTGGGCTGCCGCTGCAGGGTGAGCACAACGCGTTCAACTTGTGTGCGGCGCTCACCGCTGTGGAGGCTCTCGGCATCACGCCCCCGAGGCTCCCCGATGCGTTGCGTGGCTTTCAGTCGCTGCCACATCGGCTCCAGACGGTGGCTGAGCGCGATGGGCTGCTGTGGGTTGACGACAGCATCTCGACAACCCCAGAGTCGACGCTTGCAGCACTCGCGAGCTTTCCGGATCGCGCGCTCGTTCTGATCGGCGGCGGCCAGGACCGTGGGCAGGACTACACAGCGCTGGGTCATGCCTTGGCTTTGGCGCAGGCAACCGTAATCGGTGTGCCCTCGACTGGCTCGCGCTTGGTTGCCGCCGCGAGGGATGCGGGCTTACAAGCTGCGCGGGCGATCGATGTGTCGGACCTGCGTACAGCGGTCTCGGCTGCCCACCGCATAGGGCGTCGCGGCACGGTGGTCCTGCTCTCGCCGGCTGCGCCGAGTTACGACCACTATCGTGACTTCGAGCAGCGCGGCCAGCTGTTCCGGGAGTTCGTCGAGCGGCTCTGACGCGCTCGGCTCCGCGATCGGAGCCGGCATTTTGGGCGCGGTGTGTCCGACTTGACGACTTGATTCTCCGGATCTGGATTGTCCCGATTTGCCCGCCGATCGACTGCGTCGGGTATGCGCTTCTGCGGTATGTGGGTAATCCCTCGCTGCCCTTGGCTTGACGCGTTCCAACAGGCCAAGCGAGACTGGTGGCGCTTCGTTCGAGACGGCGCGGCTCTTCTGTGAAAAATGCGCCCACAGTCCAACCTGGCAGCAGTCGGGCGGAGTCACGGATCTATTAATGAGCATCGCGAAGACGGCGGGATCGAGGCATTGGAGGCTGCAAGTGAGCGCATGAGAGCTGTGAGGGTCGTGCAGGTGACCCTTGCGGTGGGCGTTGCGCTGTTGATTGGTGTGATCGCGTACACCCTCAGTCGCTCTCCCCCGCGGGTGCTGCGCGCGGGAGTCGCGCCGAATGTCGTTCTCTCTCCTTTGGCTGGCTCTGGTGCAGCGTGTCAGATCGATGAAGTGCTGCCCGCGCATACGTCTGCGATCCGTCTTTCGATCGTGGCGTATATCGGTGCCCGGATTAGACTCACTGCCTACTCCGGGTCGCAGCTGCTGACTGGAGGCAGTCGCGGTCCCGACTGGACGGGCACGTCGGTGACGGTACCCGTCAAGCCGCTGAGTCGCACTGTCTCGAATGTGCGGCTGTGCGTCGACATCGGGCCGAATAGCGAGTACGTCTACCTGTTTGGCCGTGAAACGCCACCGGCGGAAGCGATGGTAGTACCCACCGGAGGGCGACTCTCGGGCAGGCTCGACATCTCTTACCTGGGTGCGGGCCGGCGCTCGTGGTGGTCGCGTGCGCTGGAAGTGGCGAGGCACATGGGGCTGGGTCGCGCGTTCAGTGGGACGTGGATCGTGTTGTTGATAGCCACGCTGGTGGGCGTGGTTGGCATCCTCGCGGGGAGACTCACGTTGCGGGAGCTGCCATGAGCAGACCGGCTTTCGCGGTGCGCTCGCCGATTGCGCGTGCGCGGGTGGGACGTGCCGGCGGTACGCGCTCGAAGTCTCGCGCGGCAGTGCTCAGGCAGATACCCACTGCCGCGTGGATATGCGCATTGGTCGCGCTTCTCAACGCTGTCACCTGGTCGCTAATCGTGCCGCCGTTCGAGGGCAAGGACGAGTCTGACCACTTCGCCTACGTCGAGCAGATCGTCGAAAACGGCAGCCTGCCCGAAAACGGTCAACCAAATGGCACTTACTCTCTACAGGAGGATCTCGTCCTGGAGGGCCTTCACGCAGGCGCAGTCATTCACTCTCCCCAAGGGACATCGCTCTCGACCGAGGCAGAGCAACGGGCCTTGATCAAGGACAACGATGCGGGCGCTTCGCGCAGAGGCTCTGGTGAAGCGGGCATCGCGACAGCGGAGCCGCCTCTCTATTATGCGATTGAGGCGATTCCGTATCTACTCGCACGGGGCAACATCCTCGTTGAGCTGCAGCTCATGCGACTGGTGGGTGCGCTGTTTGGCGCGATCACAGCCCTGTGTACATTCCTGTTCCTGCGCGAGATCTTGCCGCGCTCGCCCTGGGCGGCGACCGTGGGTGCTCTGTGCGTGGCGCTGGAGCCGTTGCTGGCGTTTATGTCGGGGAGTGTGAACCCGGACTCGATGCTGTATCCGGTTGCTGGCGCCATGTTCCTCTGCTTGGCGCGTGCATTCCGTCGGAGCCTTACGCTGCGTCTATCCGTAGTGTTCGGGGTTCTCATCGCGGTGGGCTTCCTCACCAAGGTCAATTTCATTGGCCTTGCCTTTGGCGCGTATTTTGGTCTTGCTGTGCTGGCGCTGCGCGAAGTCAGGGCCACGGGTCGCCGAGCGTTGTGCGCCCCCCTGCTGGCCGCTGCTGTTGGGGTGTCGCCGGTGGCTGTGTATGCGCTTCGCAATCTACTCTCCAGTCATCACACGCTGGGGATCGTGTCAGCCGGTGGCAGCTTGCTCGCGCCGGGGGAAATCGTCAACGTGCTGAGCTACATCTGGCAGTTCTATCTGCCGCGTGTCCCCGGTATGACGCATTACTTCCAAGGTGTCGCGACATACAAGGACATCTGGTTCGATCGGTCCGTCGGCCTGTACGGGTGGATGGACACGATGTTCTCTCCGTGGGTCGACAACGTTGCACTGATTCCGGCCGCGGCGGTCGCGTTGCTGTTCGGCCGTGAGCTGGTTGCGCGACGCGGCGTACTTCGCGCGCGACTGCCGGAGCTCAGCGCCTATATGGCGATCGTGCTGGGGCTGTTGGTGCTGATCGGGGCCTCGTCGTATGACAGCGACGTGCTCCAGCGCAGCCCGGCATTCGGCGAGCCGCGTTATCTCTTGCCGCTGCTACCGCTGCTAGGCGGTGTGTTCGCCCTGGCGATACGCGCCGGCGGTCGCAGGTGGGCGCCGGCGATCGGCGCGTCGTTGGTCGTGCTGCTGTTCGGGTACGACATCGTCAGTCAGTTGCAGGTGATAGCTCGCTATTACGGCTAGGCGGCGGTTCGTCACCCGGGTTTCTGGGGACGCTCGAGCGCCTGCGCGGCCGTGTCCCCGGCGTCTGGCGCTGATGACCGCTCGGTGGGCGGCGCCGGTTTCTCGGCCGGCAGCGCATCGACGTTGGCCTCAGCCGCTGCCCGGTTCTCCTCCATCACCGCAAGCCAGATCTCCTCGCGGTAGATCGGGATTCCCTCTGGCGCGGCGATGCCCAGGCGCACGGTGTGGCCGCTGACGCCCATCACCGTCACCAGGATCTCGTCGCCGATGACGACGCGCTCTCCGGGACGACGCGTCAGGATCAGCATCGAGGCTGATTATGAAGCAATCCGCTCCTGCGTGGGCAGCGCGAACAGCGGCACTTGCAGCGCTGCGTCCGCATTTGTGTTGATCACTTGATAGCCGCGGCCGTCGCGGACCAACAGCGGTGCACGCAGGTTGGCGGTGATGTCGGCCGGGTTGGGCGTGGCGCGCACGGTCACATACAGCTCTGCGCCTGTGGTGTCCTCGATGCCGGTGCGCTCGCGGTCCTCAGCGGCGATCTCGAGCGTAAAGGACGGGAAGAACTGGTAGGGGCTGACCACGGGCAGCGCGAGCGCGGCGTTATCGACGGCGTGCAGCCAGTGAAAGCCGCTGCCGGGATTGTGGTCGAGCAGGGTGTACTGCAGGCCACCGAGACCGATCAGGCCGAACGGGAACTCGATCACATCCTCTTGCGCGATCTCGACGGTGCCGAAGCGGATGCTCTGAAATGTCACGGACATGATATGCGTCTCCTTCGCATTCGCTACTGGAGGAAGTTGAGCAGGGATTCCTGCACGATCGTGGCACCGGCGCGCAGCGCGGCCTCGTAGGCGGCCTGCTCATTGGCGTATTGGACGGACGCGGCGGGGATGTTGGTGGCGTCGGTGTTCGCGAGCGCCGCTGTGATCGTCGTCTGTAGCTGTTCGTTGCGGGCCAGAGCCGTGTGCAGCTGCTGCGTGGCACTACCTGAAACGGCCTGCAGTTGGGTCAGCGTTTCGATGTTCCCGTCGAGCTTTTGCAGGTCGGTCGTGCCAAGCGCCGCTTGGCCGGCGGTTCCTTCGCGCATGTTCTTGACGATTGTGCGAAGGGTGTTCAGCAGCTTGCCGTCTTCGGCCGCTTCGCCCGAGCCGAGCAGCGTGGAGATGTTGGTCGTCACGGTCACCGTCGCCGACGGCCCGACCGCCCGGCTGACGCTTTCGGTGTTGCCTTTGAATTCGTCTCCGGGCCCATTTTCATAGGGCGCTGTGGTGGTTGCCGTACCCGAGAACACGTACTGCCCCGCGTACTGCGTGTTGGCGTCCTGCTTGACGCTTTCGGTGAGCTGTTCGACCTGCAAGGCCATCGTTTCGAGGTCGTTGTTGTTGTACGTGCCGTTGGCGCCCTCGACCAGCAGCTCGCGCACCCGCTGCGTGACTTCGCCGATGTTCGTCATCGCGCTACTGGCTGTGCTCTCCCATGAGATCCCGTTCTGCGCCTCTTTTTCGTATTCGCTGAGCCCGTCGAGCTGGCTCTGCAGGCCGATGACCTGGCTTGCGCCATATGGGTTGTCGGACGGTTCGAGGATCGTGTTGCCGGAGGACAGTTCGTTGGTGGTGCGCTCCAGGGCCGCCAGCGATGAGCTGAGGTCGCTGAGCGTCCTGCTTGTGACCATCTCGGGTGTGATCCGCTCGCTCATCGCGCTATAGCCCCACGACACCGGTGTGCTCGATCAGGGTTTCGAGCATTTCGCTCATCGCCGTCAGCGTGCGTGCCGAGGCCTGGTAGCCGCGCTGGTAGGTGATCAGGTTGGTCATTTCTTCATCCAGTGACACTCCGGAGACGGACTGGCGCTGGTCGTTGACCGCCTGCAGCGTGGTTTGCAGGTTGGTCTTGTCGTCCTGTGCGGTGCGGACGTCGCTACCGACCTTCTCCACGAGCCCCGCGTATTCCTGTTCGGCTGCGCCGCCGCGCAGCGCGGCGATTTTCTGTGCGAGTTCGTTGCCGCCGGGGTTACCGGTGCCGGATGCCTGGACTTCTTTTGCGCTCAGCGCCACGGCGAGTGTCGAGGCCGATGCTCCGGAGAAGAACGACTTGGGCAGGTAGCCGTTGACGGTGCTCGAGAGCGTGCCGGCCACTTCGTCCAATTGTCCCTGCAGCGAGGTGAGTGCGCCGTTGGGGCCGGTCAACTGGATCAATGCGCCGAGACGTCCGCCGGAGGATTCAGTGAGGGTCTGCGGCCAGTTCACAGTCGTGCCTTGCACCAGCGGCTTGGCGGCTTCGCCGAAGGTCACAGTGTCCATGTGGTCGGCTTCTTCGGTGACGGTGATGTTTGCAAGCGAGGAGAGCTTGTCGAGCAGCTGGTCGCGACGGTCGAGCATCGTGTTGGGTGGCTGGTGGGCTTCTTCGGCTAGCTTGATCTGCCGGTTGAGCTGTGCGAGCTGGTTGGCGTAGTCTTCGACTTCTCCCGATGGGCCAGTGAGCGAGTTGTATTCTTCGCCGGCCTGCGTGGCGAACGTGGTGAGCTGTGCGCTCAACTGATTGAAGCTCGTCGCCAGCTGTTCACCGGCCGCCACTACCGTCTCTTTGGCCGGTTCACCGGGCGTTTCGGCAAGGCTGTTCCAGGCGCTCCAGAACTTCGACAGCTGGGTCGCGATCCCTGCCGTCGACGGTTCATTGAACGCGGCCTGCGCACGTTCGAGCACTTCCGCGTCCGCGGTGGCCGCGCCCAGGGAGCTGTTCTGCGCGCGGTACTGCGCGTCTAGATAGAGATTGCGGATGCGGGCGATGCTCGCGGTGGTGACGCCCGCGCCGAGCTGTGCACCCTCACCCGTCTGCGCTGAGATCGCGGCGATCGGGATCGGCGGGTTTGGTTCCATCAACGCCGTCTCGCGCGAGTAGCCTTCGGTGTTCGCGTTGGCAATGTTGTTGCCGGTGGTGTCCAGCGCGGTTTGCTCGGCGATCAAGCCGCTCAGCGCGGTCTGCAGTCCTTGCAGTGTTGGAATCGACATCGCTAGGCGCGGAGGTCGAGGACGTGCAGGGCGCCGTGCGGGCGAGGTCTGGTGATCGACTTGGAGGAGCCGTGGGTGTCATAGCCGTTGACGCCGTCCAGCGAGAGCATGCCCATCAGGTGGTCCAGGAAGCCCAGCTCGATTTGCATCAGCGAACGGTTGCATGCATGTTCGCGTTGAAGCTCGTGCAGCAGGCCCCTGAGCTCGGCGCTGCGCAGGCGTGCGTGCTCGCTGGTGGCACTGTCTGTGAGCGTGCCAAGCCCGCCCAACGTGACTGCCTCGGCGGGCACGCCGAGCCGCTCGCCGCTGCGTGTCAACAGGCGCGAGCGATCCTCCTCGAGCAACTGCCTGCGGCCCATCTCGCCGCGCAGGATGCCCGCCAGGCGTACGACCGTGTGGACGTCGCGGGCGCGGATCGCTGCGCCCTGCTCGAGCACGACCTCCAGCAGGCTGCGCGCGGAGGCGATCTGCGCGTCTAGATGTGCCAGCACATCGCCGATCAGCACACGGTCTTCCTGGCTGCCTTGGTGGGGGAGCAGCGCGGTGGAGCTCATGCGCTGGTTCCTCCGGTGACCTTCGTTTGCGCCGTGGTGTCAGTGCCCTGCGCCGCGGTGTCGTTGCCCTGGAGGACACGTGTCATCTGTGCGGCGAGGCCGAGGCCGCCGGCGTTCATGACGCTGGCAGTGAGGGCCTGTGGCAGCATTGTTGAGAGTTGCGATGCGCCACCCGATGAGCTGCCTTCGCCGCTGCCGGCTTCGCCTTCCTGCGAGGATTCACCACCCAGTCCGCTCGAGCTGGCGAGCGTCTGTGAGAGCTGTTCCACGAGCGTCTCTTCGAAGGACAGCGCGCTCTCGTAAGCTTTCTGCGTGGCTGCGGAGCCGTGACGCACCCACTTGGGCTCGAACGCCTGATTGACCACCGGCAGGCCGGAGGGGCCCGTGGCGGCAGAGGATCCTGTGGCGGCGGTGGTGACGGGGATGCTCATGAGCCGGGCCGCAGCTGGTTTGCGATCGACATCATCTGGCTCTCGGTTTGGATCGAGGTGCTGTTCATCTGGAACGCGCGTTGGGTACTCACCATCTGTGCCATCGTCCCCGCTATGTTCACGTTCGATGACT
>DATHLT010000219.1:0-13423 GCA_035487855.1 Solirubrobacteraceae bacterium
CCACCACCCGCTGGTGCACGCGCCAGCCCGCCGGCAGCCACGTCCACATCCCGGCGCCCATCTGCCTGACGAGCCCCGCCCTGACCATCAGCTTGTGCGAGATCGCCTCCGCGTCGGCGGGCGGCTGCTTCTCGGTGGGCAATAGGTATTGGGAGAGGCGGGTCATAGGGTGCTCACGCCGAGCAGCGCAGCCTCGACGTCGAGCAGACGCTCGACGTCGCCCTTGATGCCGACGACGGCATCGTTATAGATGAAGGCCTCCCCTAGGCGCACGATCGAGTAGGCGAGCACGCCTGGTGCGACCGGTGAGGCGAAGGTGCCGGCGTCGATCTCCGCATCGATGAAGCGCTCGACGGCGCTGACCAGGCGCGGCTGCACGACGCCGGCGCTGGAGGTGAGGATGCGCAGTGCGCGATCGTGCTCCTGCATGAGCAGCGCACGCAGGCCGTGCGAGCCGGCGAACTCGCGGTTGATGCGGTCGCAAGTGGCCAGCAGCGCGACGGCGCCGCTGCCTGGAGTGGCGCGACGGGCGGCTGCCACCCGGCGCTCGGCGAGCGCGGCGATCGTCTCCCCGAGCAGCGCGTCGCGGGTCTGAAACCAGCGGTGCATGGTGGCACGCGCGAGGCCGAGATCGCGCGCGATCGCCTGCACGTCGATACGCTCACCGGCGAGGAAGCGATCCTGCGCGAGCGCGAGCGCCGCCTGACGGGTAGATGCGGCTGGACGCCCCGGACGACCGGTTGCGAGCTGGCTCATCGGGGAAGCTTAAACCCCAGTGGTCCGTACAGCGCTCAACGCTGCCTTTGATAGAACAGCGATGACCGCACGAACTTCGACTTACACCCGATAAAGGAGCCCCCGACATGGCCTACACCGTTCCGCCACTCCCATACGCGTATGACGCGCTGGAGCCACACATCGACAAGCTGACGATGGAAGTCCACCACGACAAGCACCACCAGGCGTACGTGGACAAGGCGAACGCCGCCTTGGATGGCACCGAGTGGGCTGACAAGCCGGTGGAGGACGTCCTCAAGAACCTCGACAGCCTGGGCGAGAAGAAAGGCCCGGTCAAAAACAACGGCGGCGGCCACTATAACCACACGCTGTTCTGGGAGAGCATGAGTCCGGACGGCGGCGGCGAGCCGAGCGGCGCGCTGGCGGACGCGATCGCCTCCGCGTTTGGCTCGTTCACGGACTTCCAAGCGAAGCTGAAGGAAACGGGCATCAACCAGTTTGGCTCGGGCTGGTCATGGCTTGTGAAAGACGGCTCGGGGCTCGCAGTTGTGGGCTCGGCCAACCAGGACAACCCGATCTCAGGCGGCAAGACGCCGCTTTTGGGCGTCGACGTGTGGGAGCACGCCTACTACCTCAAGTACCAGAACCGCCGCCCGGACTACCTGGACGCGTGGTGGAATGTAGTCGACTGGACGAAGATCGCAGAGCGCTTCGACGCGGCCTAGCCGCGACTAAAGCGCCTGCCGGCGACGGGTGACTCGGCCTCATCGAGCCCGACGCCGGCAGGCGTGAGCATCGACTCGAGCACTGCCCCCGCACTCGCGTCCTCTTGTGCGGCAGCGGCTTCCAGGGCCGCGATCCGCTCGGGGGTCATAGCGGTCTCGTCCTCGTTCTCCGCGAGCCACTTGCGTGCGTCGGCGGCGGCGGCCTCGTCGCGCTGGACGGTCTTGCCGGCCGCGTAGTAGCGGTCGATCTCCTTGAACAGCTCATCGACTAGCTGCTCGGTGGGAACCTTCTTGAGCGGCTCGCCCTTGGAGTAGATCATGCCCATGTCTTTGGCGCCGGTGATGCCGAAGTCGGCGTGGCGCGCCTCGCCGATGCCGTTGACGGCACAGCCGAGCACTGAGACCTCGATCGGGTCCTCGTAGGCTTCAAGGCGCCGCTCGACCTCGGCTACAACGGAGTCCATGTCGAACTGCAGTCGCCCGCAGGTCGGGCAGGCGATCAGGTCGGGGCCGCGCTCGCGCAGCTTCAACGCCTTGAGGATCTCCCACGCGACCTTGACCTCTTCCTCGGCGTGGAAGGTGGACAGGGAGATACGGATCGTGTCGCCGATGCCGTCGGCCAGCAGCGTGCCGAGGCCGACGGCGGACTTCAAAGAGCCGGCCCACTTAGTGCCGGCCTCGGTCACGCCAAGGTGCAGCGGGTAGGGGATTTTCTCCGCGAGCATGCGGTTGGAGGCGATCGTGTTGGGCACGGACGTCGACTTCATCGAGACCTTGAAGTTGTCGAAGTCGAGGCTCTCCATCAGCTGCACGGTCTCGATCGCGGCGGTGACGAGCGCCTCGACAGGGTTGTCGTACTCGAGCTGGCGCAGGTGCTTGGGCAGCGAGCCAGAGTTGACGCCGACGCGAAGCGGCGTGCCGCGCTGCTTGGCCAGCGCGATCACCTCGGCGACCTTCTCAGGACCGCCGATGTTGCCGGGGTTCAAGCGCACGCAGTGGGCGCCGGCTTCGATCGCCTTGAGCGCGAGCGTGTGGTTGAAGTGGATGTCGGCGATGATCGGGATCGGCGACTGCGCGACGATCGTCTTCAGCGCCTCGGCGTCCTGCTCGCGGGGTACGGCTACGCGCACGATGTCAGCGCCGGCCTCGGCGACGGTGCGGATCTGGTCCATCGTCGCCTGCAGATTGGCGGTCTCGGTCTTGGTCATCGTCTGCACAGCAACGGGTGCACCGCCGCCGATGGGGACCGCTCCAACGTGGATCTGTCGCTTGGAGGCCATGAAGTGGATTCTACGATGCCCTAGATGTTTGCCGGCCAGACAGGCATCTGGCTCTGCAGGTCCAGGATGCGTCAGCCGCCGAGATGGCCGATGTCGTTGCTGATGCCGTTGATTACGAGGAATGCGAGCAACAGGATGCCCACGGTGCTGTAGCGGTACATGGCAGCTAGCGAGATCCGCCGGCCGCGAACCTTCTCGCCCAGCGACCAAAGGATGTGCCCGCCGTCCAGCGGCAGGAATGGAAGCAAGTTGAGCACGGCGAGGATCAGCGAGATGAAGCCGGCGAACACGAGCGCATAGCCAGCGCCCGCGACGACGGTTTCGTGGGCGATCTCGGTGATGCCGATGACGCTGTGGAACTGGTGACGAACCTTCGCGCTGGTGAACGCCTTGCCAAGGTTCGTGAACAGGCTCGTGGTGGTTGCCCACATCTCGTGCGCAGCGACTCCGGCCGCGGCGAACACGCCGATCGGTTTTGGGGCCAAGCCAAAGTGGAAGCCGATGAGCATGCGTTTTTCCTTCATGCTGTACCTGGGCCGGACCGATAGCGTCTGGTCGCGCCCGTCGCGTCGGACCGTCAGTTGCACTGGCGTGGCGGCCAGGCAGTCATTGACCTGGGCGCCCGCGCAACGGTGGGAGCTAACGCCATCTACGATCGAATTCAAGCTCGCGCTGCGTCCGCCGATCGCAAGAATGCGGTCGCCTGCGTGTAGGGCACCTTCAGCTGGCGAGCCTTTCTCGACGGATGCCACGGACGGGATGACTGTCTGGATCGAGGGGTTTAGGCTTTCGAGCGTGTAGGCCCCATTGAGACTGTTGGATGCAAGGATCGCCCAGAACAGAGCAAACGCGATCACCAGGTTGACGCCCGGTCCGGCGAGGATCACGACGATGCGCTTCCACGGCGCCTGGTTGTAGTAGGCGCGCTTGGCTACCTCGGGCTCGAGCTCGTCGATCTCCTGCGGGCTCATGCCGGTGATCTTCACGTAGCCACCGAGTGGGATGGCGCCGATCCCGTACTCCGTCTCGCCGCGGCGTACGCTGAAGATCGTGGGCGGGAAGAACAGCGAGAAGCGCTCCACGCGCATGCCGACGGCCTTGGCGGCGAGGAAGTGCCCAAGCTCGTGCAAAACGATCAGGAGCATGAATCCAATGAGTGCGATGGCCCAGCTCATCGCCTCAGTGTGGCAGGCGAGCTTAAGCGTTCCGGCAGGCCGGCTGTCAGGCCAGCTCTGCGACCGCATCGCCGGCGGCGGCGCGGGCTAGGCGATCGGCCTCGTACAGCGACTCGAACGAGAGCACCGGCTCGCTGCCGAGCTCGGCGAGCGTGCGGTCGATCACCTCTGCGATCTCCACGAAGCGCAGCCGTCCCTCCAGGAAGGCGTGCACGGCGATCTCGTTGGCGGCGTTGAGCACGCATGGCGCGGTGCCACCCTCGCGTGCGGCTTCGCCCGCCAGACGCAGGCATGGAAAGGCCTCCAGGTCGACGGCCTCGAAGCCCAGCTGGCCGACCGCCGCGAGGTCCAGCGGCGTGATCGGCAGCTGCACGCTCTCGCCGCCGTGAAGCGCGTAGGAGATCGCGATGCGCATGTCGGGCGGGCCGAGATGGGCGAGCATGGCGCCGTCGGCCAATTGCACGATCCCGTGGATGAGCGACTGCGGGTGCACGACCACGTCGATCCGCTCATACGGCGTGCCGAACAGGTGGTGGGCCTCCATCAACTCGAGGCCCTTGTTCATCAACGTGGCCGAGTCGATCGTGATCTTGCCACCCATCGCCCAGGTCGGATGCGCGAGCGCCTCTTGGACGGTCACGTCCTGGAGCTCCGCTCGTCGCCGCCCGCGAAAGGGACCGCCGCTGGCGGTGATCGTTAGCCGCTGCACCGCCCCGGGTGGCTGGCCGGCGAGCAGCTGGTGAAGCGCGGTGTGCTCTGAGTCGACCGGCACAATCCGTGCCCCGGTGGCCTCAGCGAGCGCCATCACGAGCTCACCACCGACGACGAGCGACTCCTTGTTGGCGAGCGCGAGGTCGATGCCCTCCCCGAGCGTGGCGACTGTCGGGCCGAGGCCAACGGAGCCGACGAGCGCGTTGAGCACCAGATCGGCGCCAGACTCGACAACCAGGCGTACGAGTCCCTCGGCGCCGACGAGCACCTCGCCATCGGTCCATGCCTCGGATGCTCGCGCCGCGGCATGCGCGTCGCCCAGCGCGATCCTGCTGACCCGATACTCACACGCCTGCTCGATCAGCGCCTCCCATGAGCGACCGGCCGACAGGCCGACGATCTCGAGCTCGTCGCTGCGTTCGCAAACGTCGAGCGCCTGCGTGCCGATCGACCCGGTCGAACCGAGGATCAGTAGGCGCTTAGGCGTGGACATAGGCAGCCCAAATGTAGTAGCCGACGACCGTCGCGAACAGCACCGCGTCGAGCCGGTCGAGCGCCCCTCCGTGCGCGCCGAACAGGCCACCTGAGTCCTTCGTGCCGGCCTCGCGCTTGACGAACGACTCGAACAGATCGCCAACTGGAGCAATCAGCGCGACGCCGAGGCCGAGCACGAGGGCGTGTGTGCCTGGGAGCCATTCCTGGTAGCGCCCGGCGATCCACACGCCGAGGATCGCGCAGAGCATGCCGATCATGAGCCCCTCGACGGTCTTATTTGGCGAGATCGTTGGAGCCAACGCTCGACGCCCGAACGCATGCCCGCCCAGATACGCGCCGGTGTCGCCGAGGAACGTGCCTACGGCGACATCGATCACGATCCCCAGACCATGGGGAAGCCCGCGAAGCATCACCGCGTGCGCGAGGGCGAAGCCGACCCAGTAGATCCCCAGCAGCGTGACCGCAATCGCGCCAACCGACGGTCGCGGTTGCAACAGCGTCACGCCGAACACCAACGGCAGCGCGGCCACTGCTACCAGCAGCACCTGAAACTGGTCGCCATACAGGGCCGCCAGAAGCAGCCCAGCGAGCGCGATGAATCCCGCCAGGCGAGCAGGCCGCGCCCGCTCATACATGCTGTAGAGCTCCTGCAGGCACACGGCGCCGAGCACGAACATGCCGAGCGCAAACACGATGCCGCCCTCGATCACAAGGAACAGCGCCACCGCGATCGCGGGGATGGCGGCGAGGACGCGAGCGCTCATGTCCGAGCGTTCGCGACGGCGCGGCGAGCGGCGAGCGGCGCCTCGCGCGCGGGGGCGACGGCCAGCGGGCGGCTCGCGTTGCGGTTTTGGCGTGCGCGCGCCGGCAGGTGTGTGAGGGCCGCCGGCCATCAGCTGCTCGTCATCGCCCGCCGAACCGGCGGCGACGCTCGGCGTACTCGGCCAGCGACTGCTCGAGCGCCTCGCGGGTGAATTCTGGCCACAGCTCGTCGCGGAACACCAGCTCGGAGTAGGCCGACTGCCACAGCAGATAGTTCGACAGGCGCCGCTCGCCGCTGGTGCGGATGATCAGATCAGGATCGTGCATCTCTGGTGCGTACAAGCATTCGCGGAACTCCGCTTCGTCAGATTGAACGGCTAGGGGCCCAGCTGGTCGGCCTTCGGCCGACTGCGCCACCCTCTTGGCCGCAAAGCGACGCGCAGCATCAAGAATCTCAGCGCGCCCGCCGTAGTTGAATGCCACGCACATCGTGATCCTGTCGTTCGCGCGAGTGAGCTCTTCCGCCCACTGCATCTGCTCGCCCAGCTTCTCGCCGATGCCCGCACGACGGCCGATGAAGCGCATCCGCACGCCTTCCTCGTGTAGCTCGGGGGTCTCCCCGGCGATCCGCTTGGAGAACATCTCCATCAGACCCTGCACCTCATCGGCCGGACGCGACCAGTTCTCGGTGGAGAACGAGTACACGGTGAACTCCTCGATACCCAGCTCGGCGGCGTCGCGCAGCCTGGCCTTGACGGTGTCCGCACCGGCACTGTGCCCATCGTTGACGGGCTTGCCGTGCGCTCGTGCCCAACGGCCGTTACCGTCGGTAATAATCGCCAGATACCGTGCCGCCGTGTCCGACGACGCTGGATCGGTGGGTGGTCGGGGCTCCGATTGCCGATCGGTCGCCGACGCGGGTTCCCCGGCGGCTGCCATCAGACTGCGAGGATCTCCTCTTCCTTGGCCTTGAGCGCCTTGTCGAGCTCACCGATGCGCCCATCGGTGAGCTTCTGCAGCTCCACCTCCGCGCGGTGCTCGTCGTCGGAGGACGCTTCGCCCTCGACCTTCAGCTCACGCAGGTGCTGCATCGTGTCGCGGCGTACGTTGCGCACTGACACGCGACCCTCCTCGGCGAGGTTGCGCAAGACCTTGACCAGCTCACGGCGGCGCTCTTCGGTCAGCTCCGGCACTACCAGGCGCACGACGTTGCCGTCGTTAGATGGCGTCAGGCCGATGTCTGACTCGTTGATCGCCTTCTCGATCGCCTTGATCGAGGATTTGTCGTAGGGCTGCACCGAGAGCAGCCTTGCTTCCGGCGCGGAGATCGTGGAAAGTTGGTTGAGCGGCGTCATCGCCCCGTAGTAGTCGACGACGATGCGATCGAGCAGCATCGGGCTGGCGCGCCCGGTCCGCACGGTGGAGAACTCGTGCGCGGTCGATTCGACGGATTTGCCCATACGCTCGTCCGCGTCCTGGAGCAGTTCGTCGATCAGGTTCTCGTCATTCGCCATCGCCCTCACCTCCGGCTGTCGAGACAAGCGTGCCTACACGCTCGCCTGAGATTATCCGCGCAAGGCTGGTCTCGCTGTCCATGTTGAACACGTTCAACGGCATGCCGTTCTCCATGCACAGGGCCAGCGCCGTCGAATCCATTACCCGCAGGCGGCGCTCGAGCGCCTCCATGTAGGTGATCTCCGGGATGAACTCCGCCGTCGGATCGAGCGCCGGGTCAGCGCTGTAGACGCCCTCCACGCCGTTCTTGGCCATCAAGATGATCTCCGCGTGGATCTCCGCCGCACGCAACGCCGCGGCGGTGTCGGTGGTGAAGAACGGGTTGCCCGTGCCCGCGGCGAAGATCACCACGCGCCCCTTCTCCAGATGGCGCATGGCGCGCCTGCGGATGTATGGCTCAGCGACCTCCGCGACGCCGAGCGCCGATTGCACGCGCGTGTTGGTGCCGGTCTTCTCCAGCGCGTCCTGCAGCGGCAGTGCGTTGAGTACCGTCGCCAGCATGCCCATGTAGTCGGCCGTCGAGCGGTCCATTCCCGCGGCGGCGCCCTGCATGCCGCGGTAGATGTTGCCTGCGCCCACTACGATCGCAACCTCCACGCCCTGATTACGCACAGCGGCAACCTGTCGTGCCACCGCAGCCACCCGCTTGGGATCGGTACCGAAGTCCAGCTCGCCCATCAGCGCCTCGCCAGAGAGCTTCAACAGGATGCGTTTGAAAGCAGGGGCCATCGAGGGCAGCCTATCCAGTCACACCAGTAGCCAGGAGAGCTGGCTTATTGGCCTATTGCGAAGCGGGCGAAACGGCGTATCACTACATTCTCGCCGGTTGTCGCGGTGAGCTCGTCGCGCAGCTGCTGGACCGTCTTGCCGTCGAACTTGGGGTTGTGCATCTCCTGCTCGAGCAGCACGATCGTGGCCAGCCACGAGTCGAGCTTGCCGGCGATGATTTTCTCGCGCACGTTCTCGGGCTTGTCCGCCGCTTCCTGCTCGTAGATGCGCCCCTCTGCCTCGCGCTGCTCGGCGGGCACGTCCTCGCGGCTGACGTATTTGACGGTCGGCGTCGCTGCGATCTGCATCGCCACCTCGCGGGCAAACGTGACGAAGTCGTCGTTCTTGGCGACAAAGTCGGTGTTGCAGTCGACCTCGATCAGCACGCCGACCTTCGAGCCCGCGTGCACATAGGACTGCACGGTGCCCTCCGTGGCGGCTCGCTCGCCGAGATCCTGGATCTTCTTGCCCTGCTTCACGCGCAGGATCTCGATCGCCTTGTCGATGTCGCCCTCCGCCTCGGTGAGCGCTTTCTTGCAGTCCATCATGCCCGCGCCGGTGCGCTCGCGCAGGGCCTTCACGTCTTTCGCTCCAATCTCGACAGTGCTCATGTGGTGCTCGTCTCCGGGGTCGTCTGCTCTGGGGTCTGTGCTGCTTGGGCCGTGACCGGCTCGGGCGCAGTTGCCACGGGTGTCGCCGCCTCAGCGGCCTGCGCCGGCGCGGCTGGCTCCTCGGTGGGGGCGCTCGCTACTGGCGTCGCTGGCTCTTGCGGGGTGGCGTCCTCGGCACTCTCGGCGGCCGTCTCCGGCGGGGCCGAGGTCGGTGCTGCGGGTTTATCTGCATCGGCGCTAGCCGTCATCGGAGTGGCTGACTCCGTGATGGTCTCCGACGGAGCTGGGGTTGAGGGCACCGGCACCGTCTCCGGAGTCGGTTTCTGAGCGGCCGTTGCTGCTGCAGCTCGTTCGGCTGCCGCTTGGTCGGCTGCCGCCGCTGCTGCTTTCTCGGCGGCGGCCTTCTCCTCGGTCTCTTTCTTGGCCTGTTCCTCCGCCTCGCGCTTGGCCTGTTCCTCGGCCTCGCGCTTGGCACGCGCCTCGGCCTCCAGCCGGGCGCGCTCTTCGGCTTCCTTGCGTGCCAGCTCCTCCTGGGCGCGGAACACGCCGTGCCCCTCGGAGACGACCTGGCCGATCGCCTGCGTGATCAGTGCACACGAGCGGATCGCGTCGTCATTGCCGGGGACCACGAAGTCGATCCCGTCCGGGTCGCAGTTGGTGTCGACCAGGCCGATGATCGGAATCCGCAGACGACGCGCCTCTTTGACCGCGATCTCCTCGGTCTTCAAGTCGATCACGAACATCGCGTCGGGCACCCGCTGCATGTTCTTCACACCGCCGAGGTTTGCCCTGAGCTTCGCCAGATCGGCCTGTGCGGCCATGCGCTCACGCGTCGGCAGAAGCGCAAGCTGCCCGTCCGCCTCGAAGCGTTCCAGGTCGTGCAAGCGACGGATGCGCTGGTTGATCGTCTGGAAGTTCGTCAACAACCCACCCAGCCAGCGGTGGTTGACGTACGGCATGTCGGAGGCCTCAGCGACCTCCTTGATCGTGTCGCGCGCCTGCTTCTTGGTGCCCACGAACAGGACCGTCCCACCACGGTGGGCAAGCGTGCCTGCGAACTCCTGCGCCTGCGCCAACAACGCCTGCGTCTTGAGCAGATCGATGATGTAGATGCCGCCCCGCTCACCATGAATGAAACGGCGCATCTTGGGGTTCCAGCGGCGCGTCTGGTGACCGAAATGAACGCCGGCCTCCAGCAGCTCCGCGATTCCAACTTCAGCCACGGGCTACTCCCTTGTTATATGCAGTTTGTAAGCCGTGTGGATGGAGCGGACCCGGAGCTGGGCTGATGAGCCACTTCTCCGGGCAGGGCCGCGATCCGGGTTGCCACACGGGTCGAGTTTCAGGTTTGAACTCTCAGGATACCCGTTCGGCGCGGGCCAGAGCACTTTGCAGATCGGCTGGCAGCGGCGAGACGACCTCCACGTGCTCCCCCGTCAGCGGATGCTCGAACGCCAGGCGCGTGGCGTGCAGGAACTGGCGCTCCAGCCCAAGTAGCCCGGCGGTGCCGTACTCGGGGTCCCCGCACACCGGGTGGCCAATCGCCTGCAAGTGCACGCGGATCTGGTGCGTGCGCCCTGTCTCCAACCGCAGGCGCAGCAGTGAGCTTCCCACCAGCGAGCGCTCGAGCGTGAAATGGGTGCGCGCGTCGCGCTGGCCCGCACCACCCACGGCCATGCGTGTACGTACCCGCGGGTCACGCCCGATCGGCGCCTCGATCGTGCCCGTGCGCGCCGGTGGACGCCTCTCGACCAAAGCCAGGTACTCGCGCTCGATCAGCCGCTCGGCCAGCGCTGCCTGAAGCCGTCTGAGGGCCTCCTCCGAGCGTGCGAGCACCAGCAGCCCAGAGGTGTCGCGGTCGAGACGGTGCACAACGCCTGCCCGCTCGCTCTCGCCACCGGCCAACAGCGGCGCCAGCAGCTGCGCCAGCGTGCCGTCGGCATGCCCTCGCGAGGGATGCACAACAAGCCCGGGGCCCTTGTCGACGACTACCAGGTGCTCGTCCTGGAAGGCGATCGAGAACGGCGAGTTGGCGGGTGGACTGGAGATCACGATTTCGCTTGGCGCGAGCGGTCTACGAGCACGAACAGGATCAGTATGCCCAGCGTGATCGAGCTGTCCGCGAGGTTGAACGGCGGCCAGCCGAGCGGGAACTTGATGAAGTCCGTCACCGAGCCGTGGCGCACGCGGTCGAGGATGTTGCCGAGCGCGCCGCCGATCAGCATCCCTGTCGGCAGCCACATCCATGGCTGGGCGGCGTGCAGCGCGAAATACACCAGCAAAGCCAGCAGCGCCAGCGAGATCAGCACTGTCACACCGATGTGGTTGCCTGGCAGGAAGCCGAACGCAACCCCGTGGTTGCGGGTGTTCACGAGCTCGACGCCCGGCAGGAATTTGCGTTCTTCGCCCGGCACGATCGAGTGTTCGATCGCGTGCTTGCTCAGCTGATCGACCGCGATCACCACCACCAGCACGAGCGCCGTGCGCAGCCACGCGAGAGTCTTACGTCCTGGAGCGCTCAGCTGATGACGTCCTGGACGACGACGATGGCGATGTACAGCGAGAAGATCGCCAACATCGGACTCAGGTCGAGTCCACCGATGCGCGGGGCATAGCGACGGAAGATCCGCAGGAACGGCTCGCAGATGTCATGCAGGAAGCCCAGCACCCGGTCGGTATTGCGCGAATACGGCGGGCGTACACCCATCGAGAACAACAGCTGGATCACGATGTACAGGAAGATCATCAAGATGTACACGTAGATCAGTGTTTCCAAGAACCCCGCGATCTCGGTGCGTGTACTGGCGATGATCACCGGGTTTCCTCGCCCAGTACCGCGTCCAGGGCGTCGCTAAACGCACGGCGCAGGCCGGCGCGCTCGAGCGCATCCACGCCGCGAGCGGTGAGCCCTCCGGGCGAGGACACCTCACGACGGACCGCCATCGTGTCGTAGTTGCGCTGGCGCAGCAGCTCCGCGGTCCCGGCCAGCGTCTGTACCACAAGCTGCGCGCCCTGCACCGCGGGGATCCCGTGGCGCACGCCCGCGTCCACCTGCGCCTCCGCCACCAGCGCCACATATGCGGGAGCACACGACATCAAGCCCATGGCAACGTCCACCAGCGAGTCGTCCAGCACCACCAGCGATCCCAGCTCCGCGAACAGCGCTGCCACCTTCGCGTCGTGCTCGGGATCCGTACCGCCAAAACCATCGCCGTCGAGTTTGCCCGGCCCGGACGCCTGCACCACCGCGCCCGCGCGCACTTCCACCGGCAGCGACGGGATGAAGCGATACACGGCCCTGCCCGGATACGCCGTGCGCAATGCCGCCAGCGGTGTCACCGCGAGAATCGAGGCGACCGGAGTGCTGCCCTCGCCCACTTCGCCCGCCACCATCGTCAGCTGCGCCGGCTTGTGGCAAAGCACGATCAAATCCGCCCGCTCGGCGACCTCCGCGTTCGTCGCAAACGCCTCCCCGCCAAGCTCTTCCGCCAGCGCCTGCGCCCGCTCAGCGATCGGATCCGCGCAAAGCACCGGACGCCCCCAGCCCCGAGCCAAGGCCCGAGCCATGTTCCCGCAACCAATAAGACCAACTTGCATTAGAGCTCCAGATTAACGATGGTCAGGTGGCCATCCTGGGGTGCGAGAGCCAAGTCTGGCAAGGACGCAAGGAGCGTGGCGTGCTGTGCACGCGAGCGACTGAGGACGCCGCCAGACGCCGGCTATCGTGCCTCAGGATTGGTTGAAGAAGCCCTTCTCGATTAGGCGTGCCCGCTCCTCCGCGGAGATCTCCACATTGCGGGGCGTGAGCATGAAGACCTTGTCCGCGATCCGCTGCATGCCGCCGTCGAGCGCGTAGGTAAGGCCTGAGGCGAAGTCGATCAGCCGCTTGGACAGGTCCGTGTCCGAGCCCTGCAGGTTGAGGATCACCGGGATCGAGTCCTTGAACTTGTCGGCGATCTGCTGGGCGTCGTTGAACGACTTGGGTACCACCAGGTGCACGCGCACGTCGCCGTTGGCTGTGACCGGCCTGAGTACCGTCGCTGCCCGGCCGCGGCTCGCACGCGAGCCAGCGCCGACCTCGGTGGCGTCGTCGTCGGCGAAGATGTCGTCGAACTCGTCGCGGCGGCGGCGCAGGCGGCGGACGTTCGGCCGCTCGCGATAGCGGTCCTCGATCTCCGCCTCTGGCGCCGCGTCCTCCTCGTAGTCATCCTGGTACTCCTCGGCGAGGCCGAAGTAGACGAGTGCGCTATGCCAGGAGTCGCGAAATGCCATAGGTATGGATGCGTGTTCGTCCGGCGGGCCGGTTTCCCTGCTGATGCTAGTGATTTGCAGGCATCCTGGCTGGGAGCCTGCAACCGCTAACGGTAAAGCGTGCTGCCGATACGAACGATCGTAGCGCCCTCTTCGACCGCCACGAGGTAGTCCTGGGAGGTGCCCATCGACAGGTGCGCCAGACCATGCTCGTCCGCGAGTTCGCGCAGCGCCCTGAACCAGCGGCGGCTGTCCTTGGGGTCATGCGAAAGCGGCGGCATCGTCATCAAGCCTGCCACAGGCACCGGTGAGCGGGCGATATAGGCGGCGACCTGATTCGCCGCGATTCCCGCCTTGCCCTGCTCCCCAGCGATGTTGACCTCCAGCAGGAT
>DATHLT010000220.1:0-13352 GCA_035487855.1 Solirubrobacteraceae bacterium
ATGCGTACGCAGTGGCTGGATGTCATCGACGTACTCGGGTCCCCAGACCTCAGCCAGCAGCTTGCGGTGCGTCATCAGCCGCCCGCGGTTGCGCACGAGCACGCGCAGCAGGTCGAACTCGATCGGGGTCAGGTGGATCAGCTCGCCGTCACGGCGCACCACCCGCGCCGCCAAATCGATCTCCAGCCCATCGGCCTCGATGCGCGGATCTTCCTCCCCACGTCCGGCGCGGCGCAGCGCAGCGTGCAACCGCGCGACCAGCTCCCGCGCGCCGAACGGCTTGGTGATGTAGTCGTCGGCCCCTGCCTCGAGCGCGCGTACCTTCTGCTCCTCCTCACCGACGGCGGAGAGCACGAGGATCGGCATCTCGCTCCACTCACGCAACGTGCGCGTAACAGCAATGCCGTCGATATCCGGGAGCACGAGATCGATGATCGCGGCATCCGGGGGCCTCACCGCAGCGAGGTCGAGCCCCTCCGACCCTGTTTCCGCGGGCACGGCTTCAAAGCCCGCCTCGCGCAAAACGACCTTCAGTGCCCGCACGATCTGCGGCTCATCGTCAACGATGAGCACGCGTGGCTGGCTCATAGCGGCATCTCGAACACAAACGTGGCACCCTGGCCAGGCAGCGACTCGACGTGCAGCCAGCCGGCGTTGGCCTCGGTGAAGCCCCGTGCTATCGCCAGCCCGAGCCCCGACCCGCGGTGTCCGCTGCCCTGTGTGCCAGCGCGGTAGAACGGCTCGAACACTCGCTCCAATTGGGCGGGCGGTATCCCAGGTCCGCGATCCACGATCCGTACGATCACACGGTCGCCGCTCGGGCGCTTGCCCTCCGGTAGCTGCTGCTCGCCGGAGCCCACTGTGGCAGCTCGCGTGCTTGCAAGCCGCCGGACAGCACGCGCACGCACCGACACTGGATGGCCGCCTGAATAGCGCCGGGCGTTCTCGAGCACATTCACGAACGCACGCTCCATCTGCACCGGGTCGACGCTTACCAGGGGCAGCTCGGGGTCGATCGAGAGCATGAAGGCATCCGGGCCGGCTCCAACCTCGTCGACAGCCGCTCGAATCAGCTCCTCGATCGAGCTCCACTCCCGGCGGGGCTCGGCAGCGCCGGCTTCCAAGCGGGAGAGATCGAGCAGGTTGTCGACTAGCCGCGCGAGGCGCTTGGTCTCCTCTTGGATGACGGCGACCATTTCCGCACGCTCTTCGGGCGATATCGATGAGGAGCCTATCGCCTCACCGGCAGCCGAGATCGCCGTCAGCGGCGAGCGCAGATCGTGGGAGACGGCGCGCAGCAGCGCGGTCTTGACGGTGTCCGCGCGGCGCAGAGCGGCTGTCTCGACAACGCCCCCCAGGAGCGCCTCGCGCTCTAGTGCGGCGCTCATCAGCGCCTCCAGCGCCGGTACCACCCGCTCTTGCAAGCGTCGCAGGTTGGCCTCCGAGGTGCCCGCACCGACAAGCAGCGTCCCGAGACGATTGGTGCCTTCGCGCAAGGGGAAAGCGACGCTGCGTTCGTCCGCCTCCACGGTGTCCATCTCGATAGCCGCTGAGCTGAGCTCGAGCGTCTGCGCAAGACGTGCCGCGGCTGTGGGCAACGCCTCCGCGAGGTTGTTGCCGCGCAGCAGGAGCCTCGCCATCTCCGCTGCCAGATCGGCCTCGCGGCGGCGCTCGTCGGAGTCGCGGCTGCGCGCGCGTGTTATCTCCGCAACGGAGCTGGCCAGCATCGCCACCACCAAGAACGCCGCCAGCGCAACCCAGTTGCTGGAGTCCTGGATCGTGAAGCGCCCGACTGGCGGCAGGTGGAAGAAGTTGAACGCCGCCGCGCTGAGCACCGACGTCGCGACCCCGATCCACGCGCCCCATACGACCGATACGATCAGCACCGCCGGCAGGTACACAACACCCAACGAGACGACCGGTGCGACGTGCGCGAGCGGGTACACGAGCAACGTGCACAGCACCACAGCTATAAGTGCGGAGATAGCACCCGCCCGGCGCGGTGGCTGCTGTGATGCCAGGAGAGAACCAAGGGGCGAGGACATCTCGCCTCAGCCTAATGGCGAACGGGGCGGGCATTTGCTCCCGCCCCGTTCTGTGCGCCCTGCGGTTCGGTGCGCGTGCGGACCGGCGCCCCACATCGGCGTGGCGTGCTGCGTGGCCGAGTCCGTGGCCTTGCTCTCACCGTTCCGAGCGCCATCTTGGCGCCGATGGCGGGCGATCGGGGTAACCCTGTGGTGACCAGCTTGTGACGATCGCGTGACCTGCCAGCCTTGCGTCTGTGTGCTTCCCCGATGCTAAAGCGCAGGCCCGTTCAGGCCGAGGCAATCCGAGCCTCACCAACCGACCGATGACGACACGCATGCACCGCAGAGCAGCACCGGCGATGGCCACTCTGGTGGTTGCTTTCGCCATGCTCTGCGGCCAAGCCATGGCCGGCGAAACGGTTTCTCCGCTGCCGCCGTCTGCCTACACGGTCAGCCCCGCCTGCCCCGCGCCGAAGCCCGGGCACGCCGCGTGTCTGGCACTCGAGCTCGTACCGCGTTCAGCCGCCGCGGTGGCACATTCTCACCCCATCGGGATGACTCGCTCAGCCAGCTCGATCACGGCAGCGGCGCCATCGCCTGCGACAGGCCAACTCGGCCTGCGACCACAGGATCTCCACTCCGCTTACAGCCTCCCCAACGAAGCATCCACAACCCAAACAATCGCGCTGGTGGACGCCTACAACGACCCAAACGCCGAATCCGACCTGGAAACCTTCGACAGCGAGTTCGGCTTGCCTAAATGCACACGGGCGACCGGCTGCTTCGAGCAGGTCAACCAAGAAGGCCACGCCTCACCGTTGCCGTTCCCGCAAACCACGGAAGAACTGGCTGAACGGAGAACGACCTGCGAAGCAAGCCCCAGCGAAGAAGCCTGCCTGCCGGTGAAAGAAGCCGAAGGCTGGTCGGTCGAGATCTCGCTGGACATCGAGACCGCGCATGCCACGTGCCAGAACTGCCACATTGTGCTCGTCGAGGCGAGCACCTCCGAATACAAAGACTTCGACGAAGCCGAGAACACCGCTGTGAACCTGGGGGCCAACGAGGTGTCCAATTCCTGGGGCGGCCCTGAGTGCGTCGAAGGCGTCGGCGGCTTGGAATGTGCACCCGAAGACTCGGCTTTCAACCACCCCGGCGTGGTCATCGCCGCGTCAGCCGGAGACGACGGCTATCTCAACTGGCTCTCCGAACAGCGCTCGCCGTATGCGAACTTTCCCGCGGACCTGCCGCAGGTGGTGGCAGTGGGAGGCACGCGCCTGAACACCCTCGGCACCCACGGCGCATGGAACGGCGAGAGCATTTGGAACGACGGGGGCGAAAGCGCGGGGCACAAGGACGGGTATGGCGCGGGCGGCGGCGGCTGCTCGACTCGATTCACCGCTCAGCCGTGGCAACAGGCAGTTTCCGATTGGGCACAGGTCGGCTGCGGTAACAAACGTGCGGTCGCCGACATCTCCGCCGACGGGGACCCCTACTCGGGCGTCGCGGTCTACGATTCCAGCGAATCGTGCTACACGCCGTATAGCGAAGAAGTCGAAGGCGAAGAAGTCGAATACGAGCTGCCCGACTGGTGCACGATCGGCGGTACCAGCCTGGCCTCGCCCCTGGTGACCGCAACGTTCGCCCTTGCCGGTGGCGCCCACGGCGTGAAATACCCTGCAAAGACGCTCTACGAAAACGCCGTCAAATCGCCGAGCTCGCTGCATGACGTAACGCGCGGTTCCAACGGCAAATGCGCTCTGCCATTCAACGCAAAAACCGGGCAGCAGGGATGCACGGCGGCTGCGCAGGAGGCCAAAACGAGCTGCTCCTCGCAGCTGATCTGCCTCGCCGGCCCAGGCTATGACGGACCTTCGGGGCTGGGAACGCCCGACGGGCTCGCCGCGTTCGAACCACGTGCTGGAGCAGCGAGTGAAGAGGGACCGGGCGAAACATCGCCACCCGCCACAGGCCCGTCGCCTGCAACGACCCCTTCGACCACCCCCGCCACCACGCCGAAAGTGAATGCGCTCACGACGAGCACCGTGCCCACCACGCCGGCGGTGCAGCTGACCGGACTGGCACTCACGATCAATGCTGTGATCGCGTTGAACAAGAGCCACCCGAAGATCGCCGTGCTCGCGTTCACGTTCACGCTCAACCTCGCCGCCCGCGTACACACCACCCTGGAAGAGCGTGTCGGCCGACGCCGACACCAGCACTGGCAGGCAGTAGGGCACTCGCTCACAATCGCTGCACTGGGCGGCGTCAACCGCAAGCACCTTGCCGGTGGCGGCGTGCTGAGGCCGGGTACCTACCGTCTGACGCTGGCCCCCGCGGGCGGTGCAACCCATTCGATGATGTTCAAGATCGGCTAGCTTCGCTGCGAACCCTCCGCAGCAGCAACTCCCCGCGCTCGGTCAGTCGCCAAGAGTTGGGCGCACCGCGAGTGGCCCTGCCATCGCCGATCTTGGTGATCAGCTCCGCCCCTTGCAGACGCCCAAGGAGCTTTGAGATCTGGCCCTGGTCGACGATGCCGGCATGGTCCGCAACCTCGCGGTTGCTCGCTCCAGGATAGTCGGCGATCGCGACAAGTACCTGCGCGGTTCTGTGGGTCAACCTGACATCCTCACCGTCCCTCAGTGTTCCCCTTGCCGCTAGGCTGAAGCCGGAGACGCGGACGGGAGGTGCGGGCCGTACGAGCTCACGACGAGCCACGCCAGCGCCGAGATACGGCAGAACGATGATGCTCACGAGTGCCCCAAACAGATCGAGCACCCCGCTGCCGTCATCGCGCAGCAGCCGGTTCTGCAGGACGGCGATGACGGCTCCCACCATGCCCTCGCCCATAACGGTGGCCGGCTGCTGGCGGTCGTCGGCTGCTTCGTGGCGACCGCGATCGACGACCTTTGCGAGCGTCGCCAGCACCTCCGCGCGACGACACAGCAACTGCTTGCCCCCGCTCATCGAGTAGACGATCAGCAGACGCCCAAATGCGGGCTCGTCTTCGAGATAGCGCAGCAGTTCCGCGAGCCCAGCCTTGATCGCGTCGAGCCAGCGAGGCTCGGCGTCATAGGCAGCCACGGCGCGCTTGCCTGCACCCGCCAGCGCGAGCTCAAAGGCAGCGAGCAGGCACTCGTCGCGGTCGGCGAACAGCTCAAAGAAGATCTCGGCGGATATCCCCGCGTACGCAATTACCTCCGCGGTCGTGACCGAGGCGCCGTCGATCCCACGGGCGCAGGCCGCCTCGGAGATGGCGTCGAGGATCCTAGTTCGCTGCTCGTCATGCACGCCTTGCCTCTCCCCATCAGCTTGATAACACCCAGGGAGGCTATCTACTTATTGTCTATCCCTCGTAGATCTGGCGTGAGCGCCTTGGGCGCGCCATACAGCTCGAGACAACTCGGCAGATCGATACCCCCATCCGCGCGCTGCCCATTCTCCAGCAGGGCCACGATTGTGCGTCCGACCGCCACGGCCGTGCCGTTGAGCGTGTGCAGGGGCTGCGTGCGCTTCTCAGCGCGAACGCGGATGTTCAGGCGCCGGGCCTGGTAGTCGGTGGTGTTCGAGCACGACGTCAGCTCGCGGTAGCGCCCTTGGCTCGGAATCCACGCCTCGCAGTCGTACTTCTTGGCAGCCGAGTTGCCGAGGTCGGTGACGGCAATATTGACGACCCGGTAAGGCAGCTCGAGCTCACCGAGGATCTGCTCCTCGATCGCGAGGATGCGCTCATGCTCCGCGACCGACTGCTCTGGCGCGACGAAGCTGAACATCTCGACCTTGTCGAACTGGTGTACGCGGATCATGCCGCGTGTGTCCTTGCCAGCGGCGCCGGCCTCACGCCGGAAGCAGGGCGAGAAGCCGGCGTAGCGTAGCGGCAGGCGTTCGCCGTCGATGATCTCGCTGTCATGCAAAGAGGCAAGCGCGACCTCTGAGGTGCCAACCAGGTAGAGGTCATCATCGGGCAGGCGGTAGATCTGCTGCTCGGTGTCGGGCAGGAAACCCGTCCCATAAAGCGCCCGCTCACGCACGAGCACTGGCGGGATCACGGGCTCAAAGCCCGCGTCGCGGAGCTTCTCCAGGACCCAGCGCACAAGCGCCAGCTCGAGCATCACCAAATCGCCTTTCAGGTAGGCAAAGCGTGTGCCCGAAAGGTTGGCGGCGCGATCCATGTCGATCCGCTCGCCGGCCAGCTCGAGGTGATCGCGGGGCGTGAAGCCGAGCTCTGGCGGCACGCCGACCTCGCGCACGAGCTCATCCTCAGGCCCGGGCGCAGCGGAGGGGTCGGGAAGGTTGGGAAGCGGCGCCAGCGCGCCCTGCAACTCGAGCTCAACCTCGCCAAACTCCTGCTCGAGCGCCTTGGCCTTCGCAGCAACCCCACGCATCGCCGCGATCTCACGCTCACGCACATCTGCATTCGCAGCGGAGCGGATGCGCGAGTTGGCGTCGTTCTGCTCAGCCCGCAGCCCCTCGAGCTCGGGCAGCAACTCTCTACGACGCGCATCGAGCGCAATCACGCGATCAAGACCATCAGCAGCATCAGGCCCACGGCGCACCAAAGCAGCGCGAACGCCATCAGTATCCTCGCGGATCAACTTCAGATCAAGCATGTAGGGAGCCTATCTGTCCGTCACGGCGAGCCGGAACACGCAACACCCACTCCCGCCAAGCGGGTGGTGTCGTCGACGAGACCGCCACGAAGTCGCGGTCTCGGCCGACGACGCGACCCGCGCTACTTAGTCGAGAGCGTAATTTCGGTGTGGGGCACCTTTTCCGCTTTGAGACCGGAGTACTGAGCCAGGAACTCGGCTACCGCCTTGGCGTTTTCGCCGACGACGACGTTCTCGGGCATGATCGCGCCGGAGAAGCCGCCGTTGCGGATCGCGTAGAGCACCTGTTGCACGTTCTCCTTGCGGAAGTCGAAGTTCGGGCCGTTGGTCTTGATGCGGTTGGAGATGTTCGTCGCGGATCCCTCCGCGCCGACGACCCCAAGCGTGTGACAGCCGGCACAGTGGTCGCTGAACAGCACCGCTCCCTTGTAGTACGGGCTGGTCTTGGCGAGTTTGATGCTCTGTGATCCACACGCGCCGAGTAGTACGGCGCACGCGAGCAGAGCGATCGTCGTGACTGCGGCCTTCATGCGCGGGGAAATATATAGGGCCGAGCCCGGTACGGAGCGCCGGCCGACTCAGCGTGGCTGACTCGTGGTTCTCCCGAGGTCGGCTCCGAGCGCCGGCCGCCTTACTCAGAACCCGTGGGCCGTACTCGCCGCTCGCAGCGCGAGGAACGCCACCACGAGCGCCGATAGAGCCATCACGCCGATCTCCCTGCGGACGATCGCGGCGACCACCGCGTGCTGCTCTGACTCGAGCAGATCGCCGACTGCCGCGGCATCCTCTAGCCCGCGCTGGTCGAGGATCGTCTGGGCCGATGCAATGCGCAACTGCTCGGCGACGAAGCCGATAGCGAGCGGCAGCAGCGCATACAGGTAGAAGAGGTGTTCGCTTGAATACTTCCCCGCGGCGGCAAGCGAGCCGATGGCGATAGCGAGGGCAAGCACCGAGCCCTGCCCAACACGCAGCAGCGCCCAGAAGCTCGCCACCGAACGGCTCGCGGAGGTGGGATCGCTGGGCGCGGCGACGGGGGTCCGATACCAAATGAGTCCGCCCACGATGGCCGCGACCGTGTTGAGGGTTGCGACCGCCAAAGCGCCCGCTACAACAGCCTCTTTCACGGTGTTGATCTCGCGCCGATTGCCACTAGTAACAGCCTGCCACAAGCAGTGATATAACAGCGCTCGGTGCTGCGCACTTATCTTCCGGCGATCGTATTCCTCGTTCTTGGTGGGGCGGTGGGCAGCGCGTTCGCGGTGCTGAACTCGGTCATGGGGCCGCGTCGCGCGACCCCCCACAAGCAGGACCCGTACGAGTGCGGGCTGCCGTCTGAGATCAAGCGGGGCCTACGGTTTGGCATCAGCTTCTACCTGATCGCGATGCTGTTCATACTCTTCGACATCGAGGTCGTCTTCCTATACCCGATAGCCATCGAGCTACGCGCATACGGCAGCTTCGCGCTGGTCGAGGCGATCGTGTTCATCTTGCTGCTGTTCGTCGCGTTTGCCTACGTTTGGCGCAGAGGAGCGTTGGAATGGCGATAGAACGCCAGCCACTCGGCCCTCTGGGCGCAGGCGGCGCTGCCGACCTGCGCGTGCGCTCGCTGAACTCGCGCCAGCTACTGCGCGGCGGCGAGATCGAGGGGCCAAACCCCTCGGCGCACCTCGAGGGCGCCGACTTCGAACGCTACGTAGAAGAAAGCGTCCTCACAACGACGCTGGACAGGGCAGTCGCATGGGCGCGCTCGAACTCGTTCTTCCCTGCAACGTTCGGGCTAGCGTGCTGCGCGATCGAGATGATGTCGATCGTGGCTGCGCGCGTGGACGTGGCGCGCTTCGGCTTCGAGGCATTTCGCGCCTCCCCGCGCCAGGCAGACCTGTTGATCCTGTCGGGACGCGTGTCGATCAAGATGGCGCCGATCGTGCGCCGCATCTACGACCAGATGCTCGAGCCGAAGTGGGCGATCTCGATGGGAGCTTGTTGCAGCTCGATGGGCGTGTTCAACAACTACGCGCTCGTGCCGGCTGACAAGTTCATGCCGATCGACGTGCACGTCCCCGGCTGCCCACCACGCCCGGAGGCGCTGATGCACGGGGTGCTGAAGCTGCGCAAGATGGTGCAGGACGACCCCGACATGGGCTGGCGCGAGCGTTATGAGGCGCGCGGCACCGAGGAGGTCGTGCCGGAGCCGGCAGCGGCGACACCGCCACCGGTAGCGGTGAACGGGATGGGCGAGGAATCCATCCAGGACGCGGCCGGTGCCTGACGCTACCGGCCTCGAGCTGATCGCCCAAGAGCTCCGCGACGCACAGGGCGAGGATGTCGTCACCGACACGACGTTCTTCCGCAACCAGGCGACACTGAGCGTCGCGCCCCCATCGATTCGGGGCGTGCTTGCACATCTCAAGAGCAAGGGCTACGCGTTTCTGGCAAGCGTGCATGGCGTCGACTACTACCCGCAGGAGCCGCGTCTGGGCGTCGTGTATGAGCTGCTGGACATGAGCAGCGTGGATCGCATCGCGGTCAAGCTGCGTGTGCCGAGCGATGCCCCCGATGTGGAGTCGGTGACGGAGGACTGGCCGACCGCCAACCATCAGGAGCGCGAGGTGTACGACATGTTCGGGGTGGTCTTCCACGGGCATCCCGACCTGCGGCGGATCCTGATGCCAGAGGACTACGAGGGTCACCCGCAGCGCCGGGACTTCCCGATCGGCGGCGAACCGGTGATCTTCACGTTCAACGAGTCCGAGTCTGTGGGGTCACCCGAGTGAGCTCGACAGAGCAGCCGACGATCTCTGAGTACCGCAAGCGCGAGCAGAGCATCACGCTCTCCCCGTTGGATGAGCAGCTGGGCGAGGTCGCGGGCGACGGCTCGACGCAGGAGATGTTGACGCTCAACTTCGGCCCACACCACCCCGCCACGCATGGCGTGCTGCGGCTGCTGGTGACGCTCCAGGGCGAGCTCGTGCGTGACGTCAAACCGGTCATCGGCTACGTCCACACGGGCATCGAAAAGACCGCCGAGGACAAGTCCTACTGGAAGGTCATCCCGGTGATCGAGCGGATGGACTACCTCTCCTACTACTTCAACGCACTGGCGTTCTGCGGCGCCGTGGAGACACTGGCGGAGGTGGAGGTGCCCAAGCGCGCGCAGTACCTGCGCGTGATCCACCTGGAGCTCAACCGCATCATGTCCCACCTCGTGTGGCTGGGCACGAGCGCGCTGGATCTCGGCGCGATCTCGATGTTCTGGTACTGCTTCCGTGAGCGCGAGAAGATCCTCGACCTGTTCGAGATGTCCTCGGGACAGCGCATGCACACGCGCTACTTCCAGATCGGGGGCGTGATGGAGGACATCCCGCGTGGGTTCGATGAGAAGCTGCGGACCTTCTTGCAGGAAATGCCCTCGCGCGTCGACCAGTATGGGGCGCTGCTCAACCGCAACGAGATCGTGCTGCAACGGCTGCGCGGGACCTGCCCGCTTGATGCAGAGACGCTGCTTGCGCTGGGGGTCACCGGTCCGCTGCTGCGCGCCGCAGGCAACCCCTGGGATCTGCGCAAGGCGGCGCCCTACTGCTCCTATGAGGACTTCGAGTTCAAGATCCCAGTGGGCACGCACGGCGACAACTACGACCGCTTCGCGGTACGCCTGGCAGAGATGTACGAGTCGGTGAAGATCGTCGAACAGGCCCTGGACGGCCTGCCGGAAGGGCCGTACATCACCGAGGACCGCAAGGTTGCGCTACCGCCGCGCCACGAGCTTGCGACCTCGATGGAGGCGCTGATCCACCACTTCAAGCTGGTAACCGAGGGCATGCGCGTGCCACCCGGGGAGGTCTACTACCCGATTGAGGGGCCCCGCGGCGAGCTCGGCTGCTTCGTGCGTTCCGACGGTTCCTCCAAGCCTGCGCGGGTGCACATGCGCGACCCCTCATTCGTCAACCTGCAGGCGACCGCGCCGATGGTCAAGGGCGCCTACATCGCCGACATGATCGCCACGCTCGCGATGCTCGATCCGATCCTGGGCGGCATCGACAGATGAGTACGCCCGAGGATGAGATCACCACGGTCGAGACGCTCGAAGTGCGCGCGGCAGAGGCGGGAGTGCGATTGCCGGTCACGCGCTTCGCCCACGGTTCGCGAGTGCCCGGCTGGGATCGGGCGGCCGACCTGGAGAAGGACCCTGCGGATATACCCGGGGTGGGCGGGTCCCCATCCCTGGAGGTGCCGGCGGACCTGCGTGCGGAGATCGAGGCGCACATGGCCAAGTACCCCGATCGTCACTCGGCCGCGCTGCCTGCGCTGGCGGCCGCACAGCGCGTCCATGGCTGGTGTTCGCCGCAGGCACTGGAGCAGGTGGCGTGCGTGATGCGCGTGACGCCCGCCTACCTGGACTCGGTGGCGACCTTCTACGACATGCTCGATACGACGCCGGTGGGGCGCCACAGCGTGTACGTGTGCACGAATATCTCCTGCTCGCTGTGCGGCGCCGACGAGCTGTATGAGGCGGTCCGCGCCGCGGCCGGCGACGATGCGGAATTCAACGTGCGCGCGTTCGAGTGCCTGGGCGCGTGTGACATCGCGCCGATGGCGTCGGTTGACGGCGTCTACGTGGGGCCGTTGAGCGTGCAGGACGTGCCGCAGCTGCTCGACGACATTCGCGCCGGCCGTCCGGTGTTGCCCGAGAAGCAGCTCGCGCGGCGGCTGGTCGCCGACCCCCACGCTAACAGCCAGGAGTGGACCGGCGAGAATCGATCCCCCGCCGAGGGAGGCGAGTGAGCATGGCCGCGGCCGCACCACCAATCTTGCTGTTCACGGACATCGACGAGCCGGGGCTGAACACCCTGGAGGTGTACGAACGCCGCGGTGGCTACCGGTCGCTGCGCAAGGCGCTGAAGATGACGCCCGAAGAGGTGCTGGAGCAGCTCAAAGCATCGGGCATCCGCGGGCGCGGCGGCGCGGGCTTTGCGATGGGCACGAAGGTCTCGTTCCTGCCCAAGGGCACGATGGACAAGTACCTGGTGTGCAACGCGGACGAGTCCGAGCCGGGGACATTTAAGGACCGCGAGCTGATGCAGAAGACGCCGCACACCCTGATCGAGGGAATCATCATCGCCGCCTACGCGGCCGGGACGAACCGCTCCTTCATCTACATCCGCGGCGAGTACGTGCTGCAGGCGGACATGCTCGACGCGGCGCTGCACGAAGCGCGCGAGGCCGGTTACATCGGCGAGAACATCCTCGACTCGGGGCTGTCGCTGTCGCTGGTGGTGCACCGCGGCGCCGGCGCGTACATCTGCGGCGAGGAGACGGGCCTGCTCGACTCGCTGGAAGGCAAGCGCGGCAACCCGCGCCTGAAGCCGCCGTTCCCGGCCGTGCGGGGCCTCTACCAGGGCCCGACGCTGATCAACAACGTGGAGACGCTGTCCACCGTTCCCGCGATCATCGGCATGGGCGGCGAGGAGTACGCGAAGCTCGGCGTGGAGACCTCCACGGGGACGAAGCTAGTGTCTGTCTCGGGGCACGTACAGCGGCCG
This sequence comes from Solirubrobacteraceae bacterium, assembly GCA_035487855.1. Lineage (GTDB taxonomy): Bacteria > Actinomycetota > Thermoleophilia > Solirubrobacterales > Solirubrobacteraceae > Palsa-744. The sequence continues at coordinate 12,175 of DATHLT010000220.1, forward strand.
GGCAACTACGAGATCGAGCTGGGGATCCCCTCGCGCGAGATCATCTACGGCCTCGCCGGCGGGCCGCAGGAGGGCCGCAAAGTCAAGTGCTGGTTCCCGGGCGGCTCTTCCTCGCCGGTGCTCAAGGATGAGGACCTCGACATCCCCTACGACTTCAACTCGCTCGCCGGCGCGGGCTCGATGCTCGGCTCGGGAGCGATCATCGTCGTCGATGACGCCACGCCGATCCTCGACGTGGCGATGAAGGTGGCGAAGTTCTATCGCCACGAGTCCTGCGGCAAGTGCACCCCTTGTCGCGAGGGCACCAACTGGACGGTGAAGATGCTCGAGCGGATAGAGCTCGGCGAGGCCACACCGATGGACCTCGAGATCATGGCCTCCGTGCAGGAGCACATCATCGGCAATTGCCTGTGCGTGCTCGGCGACGCGATGGCGATGCCGATCGGTTCGATGATCGCCAAGTTCAAAGACGAGTTCGAAGAGCACATCGAGGCCGCCCGCATGCGCAATGGCCTCGGGATCGCCGCGGGGGAGGTCGCGTAGATGCCGCGCCCAGAACCGAGAATGATCACGTTCACGATCGACGGCCGCGAGGTGACGGTCCCGGAGAACACGATGCTCGTGGATGCCGCCAAGCATGGCGACGTCGAGATCCCGGTGTTTTGTTACGAGCCCAAGCTCGGCCAGCCGGTGGGTGCGTGCCGCATGTGCCTGGTGGAAATCGAAGGCATTCCGAAGCTGCAGACCGGCTGCTCAACACCCGTGAAGGACGGCATGGTTGTCTATACGGAAACCGAGCGGGTCAAGACGGCACAGCAGTCGGTGGTGGAGTTCCTGCTAATCAACCATCCGCTGGACTGCCCCGTGTGTGACAAGGGCGGCGAGTGTCCGCTGCAAGACATCACCTTCGGCTGGGGCGGTGGCATCTCGCGCTTCATCGAGCCCAAGCGCCACTTCGTCAAGCCACTAGAGCTCTCGCCGCTGATCGCGATCGACCGCGAGCGCTGCATCCTCTGCTACCGCTGTGTGCGCTTCTCCCAGGAGGTCTCCCAGGACTACCAGTTGGTGCTGCTCGAGCGCGGCGCGCATTCCTACGTGTCCACGTTCGACGGCCACCCCTACGTGGCGCCGTTCAGCGGCAACATCATCGAGCTGTGCCCCGTGGGCGCGCTCACCTC
>DATHLT010000221.1:0-6747 GCA_035487855.1 Solirubrobacteraceae bacterium
GCTCACGTCGCTGGCGGGCGTCAGTAGTGCCGAGCGCCGCGGCGAGGCGGTGATCCTGCACTGCGCCGACTCCGACGCGGCGATCAGGGCGCTGCTGGACGTATACCCGGGCGCCCGCGACATCGAGATCGCCGCGGCCGGCCTCGAGCAGGCCTTCCTCACACTCACCGGCGATGAGCCCACTGATGGTGGTGGCGGGCTCGCGGCGCCGGGCGGGAGCGAGGGCGGGCTTCCGGCGCCGGGCGGGAGCGAGGGCGCGCTCCCGGGGCCGCGCGGGGGCGGCGCCGGCACGGAGGCGTTCGGCTGATGACGCTCACCTACCTTCGCTACGAGATGCTGCGCACGCTGCGCAACCGCCGCTTCTTCCTGCTGTCGCTGGGCTTCCCGCTGATCCTGTTCTTCGTTATTGCCTCGCCCAACCGCCACGTGCACAACTTCGACGGCTCCGGTATCTCCTTCCCGCTCTACTACATGGTCGGAATGGCCGCGTTCGGAACGATGAGCGCGGTGCTCTCGTGCGGCGGGCGCATCGCCGCCGAGCGTGCCGTGGGGTGGAACCGGCAGCTGCGCATCACGCCGCTCTCCCCACGCGCCTACTTCCGCGCGAAGGTGATCACCGGCTACATGATGGCGAGCCTCACCATGCTCGCGCTCTATGCCGCGGGGACGTCGCTGGGAGTCAGCCTCACAGCGTCCCAGTGGCTGAGGATGACCGGGCTGATCCTCGTGGGTCTGGTGCCGTTCGCCGCGCTCGGGATCATGCTTGGGCACATGCTCACCCCTGACTCCATCGGACCTGCGATGGGTGGCGGGATCTCGCTGCTGGCACTGCTCGGAGGCATTTGGTTTCCGCTGAGCGGCCACGGCTTCCTCCCCGAACTCGCTCAGTTCATTCCCTCCTACTGGCTGGCTCAGGCGAGCCACGTCGCCCTTGGCGGCCAGGCGTGGAGTACCAAGGGCTGGATCGTGATGGCTGCCTGGACTCTCATCCTCAGCGCGCTTGCCGCGCGTGCCTACCGTCGAGACACCGGGCGCGTGTAGGGAAATCACCAGCTGTGAACTCGCGATTCAGGAAGCGGCGATATGGTACGCGAGTGACCTCAGGTAACGGAGCGTCTCTCACTATCAAGATCGCTGTCGCGATTGCGTGCATCGTCTGCGGGTACCTGACCCCTGCCGCGTACGCCGCAAAGGGCTCGGGGGGCTTCACCAAGGAGAGCGTCCCGGCCTACGAAAAGCAGCTCGCGGTCGGCGAGATCAAACAGGCGACCTTCAACCCGCCCAAGCACACGATGCGCTTGACCTTGAAGGACGGGGCTCATTTTCACGTGCTCTACCAGAGCGGCGAAGAGCCGAAGCTCCGCGCGGCGCTTGCGAGCAACGGCGTCGTCTTGCCAAAGGCCGCCAAAGCTCACGTCAGTCACAAACTCCGCTACATCGCCGGTGGCGTTCTGGTGGTCGTGCTGATCTTGATCGTGGTCGGACTGGCGACGATTCGTCGGCGTAGGCGCGCCGCGATGGCTTACTAGCTGCCGGAATACATGCTGCCATGGCGCGCGTCACGTAGATAATAACGAGACTCAGTCTTATGATAGGTTGGTCGGCAAATGCACCGACGAGACCTATCATGGCGCCGACCAGGCCTGCCATGGAATCTGCGTGAGCTTGGTCGCAGAGCCACGCGTACACGTATCGCCGCCACCATAATCCTGCTTGCGCTAGCCGCCTGCACCAGCGCGTGTGGCGGCGACGGGCGCGCAATCGGCGCGGACGGCAAGATCCTCGCGGTCGGTGCCGAGAACCAGTACGCCAACGTGATCGCGCAGGTTGGCGGGCGCTACGTGCGTGCGACGGCGATCGAGAGCAACCCAAACACCGATCCGCATTCCTTCGAGGCCAGCCCATCGATCGCCCAAACCGTCGCCGACGCTTCGCTGATCGTGCAGAACGGGCTTGGCTACGACACCTTCATGGAACGGATCGAGTCCGCTTCCGGGGGGGTGGGATCCAATTCTTCGCGCAAGGTGATCGACGTGCAGAAGCTGCTCGGGTTGCCCGATTCCACCGCCAACCCGCACCTTTGGTATAAGCCGCAGACGATGCCCACGGTGGCGAAAGCCCTTGCCACCGACCTGTCTGCTCTGGCGCCCGCTCACGCCGCCTACTTCCAGGCCAACGCGGTCCGCTTCGAACAGTCACTGACGCCTTGGCACCAGGCGCTCCAGCAGTTCGCCCGCCAATTTCCGCGCACTCCAGTGGCGACCACCGAGCCCGTCGGCGACTACATGCTCGAAGCCGCCGGCACCGTCAACATGACTCCGTTCCCCCTGCAGGCGGACATCATGAACGGCCTCGACCCCGCGCCTGAGGACGTGACGCTGCAGAACGGCCTGTTCACCGGGCATCGGGTGAAGGTGTTCCTCTACAACCAGCAGGTCACCGACTCGCTCACGCAGTCGTTCCTCGAAGAAGCCAAACGTAGCGGCGTACCCGTGGTCGGTGTCTACGAGACGATGCCCACACCCGGCTATGACTACCAGTCGTGGATGCTCGCCGAGGTGCACGCGCTGCACCGGGCGCTTGCCGAAAAGGTCTCCACGGAGAAGCTGTGATGGGCCGGAGCCAGGTGCGCAGTAGCGGGCGGAGCGGCAGCGGCGTTCCGCCGGGCGGTGGCGGCGATGAGATCCTCTCCGTGCAGGGCATCGACGTGCGCCTCGGCGGGCGCGAGATCCTGCGCGATGTCAGCTTCGCCATCCAACCAGGGGAGCTCACCGGGCTGATCGGATCGAACGGCGCTGGCAAGACCACCCTGTTCCGCGTGATCCTCGGCCTGCAGCATCCCAGCGCCGGGCAGGTGCTGCTCGACGGTCGTCCGCGCTCACGGCGCAACCCGCTAGTCGGCTACGTGCCGCAGAAGTTCCTGCTCGACCCGGACATGCCGCTACGGGCACGCGACCTCGTTGGCCTTGGCCTCGATGCGCACAAGTGGGGCATCCCGCTCCCATCCCGCGCCCGCAGGGCGCTCATAAACGAAATTCTTGCCGCGGTTGGCGCCGAGCATTTTGCCGACACGCGCGTCGGCCATCTCTCCGGCGGCGAGCAGCAACGCGTGCTGATCGCCCACGCGCTGATCGCCCAGCCCAAGTTGCTGCTGCTGGATGAGCCGCTCGCCAACCTCGACCTGCGCGCCAGCCAGGAGGTGGTGGTGCTGCTGGCCCGGCTCGCCAAGGAGCTCGGCGTTGCGGTGCTGATCAGCGCCCACGAGATGAACCCGCTGCTGCCCGTGATGGACCGTATCGTCTACATCGCCGCCGGGCGGGTCGCCAGTGGCACCACCGCCGAGGTCGTGCGCGCGGACGTGCTCAGTGAGCTCTACGGCAGCCACGTCGACGTGCTCAACGTGCACGGACGCGTGCTCGTCGTCGCAGGTGCGGCTGAGGACTCCGACGGATCGGCGGCCCATCGGCACGGCCACGACGTGGTGGTGCCAGGGATGGAGATCGTCTCGTGACACAGGTTGCGCCATGAGCGCGCTCGCCGGCAGCCAGTTGCTCTGTGGCGAGCTCGCGCCCATCATCGAGCCGGGATTCTTCTCGAGCGTTGCCGTGCACGTCGCTGTCGTCATCGGCGCCGTCGCGGCGATCGTGGCGGCGGCCGTGGGGATCTTCACCGTCATGCGCAGCCAATCCTTCGCAGGCGAGGCGCTCGGGGACATCGGCACCGCCGGAGGCTCGGCCGCGTTCCTCGGCGGCGTCAGCGCGCTATGGGGCATCGTCGCATTCGACATCGTCGCCGCGGCGGTGATGGAGCTGATCGGCATTCAGCGCCCCCGCGGGCGCGACCTCGCGACGGGCATCGTGCTCGGCGCGTTTCTCGGGCTGGCCGCGCTGTTGCTGTACCTCAACACCACCTTCCACAACACCACCGGCGCCGTCAACACGATCCTGTTCGGCTCCGTGTTCACCGTCGCCCGCTCGCAGATCCCCGTGATCGCGGCTCTCAGTGTGGTGGCCTTGGTGATCGTAGCGGCGCTGTATCGGCCGCTGCTGCTTAGCTCCATGAGCTCAGAGATAGCCGCTGCACGGGGCATCCCCGTGCGCCTCATTGGCGCCGCCTACCTGTTGGCGATGGCACTTGCCGTGGCGCTCGCGTCGATGACCATCGGCACGATCCTCTCCACCGCGCTGCTCGTCGGCCCCGCCGCAACCGCGCTACGCCTGACCAAGCGCCCGGGAGTGGCGATCGCAGTGGCGGCCATGCTCGGCGTGGGCGCCATGTGGCTGGGTGTCCTGCTTGCCTACGACAGTTTCTACTGGGCGCCCAACGGCAAGACCTGGCCCGTCAGCTTCTTCGTCGTCACGCTCATCTTCCTCGCATATCTCATCTCCGGCCTGCCGGCTTGGCTCGGCGCTCGCTCGCAGACAGCGAGGGCATAGATGTTCTCCGGCTTCATGGTCAACGCTTGGACGGTCGCCTCCATCGTCGCCGTCGTCGCCGGTGCGGTCGGCTTCTTCGCCGTACTGCGCGGCTCCGCGTTCGTCGCCCACGCCGTGCCAAATGGCTCCTTCGCCGGCGCTGCCTGGGCAAGCCTCGTCGGGATCAACACGCTCGTCGGGCTTGGCATCTTCTCGCTGCTGGGGGCACTCGGCATCGGCTTACTCGGCAGACGCGGGCGTCACGACGTGGTGACCGCGCTCGCGCTCGTGTTGATGCTCGGGCTCGGCTCGCTGTTCCTCAGCTTCAGCGGCGAATACGCCCCGGAGGTCACCTCAGTGCTGTTCGGCGAGGTGCTCGGCATCTCCGCCAACCAGGTCGCGCCCACCGCTGTACTCGCGCTCGTATGCATCGCAGCGATCGCGGTGCTCTATCGCCCACTGATGCTGTCATCGGTTCTCGGCGAGGTAGGCGAGGCGCGCGGGGTGAGCAGCTTTCGCATGGAGCTGTCCTTCCTGGCGGTCGTCGCGTTGGTCGCCACGATGACCGTGCCAGTCGTCGGCACCACGCTCATCTTCAGCCTCATGATCGGAGCGCCTGCCGCCGCGCGATCGCTCACCGATCGCCCGTTGCTCGCAATGACGCTGTCCGTCGCGATCGCGCTGGTCACCGTCTGGAGCGCAATTGCCGCCGCATATACGACCGACTACCCCGTCGGCTTCTTCGTCGGTGGCGTCAGTGCCGGCGCGTACACCGTCGCTCGCGCATGGGCCGCCTGGCGTAGGCGCCGACACGTAGATGCTGGCCCAGCGTTTGGCACATCCACTCCCACCGCCGCTCTACCATCGTGACATGAGCATGCACGCCAATCAGCGAGCCGACTTCGAGGGCCTTGCCGGCGCCGGCGCGAGCGCCCGCGGTAACGCGGATGGCAACGGCGAGGCCGATGGCGCGGCGGAGTGGATCCAACGGGCAGAGGCAGCACTCACCGCCGCCGGGCGCAAGCGCGGCGGCGCGAGACATGCGCTGCTCGAGTTGCTTGCTCGCCAGATGTGTGCACTTACCGCCCCCCAGATTGAGGACGCGCTACGACGGCAGTCTGAGCGCCCGGTCAGCCGCGCGAGCATCTACCGCATCCTCGAGCAGCTCGAGGGGCTTGGGCTCGTGCAACGCGTAGAGACAGGCCAAGCGATGGTCCGCTACGAGCGCGTGTGTGAGCACCACGACCACCATCACCACCTCGTGTGCGATGAGTGCGGCGTCGTCATGCCCTTCTCCGATCCGGAGCTCGAGCGCGCGATCACCAAGCTCAGCGAACGAGTGCCACTGGCGGTCTCAGAGCACGAGATCGTGTTGCATGGGGCCTGTCGAGACTGTGCCGCGTGAGACTTGCAGCGTCCCGAAGGCACGACTCGACTTGCAGACAATTGGCAGCGGTGCGCCGCTAGGGGCGGTAGAATGTAAGTATGAAGTCCGCTCCACAGACTCCGCTGCTCTCGGTTGGTCATGAGGCCGAGTGGGCTGAGATAAATCGGGAAGAGGCCGAGCAGCTTCGCGCCAGCAATATGGCGTTGACGATGACCCAACGCTTGGAGGTTGGTCAGAAACTCTCGCAGCAGGCGGTTGAGCTCCTGGTTGCTGGTTATAGGGCTGGTCTTGTCCCCGAACGAGCCCTCTGGTCCTGATCTCGTCAGCGTCGTTGCTGACGCTGACGCGGTCGGGCTCAAATATGTCGTTATCGGCGGCTTCGCAGTAATCGCCCACGGTCATGTTCGTGCCACCAAGGACAGTGATCTGCTCGTGCCAGATGGTCCCGAGGCTGATGCGGCAGTGCTGCGTTTCCTCGAGTTGTCTGATGCCCGGCGACTGCGCGATGGCAAAGTGCTGACGGCTGATGACGTCGCTGCTACTCACCATCTGCGCGTAAACAGTCGCCACGGCATCATCGACATCATGCGCGGAGGGCTGCCACCGCTGGATTATGAAACGGTCGCCAGTCGTGCCGAAACCGTTGACTTTCGGGGCCGACCGGTGCATATCGCTGGTCTCATCAGCCTGGTGGGCTTCAAGCGCCTCGCTCACCGTCCTGATCCTGATCGCAGCGATCTACGCAATCTAGAAGCAATTCATGGGCCACTCCCGATAGAGCCGATTCCTGGGCTAGACGAGTAACACCTATTCCCGATGATCAGGGCTGGCCCTCGGGAGTGGCCTTCCCGACAAGTAGCTGACTACGCAGCCCAGCGCAAACACGGCCACCACCAAGAGAACCGGGCCGGAGTCCTCAACGAAGGCTCCGATCACGCCGGCTGC
>DATHLT010000222.1:0-2261 GCA_035487855.1 Solirubrobacteraceae bacterium
GGGCGGGGAGCAGCAGCGTACGGCGGTCGCCAGGGCTTTGGCGACTGATCCGGCGCTGATCCTGGCGGACGAACCGTCCGGAAACTTGGACCACGCGAACGCCGAATTGCTCCATGAGCTATTCGCCGAGCTCGTGCGGGACATGGAGATAGGCATGGTTGTCGTGACGCACAATCGGTCGCTGGCGGCGCGGGCGCACCGCGTCCTACTCTTAGAGAGTGGGCTGCTGGTGCCGACCGTCGTGCGGGAGGGGGTGACCTAGTGCTCTGCGAGAACTGCAAAGAACGCGAGGGAATCTTCACCGTCACGTCCGTGGTTGGGGGCGAGAAACGGGAGATTTTTCTCTGCGAAAAGTGCGCGGCTGAGCGTGGCGTTCAGCCGGAGCCTACTCCTGCCCCGCAGATCGGGAAGCTGCTGCAGTCGCTCCACCAGCCGCCGACCCTCGCCGCCGGCGTCGCACGCGATCAGGCACGCTGCGACTTCTGCTCGGCGACCCTCGGCGACTTTCGCGCGACCGGGCGACTCGGGTGTCCTCGGTGCTACGCCGCCTTCGAGACATCGCTTCGCGACCTCCTGCGCCGGGTCCACGGGAGTGCACGGCATGCCGGGCGCGCATACGATCCGCCGCGGCGGGACGAGTTGGAGCGGGCGACGCAGGTCGGCGAGCTCAGGGCTCAGCTCAAGCGCGCCATCGAGGCCGAGCAGTTCGAGCTTGCCGCCGATATCCGCGACCGGCTGCGGGTGCTCGAATGACGCGCCTGGCGCCCGCTTTGCGTTATAGGGGGTGTGATGGCGCTTGACCTGTCATTGCTGCCGGATGGCGGCGTTAGCTGGCTCGATGCGTCAGGCGAGCACTCGGATGTCGTGTTATCCACACGGATCCGCCTCGCCCGGAACGTCGACGGCTTCGCGTTCACCGGCCGGGCACGGGACGGCGAGAGGCTGAGGGTGCTGGCGCAGGTCCGGGACGCGGTACGGGAAGTCCCGAGCCTCAAGCGGGGCGTGCTGGTACGAGTGGACGAGCTGCCGTCGAGCGACCGCTTATTGCTCCACGAGCGGCATCTGGTCAGCAAGGAGCTCGCGGGGCTGGACGCGCAGCACCCGGTCAGGAGCGGTGCCGCGCTGTTTCTCGGCGACGATGTAGGCGTCATGATCAATGAAGAGGATCATCTGCGCCTGCAGTCGCTGCGCTCGGGATTCGCGCTCAGGACCGCCTGGGCGGCCGTGCAGCAGCTGGATCGGGAGCTGGGAAGCCGGGTGGCGTTCGCGTTCCACCCGGAGTTCGGGTTCCTGACCGCGTGCCCGACCAACGTCGGGACCGGAATGCGCGCGTCGGTCTTGATCCACCTGCCAGGGCTGGTGTTGACAAAGGAGATGTCGAAAGTCCTGGCCAGTCTTCAGCAGATGGGCCTCACGTATCGAGGCCTGTACGGCGAGGGCAGTGAAGTCGTCGGCAATTTTTTCCAGATCTCGAATCAGACGACGCTGGGCAAATCCGAAGACGAACTGCTTGGCCAGTTGCAAGACGTGGTGAAAAAAGTCATCGCGAGCGAGGAAGAAGCAAGACGACTCTTGCTTCGTGATGCCGGTTATATTATTGAAGACAAGGTGTGGCGCGCCTACGGTACGTTGCGCTACGCTCGGAGCCTCACGTTCGACGAGGCGATGAATTATCTGAGCGGTGTACGGCTCGCCGTGTCCCTGAAACTGATCACTGGTCTCAGTGTATATACCCTCAACAAGCTCCTGATATTCAGCCAGTTGGCGCATCTCGCCCACGCAGAAGGGCGGGCGCTGACCGAGAGCGAAGCGAGCCAGGCCCGCGCGCGGTATGTGCGGGAAACGCTCGCAAAGGAAGCGGGGTCGCCGGAATAGGAAGCGTGTCGGCGACAGTTGAGGGGGTTCGAAGGGATGAACGGCTACAACTTCACTGAACGGGTCCGGAAGGTCCTCGCGATGGCGCGAGAAGAAGCGGCCCGGTTGCACCACGAATACGTGGGGACCGAGCACATTCTGCTCGGCCTGATCCGCGAGGGTGAAGGGGTCGCTGCCGCGGTCTTACAAAACCTGAGCGTCGATCTCGACGAGATCCAACAGAAGATCGAGGAGACGGTCAAGAAGGGAAAGGCGGCGCAAGCCACCGGTCCCGACCTCCCCTATACATCGCGCGCCAAGAAGGTTCTCGAGCTCGCGATGAGCGAGGCGCGGGAGCTCAATCACTCCTACGTCGGCACCGAGCACCTGCTGCTTGGGCTGGTTCG
>DATHLT010000223.1:0-2211 GCA_035487855.1 Solirubrobacteraceae bacterium
GCCGGGAGCCTGCACCGCGGCGAGGAGCAGCACCAGCAGGGTCGGCAGCAGGCGAGCACCCAGCAGAGCGGCCCCCGGGAGCGGGCCTCGTGCTCGTTCCCGGGGGCCTCGCATGCCTACGGCAGTCCCACCAGGCGTGGGTAGCTGGTTGCGTACAGGCCGATAATCCCCTGGGTGGTCGACAGCACTTCGGGCGGACCGCTTTCGGTGCAGGCCGGCAGGCCGGACTGACCCGCGGGCTGCGCTTCGACGATGCCTCCCAGCCACTTCTCGGTTTTGCCCAGCGAAGCACCTCCCTCGACGTCGGCCATGATCCCGAACGCCGTGCTGTTGACGCTGGGGAAGATCACCGACGATTCTTCAAAGCTGCAGTAGTTCTCCCAGTACCGCGCGCTCTTGCGCTGCTTCTTCAGCCACTTCAGGCCCGCGGCTGCCGCCGTTTTCGATTCGCTCGTCCCATCTGCGACGAGCGCCTGGACAGCGGCGCCGGTGGAGTCGACTTCGACCGCGTTTTCGTTTTCGCGTTCGTTTTCAAACGGTGGCTCGTCGTTGCAGGTGTTGGCCGTCAGCCCCATGGTCGAGCGGAACGCGCCGTTCAAAGTCTTCGGCTTCCTCACATCACACTGCTGGCCGCGCAGGTACGCCGCGCCCGGCTCGACCCAAGCTTTCAGGCTCGGCTTGCCCGTGCAGTCGAGTTCGCACGCCTTCAGCGCGATGATCGCCAGCGACTGGCCGCTCACGTTGGAGAAGTTGGTCTGGTTCTTGTCGCTGAAGCGGCCGGCTTCACTCCCGGAAGGGACCTGCAGGCACTCCAGGTCAGCGATCAGGTTGCGCCCTTCGACGTTTTCAGGGTTCTGCCCCTGTGCCTCCACCGCCAACGCCAACTTCGCGACCGCACCGGCCGACAGCGCGTGCGTGGTCGTCGCACACGGTTCGCTGCCCACGTACGCGCTCTTGTTCGCGAGGATCCATTTGTAGGTCGCTTCACGCTGTGCGTTGAAGCTCGCGCCGGCGGCCTTGAACGCGAGCGTGCATTCGATCGTCTCTCCCACCGACTTTTCGCCGAACACTTCGCAGTAGGAGCCCGGGCTACTCGGCTGCAACTGCGAGGCCAGCCATTCGGTCGCCTTCGAGCCCGGTGAGGCGCTGGCCGCAGCTGGTGCCGCGAGCGCGATTGCGGCGAGCGCCAGTGGCGCCAGCCGACGGGTGATGATTCGCATGAGGTGGATCTCCTTCTGTTAGGGGGGCGGGGGCGTCGCCGTCCCGCTGCAGAAGCGAGAGTGCTCACGACCCACCGCTCCATCGCGAGAGCAGGGTCCGTATGTCGGTGCCACCCGGTGAGTACTCGGACTCGGAAACAGTCGGCCTTCACGACCATCCGTCCATACCGTTGCGCGTCAGTCCCGGATTCGCACCGGGTTCCCTCAGCCGCGTGGCGGCGCGGACCATAGCACTCGCCCGCTCTCAGCGCCGGGGAGGGCGGCCCGATCTCGCGGTTGACAGCATTTGATACGTGCTGGTAAGTTTGTCGCATATTGCCGCTGCGCATGGGAATGCGGCGACGAACACAGACGAGGGAGGAATTCAGATGTTCAAGACGCTGAAGCTGAGGTTGCTGCTCGCCGTCGCGGCGCTAGCGACGGTCGTTGCGGTCGCGGTGCCGGCGAGCGCGGGTGCGGCGCTACCCGTCCACTACGGCTCCGCCGCCGAGCTCGAATCGATCAACGCCGAGCTCTACTACCCGACGCTGGTGCCGGGTGCGAACAACAACTGCAAACCGAGCTCCGCGCACCCCTATCCGGTGGTGCTGGTGATCGCGACGCTGTCCGACGAGGGCTCGAACTTCGTCACGCTCTCGCCGCTGCTCGCGAACGCCGGCTACTGCGTCTACACGTTCAACTACGGCGAAACAGGTCTGTCTGACTTCGGGCGAATCGACGCGCTCGGACACATCGAACGATCGGCCGAAGAACTCTCGTCGTTCGTCGACCAGGTGCTGTCGAAGACGAAAGCGCCGAAGGTCGACCTCGTCGGGCATTCACAGGGCGGCATGATGCCCAACTACTACATCCACTTCCTCGGCGGCGCCGCCAAGGTCAACGAGCTCGTCGGGCTCGCGCCGAGCAACCACGGCACCACCGAGGACGGGCTCGTCACGCTGCTCAACAGCTTCCCGTTCGCGCCGGGCCTGGCCAACCTGATCGAATTCAT
>DATHLT010000224.1:0-4742 GCA_035487855.1 Solirubrobacteraceae bacterium
GTGGAGAGCGCAATGAGCGTGTCCATGTTGGTGGCGCGCACGCGCGCCCGCGCCCAAGCCGAGCTAAGGAACGGCAGCCCGCACCAGAACTGCACCGGCACCGCCAGCGCCGCCACGACCCAGCGCGCGGTGAGATCGTGAGGCCGCGTGTAGGTGAGCACCGCGATCGCCACCGCCAGCGGTACCGCAATCGCGATCCTGCGTAGGAGGCTAGCCTGCTCGCTGGCCTCGCGTTGTTCGAGCTCCTCGAAGCTATGTGCCTGCTCGGACGCGCTGGGGGCAACCGGCGCCGCGTCGTAGCCGATCCCCTGCACCGCGGCGGCGAGCGCCTCGAGATCCGTCGCGCCGGGCTTCAACTCGACGGTGGCGCGTCCAGTGGCGTAGTTGACCAGAGCCTCGCTCACCCCTGGCTGGCGTGAAAGGGCTCGTTGCACACGCGCGGCGCACGAACCACAAGTCATGCCGGAGACGTCAAGTTCCATCACCTCATGACGTCCGTTGGACGGATCGGCGGCGACGGTCGGCTCTGCGATCTGGCTCGTGCTCATTAATCGAGGCTCCAGCTCAGGATAGCGGTGCCAAGCAGCTGCATCCGGCTGAACATGGCGTAGCCTGCGCCGCGATGGGCATCAAGAACACCGCGCTGGCGGCGGTACTCGCGGTTGTGCTCGCCGGCTGTGGGAAAAGCGGCGCATCCAATCCACGCACCGTCTCTAGTGCGAGCGTACCGTCCTACGTCACCGAACCTTTTACCCCTGAGCAGCACCTGATCGAAAAAGGCGCTCACCTGGTGGTCGCTGACGGCTGCTCCGCCTGTCATCTGACTCTCAGCAAGCCCAGAATCGCACCCGATTTCTCGAGTTTTGCCGGTCACCACGTGACGCTGAGCGATGGCCGTCACGTGCTCGTCGACGAACACTTCCTGCACGAAGGGCTGCTACATCCACGCAAGTACATCCTCAAGGGCTACAACCCGCAGCCAATGCTCGCAGCGCTGCGCCGCCTGAAGCTGAACAGCCAGCCACAACAGATCGTCGCGCTGGCGGCGTTCATCGAGCAGGTCGGCCCCGAACCGGAATAGCTGAACCACGCGCAGCGGCGCCGCTTGCCGCAGCGGACGCCGCTTGTGTTTCCCGGCTGACCGCACCTCTAGCATCTGCCCATGCCTCGCCGCTGGAACTGGGATTTCGAGGATCGGCGTGCGGCGTCGCGGCCCTCGCACTCGATGCCATCACACTCGCCCCCGCCCACGCGCGAGAAACCCAGCGCAAGCGCGTACCGCATCCGTATTCGCCGGCGCCGCGGGATCGCGGCGGTTGTGCTGTTGGTGCTCCTGATCTTGATCCTCGTTGTGGTCGCGCTGCCGGGATCCCACCATGCACGGGCGATGTCCACGCTCGCAACGCGCTCCCATCGGCGCCCAACGCAAGCGCTTACACACGAGCAGCCCCTCGAGAGCCCCGACGCCGCGGTCAGAGCGGTGCTGGCATACACACCGTTCGTGAAAGAAGGCAGCGAACGCGGACGGGATGTCGCCTTGACGTTTGACGACGGCCCCGGCCCGTATACGCCGGGCGTGCTCAGCGTGCTGGAGCGCCTGCATGTACACGCGACGTTTTTCGTGATCGGCGAGATGCTGCGCTACTTCAGCGCAGCGGCCGAACGCGAGCTCCGCGACGGGGACGTGATCGGCGACCACACAGAGACGCATCCGGAAATGGCAACCCTGTCAGCCCACGACCAATACGAACAGCTCTTTGAACAGATGGCCCGCATTGAATTGCTCGGCGGCCCGAAGCCAGTGCTGTTCCGTCCACCGTATGGCTCCTACAACGCCACCACGATGCGCGAGCTTCATCGCTTGCACCTGCTGATGATCCTGTGGTCGGCCGACACCGGGGATTACCTGCAGCCCGGGGTTCCGGTGATCGTGGAACATGCCCTGGCAGGAGCCCACCCGGGCGCGATCATCCTCATGCACGATGCCGGCGGCACCCGCACACAGACAATCGAAGCGCTACCAACGATCATCCGCGAGCTACGCGCCCGCGGCTACCACCTGGTGACCGTGCCGGAACTGCTTAGGGACGACCCGCCGGGGCCAGGGCAACCGCTACCGACAAACCTGCGAGGGGACTGAATGGATCTGGACGCACTGCAGCTTCGCCGCGAGGCCCGCCGACGTGAGATTCGCCGCCGGCGGATCACAGCCATGTGCCTGCTGGTGGTAGTGGTGGCCGTGGTTGCAGTAGTGGCCACTGCGCTTACCCAGAGCTCGAGCGGCGGCTCGTCGAGCAACCCGCGACGCACCGCCTCGCACTCGGCATCGACGAGCGGCGGTGTCAGCGCTGTCAGCAGCCATGCCACCTCCGCTACGGCCACGAGCAAGCTGCACACCGAGCCACCCGGAACGGACCCAATCCCGATTCTCATGTACCACGTGATCGCTGCTCCTCCCCCAGGCGCTCCCTTTCCCGGCCTGTATGTGGAACCCGCCGCGTTCGCCGAACAGATGCAGGCGCTCAAGCATGCCGGCTGGCATGCGGTCACATTGGATCAGGCCGAGGCACACTGGCGCCAAGGCGTGTCACTGGGGGCTGGCAAGCCGATCGTGCTGAGCTTCGACAACGGCTATCAATCGCAGTACTCGCAAGCCCTACCCACCCTGCGTCGGCTTGGTTGGGTGGGCGTTGAGAACATCCAGCTGAGTGGGCTGCCCCCTTCGCAGGGAGGACTTGGCACCCAGGAGATCCGCAACCTCGTGGCAGCCGGCTGGGAGCTCGACACTCAGGGCATGAGCCATGCCAGCTTGATCAGCCTGGACGCCGAACAACTGCGCTACCAGATCGTCGATGCACGCCAGACTCTGCAGCAGCGATATCACGTCCCAGTCAACTGGTTCTGCTACCCGTCCGGTCTCTATGACCCAACCGTCGTAGCGGCCGTCAAAGCGGCTGGATACACGGGCTCCACGACGGTCGTGCCCGGCTGGGCACACCCGCACGAAGACCCCTATCGGCTACATCGTCTGCGTGTGCTCGGCGGAACCACGGGACAGCAGCTGCTTTCCTTGCTCGAGGGCGCGCGCGAGTCACCGCCGGCACCATCGTCGTTCACCACACCCTAACCGCTGGCTAGCTGAAACGCTGGGTAAGAATTACAAGCGGTCTCACACGAGCCTGTATCGCCGCGTCGCAGGGTCGCGCTCGAGCAGACCCACAGCGACAAGCGTCGAGACATAGCGATGCGTGGTGCTTGGATTCATATCGAGCAATCGGGCAATTTCCGCGTTGCCCAGATAGCTACCGTCAGTGGGAAAGGAGGCGAGCATCAGTAGCCCCGCGAGCAACGAGCGTGACAGTCTGTTGTCATCGAGCTGGCTGGGCTCGCGTGCGAGCACCTCGCGGATGTCGTGCAGGCCAGACAACAGCAACGACATACTGCCTCCGTCGGCGGCGCTGCGGATCACCCGATCGACCTGCGCCGGCGAGAGCTCGAGCATTACCTTCTCACGTTCTGGCTCCCCACTGGTCTCTAGTTCTTCCTCGCTCGCGGGCGAGCGCGCCGCGCGCGCCCGCTCTCTGCGCACGCGCCCCAGCGACGGCGGAAGCTCCGTGTCCCGAAGCGCCGCCCGGTCAAGACCTCCGGCATGGTGCCCATTGGCGCCGTGCGCTAGCCGCAACTCACTGTCGGCGTCGATTCTCACGTCAACCTGATCATGCAGCGGTTGAACTGCGCTGACAAGTCAGGCTGTTGAATGTTCTAGGTCGTGACTGTCCGAGAAAAGATAGAAACGTCGCTTTTATTCACACCGAAGCGACCATAGGCTACCTCGCGAGATGAGCGCGAGGCCAGCGGTAGACAAGCGTGCCAGAAAAGGCGCGGGCACGATGCAGTCAGCAGTGCATTGGGCGCTACTGGGTCTCGTCATCGAGCGCCCTAGCTACGGCTATGAGCTGGCGAATAGATTCGAGCAGGCATACGACGGCATGCTGCAGTTGAGCGGGTTCTCCTATGTATACACGGCGCTCGACACGCTCCAGTGTCGGGGGATGATTGAAGAGATCTCTGGTACCCGTAGCGGCCGCCAACCGAAGCCGCGCTACCGAGCCACAGCTGAGGGCATACGCAGCTACCAGGATCGCCTGATCACGCAGATGCGGGAGGACTTCCGTCGCTCACGGCTGTTCGCTCGCCAGCTGGCCGTGTTCGCACAAGAGCCGGAGATGGCATTGGACGTGATCGAGCGCTACGGGCAAGCGTGTTTGGAAGAGGCGGGCGACACGCCGGTGCTTGCCCCTGGCGGAGCGTGCGGTGATCCGGTGTCTGGGCTGGCTGCGCGACTCGTTTCCGAGGAGCGAAGGCTGGCAATGGCAGCAAGATTGCCGTGGATCGACTATGCCCGCCGCGAGTTCAAGGCTCTGGTGGTCGGCAGGATCCAGTCGCAATGAGCATGCTCGAACTGGAGCATGTCAGCAAGTCGTATGGCCGGCTGGGCGAGCATGTGGCACTTCGGGATGTCTCGCTCAGTATCGAGGCTGGAGAGATGATCGTCGTCTGGGGTATGCGCCGCTCCGGCCGCTCGACCCTGCTGCGTATCGCCGGCGGCATCGAGCAACCCGACACGGGCCTCGCGCGTTTTGCCGGGCGTGAGCTTGGCGATTGTCCGGGTGAGCCGCTTGGCGACGGAATTGGCTATGTCCGTAGGGGCTTCTCGCCGAGCGAAGGTCAACTCGTTATCG
>DATHLT010000225.1:0-11203 GCA_035487855.1 Solirubrobacteraceae bacterium
CCATGGCCAGGGACACCGCCCCGCAGTGCAAGCAGTGCCGTCGTGAGGGGCAGAAGCTCTTCCTCAAGGGGGAGCGCTGCCTGACGGACAAGTGCGGCGTCGAGCGCCGCTCATACCCGCCGGGAGAGCACGGGCGCGGGCGCATGAAACAGAGCGAGTACCGCCTGCAGCTGCGCGAGAAGCAGAAGGCTAAGCGCTACTACGGGGTCTTGGAGAAGCAGTTCGCCGGCTACTACGAGAAGGCCTCGCGCCAGAGCGGCATCACTGGTGAGAACCTGCTCGCGCTGCTGGAGTGCCGCCTCGACAACGTGCTTGTGCGGCTCGGCTTCGGTGCCTCGCGTAGGCAGGCGCGGCAGCTCATTCGTCACGGCCATTGGACTGTCAACGGCCGGCGCGTGAACATCCCCAGCTATCAAGTGCGGCCCGGCGACGTCATCACCATCAAGGCGGACACGCCCGCCACGCAGGTGGTCAGAGACGCAACCGAGCTGACCGGACAGATTCCCGCGTGGCTACAGGCCGATCATGAGTCGCTTACGGCCAAGGTGCTGCGCAGGCCGGAGCGGCGCGAGGTCGCCGCGCCGGTGCAGGAGCAGCTCATCGTCGAGCTGTACTCGAAGTAGAAGCAACTTTGCCCGCGCCGCCACCCATCCGGGCGGCGGTGCTCCCAGCCGGCGTCCTGGACGCCGGTGCGAGACCAAAACGACGTTAGGACTTTCATGCTCGACTTCCAAATCCCCCGGATCACTAGCGAGTCCGTGGAGCAGAATCGTGGGACTTTCACGATCGAGCCGCTTGACCGCGGCTTCGGCTACACGTTCGGTAACTCGCTGCGGCGCGTACTGCTTTCTTCCCTCGCAGGCGCGGCCGTCACCAGCGTACGCATTGAGGGCGTAGCGCACGAGTTCTCCACCATCCAGGGAGTTAAGGAGGACGTGACCGACATCGTGCTCAACCTCAAGGGTGTCGTCTGCCGCATGCACTCAGACGCCAGCGAGGTCGAGGCGCCGCTCGTCGTCACCGGGCCGGGCGACATCACCGCCAAGGACATCGACTTGCCCGCCGGCGTCGAGATCCTCAACCCCGATCTGCACATCGCCACGCTCGAGAAGAAAACCAAGCTCGAGCTGTATATGACGATCGGGCGCGGACGCGGCTACAGGCCGGCCGAGGAGAACAAGTCCGCCGACCAGCCCATCGGCGTGATTCCCATCGACTCGATCTTCTCGCCCGTGCGGCGTGTCGCCTACGCAGTCGAGCAGGCGCGTGTCGGACAGAAGACCGACTTTGACAAGCTCACCCTCGACATCGAGACAGACGGTTCGATCGACCCGCAGGCAGCACTGCGCGAGGCAGCTGAGCTGCTGATCTCCCAGCTGGCGATCTTCACCGACGCCGACCGCATCCAGGAGCTGCGCGCGACACCCGGCGGACAGCTCGACGGCCACGGCCTTGCAGTCGGTGGTGGCCCGCAGGCAGCGCTGCAGGGCGAGGAGTGGGGCATCCTCATCGAGGAGCTCGAGCTGGGCGTGCGCTCCTACAACTGCCTCAAGCGCGCCGGTATTCAGACAGTCGGCGATCTCATCTCTAAGTCCGAGGCCGAGCTCAACGCGATCCCCAACTTCGGCAAAAAGTCAATCGACGAGGTAATCGAAACCCTCCACGCGAGAGGTCTGAATCTCCGCGCAGATTGACGCATAGCGCCGCTGTTCTCGGCGGGGGGAGTGTGGATGATTGATTCACGCCCGCCGCCGAAGGCGGCCGCGTGAAGCCGACTGATCTACACTCTCGACCATGCGCCACCAAAAGACACGCAACAAGCTCAGCCGCGACTCCGCGCACCGTAAGGCGCTGCTCATGAACTTGAGCAAGGAGATCATTGAGCACGAGCGGATCGAAACCACCCAGGCCAAGGCCAAGGCGGTCAAGCCGGAGATCGAGAAGTTGATCACGCTGGCCAAGCGCGGCGATCTGCACGCGCGTCGCCAGGCACTCTCGACGCTTTCCCAGGACAAGTTCGCCGTGCACAAGCTGTTCACGGAAGTCGCCCCGCGCTATGCGGAGCGTCCCGGCGGCTACACGCGGATTCTCAAGCTGGGGCCGCGTCGCAGCGACTCTACGGAGATGGTCTTCATCGAGCTCGTCTGAGGTCGCGTACCTCAGCGCAGTCCTGGTCGCGTAGAGAGCAGCGCGTACTCGATGGTCACAAAGCTCACCATCGAGTACGACGGGACTGACTTCGCCGGCTGGGCACGCCAGCCGGACAAGCGCACCGTGCAAGAGGTGCTCGAGCGTGCGCTGCGCACCGTGCTGGGAGAGGAAGGCCACGATGGGCGACCGCTCACGCTGACCGTCGCCGGGCGTACTGACGCGGGTGTGCACGCCTGGGGCCAGGTCGCAAGCTACGCGGACGAGGCGGTCGATCCACTCAGGCTAAACGGGCTGCTGGACCCAGACGTGGCTGTGCTCAGCGCCGAACCAGCGCCCGAGGGCTTCAACGCCCGCCGCCACGCCATCAGCAGGACGTACTGCTATCGCGTGCTCGCCCGGCGCACCCGATCGGTGTTCGAGCGCAGGCGCGCCTACTGGTGGACAACAGGTCTCGACAGGCAAATGCTCGAGCGGTGCGCGCAGACGCTACTCGGCAAGCACGACTTCACCGCCTTCACACCCAGCGAGACCGAGCACAGCTACTTCACCTGCAACATCGCTTCAGCGCAGTGGCGCGGAGACGGCGAGCTGCTCGAGTTCTGGATCGAGGCAGACATGTTCCTGCGCCACATGAACCGGGTGCTCGTCGGCACCATGCTCGACGTCGCTTCAGGCTTGCGCACATTCGATGAATTCGCCGAGCTACTCGAGGGTCGGCCGCGGGCGCAGGCCGGTCGGACGGCGCCCGCGCATGGGCTGGCGCTGGTGCGGGTGAGCTACTAGCTTTCCGGCTTCGTCCCATCACCGCTTCGTGACCGGGAGGGACCGAAGCGGCCCCTATGCTGGACAAACATGCTTAACGTGCTGCTCACCAACGACGACGGGATCGAGGCGGATGGCCTGCAGGCGATGCGCCGTGCGCTGCTTGAGCTCGAGGGGGTGCGCCTAGCGGTGATTGCCCCTGACGGCAACCGCTCGGCGATGGCTCGCTCGATCACCACCCGCCGGCCGTTGTGGGTGGAGGAGGTGCCGTTTGCAGACGACACGCTCGGCTACGCTACCGACGGCACCCCTGTCGACTGTGTGCGTCTGGCGAGCCTTGGCATCGTGGAGGACTTCTCGGCTGACCTGGTGGTGGCGGGCATCAACCACGGCGCCAACTTGGGCGATGACATCACCTACTCGGGCACCGTTGCGGCGGCGCTCGAGGGCGTGGTGCTGGGGCTGCCGGCAATCGCCGTCTCCCAGCAGTCGGGCGCGAGGTCGCTCGACTACCGCTTCGACGGCGGCTTCGGCTTCGACGTTGCGGCTGCGTTCGTTGCACGCATGGTGGAGCGCATCGACGAGGTGCCGCTGCCTGCAAGGACGCTGCTCAACATTAACGTGCCCGCTGGCGAGCCCAGCGGCGTGGAGGTGACGAGCTTGGGCAAGCGCATCTACAAGGACGAACTAAAACTGGAGCGTGAGGAGGAGCACCGCCGCCGCTACTGGATCTACGGCTCCGATCCTGGCTTCCACGACGAGCCGGGGACGGATCTCGCGGCGCTCGCGGCTGGACGGATTGCGGTCACGCCGATCCACTTCGACTTGACCGACCGACCGAGCCTGGACGCGCTTCGGCGCTTCGATCTGCAGGAGCTGCTCGAGCCACCTATTGCAGATCGCCCGGCGCACCCTGCGCAGCCGTGAGCGGAACCAATCCGGCTGAGCGGGCCAAGGAGCTTCGCCACCAGCTCGAGCACCACGCTCACCGCTACTACGTCCTCGATGACCCAGAGATCGGCGATGACGCTTACGACCGACTGCTGGACGAGCTACGGGCGATTGAGCGTGAGCACCCCAAGCTGGCTACCGCCGACTCGCCCACACAAAGGGTCGGTGGCGAACCGGTAGGCAGGCTGGAAAAGGTTCGCCACCTGGAGCCGATGCTATCGCTGGATAACGTGCGCTCGGAGCAGGAGCTGCGCGCATGGGTGGAGCGGATGCGCAACCACCTCGCGCGCGAGGGTATCTCCGACCCGGCGTTCACGTTCGCCGTGGAGCCGAAGATCGACGGCCTGGCGATCAGCCTCGTATATCGGGACGGGGTGCTCGAGCGGGGCGCTACGCGTGGCAACGGCGAGGTGGGGGAGGACGTCACGCATAACCTGCGCACGATCGGCGCGATCCCGCTGCATGTGAACGATGCGCCGCCGCTGGTGGAGGTGCGGGGCGAGGTGTATATGTCGCTGGCGGACTTCACTGCGCTGAACGAGCGCCGCGCGGAAGCGGGTGAGTCGACGTTCATGAACCCGCGCAACTCGGCTGCGGGGACGATTCGCCAGCTCGACCCTGCGGATGCCGCCAAGCGGCCGCTATCGATCTGGTGCTACCAGGTTGGTGTTACCGAGGGCCTGTCGTTCGAGCGTCACTCGCAGGCGCTCGAGTGGCTGCGCGAGCATGGCTTTCGCGTCAACTCGGGCATCCGTATGTTCGCCAATGAGGATGAGGTGATCGCCCAGTGTCTTGCGTGGGAGCGTCGTCGGGGCGAGCTGGACTTCGAGATTGACGGCGTGGTGATCAAGGTCGACGAGCTCGAGCTGCAGCGCCGGCTGGGTGCGGTGGGGCGCGACCCACGCTGGGCAGTGGCGTGGAAGTTCCCGCCCACCACCGCGCTGACCAAGCTCGAGCAGGTGATGTGGAACGTGGGCAAGTTCGGTGACCTACGACCGTATGCGGTGCTTGCGCCGGTGGAGGTGGGAGGTGTGACGATCAAGCTTGCGACTTTGCACAACGAGGAGGACATCGTGCGCAAGGATCTGCGTGCGGGCGAGGAGGTGATCGTGGTGCGTGCGGGCGATGTGATTCCACAGGTGATCTCGCCTGCGCCGCACGTGGCGGAGGGCAAGGAGCGACCGCCAACGCCACATCCGCCGACCCATTGCCCGTACTGCAACACAGCCACGATCAAGCCGTCGGAGGGCGTGTTCACGCAGTGCCCCAACCGCGACTGTCCGGCACGTGCATGGCAGCTACTCAAGCACTTCGTTTCGCGTGGCGCGATGGACATTGATGGTCTGGGTGAGAAGCAGGTGGCGCTGTTGCAGCAGCATGGCCTGGTGAAGAGCGCTGCTGACATCTACCGTCTGCGTGAGGATCAGCTGCTCGAGCTCGAACGTTTTGGTGAGCTGTCTGTCAAGAACTTGCTGGCGGCGATCGAGCGCTCCAAGGAGCGGCCGTTCGCTCGGGTGCTGTTCGCGTTGGGGATCGAGGAGGTGGGGGAGGTAACGGGGCGCAATCTGGCACAGCGCTTCCGTGACATCGACAGCCTTCTGCATGCTTCACCGCAGGAGATCGCTGAAACGCCGGGGGTCGGGGAGAAGATGGCTGACTCGATTACCGCGCAATTGCACGACGAGCGCATGCAGACGTTGATCGAACAGTTGCGCGAGCTGGGCTTGTGCTTCCACGAAGAGGGGCCCGCGCCGGCGCACGGCCCGCTTGCGGGCAAGACGCTGGTGCTTACGGGCACGCTGCCGGCGCTCTCTAGGGAGGCTGCCACGGAGAGGATTGTCACCGCGGGCGGGCGGGTAACTGGATCGGTATCGAAGAAGACCGATTTTGTTGTGGCCGGCGACAGCGCCGGGTCCAAGTTGGAGAAGGCGGAGCGCCTGGAAGTGCAGGTACTCGACGAAGCCGGCCTGTTGAATTTGCTGGCGCAGCAGTCGGCGGCGGGCTAATTGATCACTACTGTGGGTAGAGTTGGCCGATGAGCTCTCTGCTGGCTACGCCTTTAGCACTGCTGACACTGGTTGCTGTGCCGGCGCAGATCTACCCGATCACGGGTCCTGAAGCGTCCGCGGCGATAACTGCGCAAATCCACCGGCAGGTGCATTTCAGGCTGCACGCTGGCTTCAGCGGTGAAACCCATTGCACTGGGCTGAAGGTCGGCGAACAGGAAGTCACGCCAATCACTCAGCTGGCGCAGTGGCGGTGCAAGCTAGAGCTGCGCGGTGTGCGCTTTGCCCACCCATGCAGGGCGGAAGCCAACGTGTTCGCCACCGCTCAGCCCAGTCATCCGCGTGTGCAATGGCTGTTTGAGAACAGGTTCTGCCATCCCCGCAACCCCCGGCATCTCAGTAGTCGGCGATCGTGATGGCGATGTTGTCCTGGACGGTGTGCGCCATTTCGGTGGCGATGCCGTCGTTGAAGATGGCAAACGCCAGCGTGTGCCCGTCTGCTGCCTGGCAGTAGCCGACAAGGTTTGACACGCCTGTGAGCGTGCCCGTCTTGCCTTGACAGTTGCCGGCCGCGTGGGTGCCACGCATGCGTAGTTCGAGCGTGCCGGAGTGCCCGGCGACGGCGAGGCTGCTGCGCAGCACCGCGCCGATGGGGGTGGGCTGGAGAGCTACCAACAGCTCGGCGACTTGGTAGGCGGAGGTCCTGTCTTCTTCTGAAAGTCCTGAGCCGTCGAGCACGTGTGGGTGGATATCAAGCGTGCTGGCCAACGTTCTCATCACCACAGCAGCTCCGGCTGCGGTGGTGCCGGCGCCACCGTATTGGGCGCCGAGATCCTTTACGAGCGTCTCAGCGAAGAAGTTGTCCGAGGGCGGCAGCATCAGCTCCAGCAGCTGGGTGACGGTAGGTGACTGCACCTGCGCGAGCTGAGTGGCACCGGCGGGGGCCTTGGCAGCGCCACTACCGCCTTCGATGGTCACGCCTGCTGCCTTGAGCAGACCCCACAACGCCCGCGCGGCAAACGCGGCTGGTGCATGGGGGCCATGCAACGCTCCGGTTTCGCCGCGGTTGAAGGCCAGTGCGCTGAGCGTCCCTTCGAGGAATGGATCCCATGCGTAGTCGCTGGATGGCTCGCCCCGCAGCGAGTCGAAGTAGGACTCATCGCCCTCGACAGAGCCGGTGATGCGGCGGATGTGATCGGTGTGCACCAGTTGCGAGACGAGCGCCTGAACGCTCGCGCCGACGCCGTCGTAATGGCGATGAATGAACGATGTTGTGCCGAACGTGGGGTCACCGCCGCCGTGCAGGTAGAGGTTTCCTTCCCAGACCCCTCCGGGCGCCATGTGGCCGGAGCCGAACACGGTCGTCGCGAGGCGCGCGGTCGGCCCCATCAGATCGAGGGCGGTGGTGGCGGTGTACAGCTTCTCGACCGATGCTGGTGGGCGCATTGAGCCGGCTCGCTCGGAGAACAGTGCCTGCTTGCTGGTGAGGTCATACACGTAGGCGCCATCGGCTGGGCCGGCGAGTGCCAGTTGGTGGGTCATGTCGCTTTGCAGTTCGGCGAGGTTGCCTGCGGCCCCAGCTGTGGGTGGCACGAGGGTGGTGGCTACCAACAGTCCGCAGAGCAGAATCAGCAGCCGTGCAGTCCGGTACGGGGGCACGCACCGTAGAATGTCACTGCCATGGGCAAGGTTGTCAAGCTGGAACCGACCGCTAAGGCCGAGTCCAGCGCAAGCGCACGCAAACGACGGGCAGCTGCCCGCGGCGTGGGGCAAGCCGGCTCGGTGGACCGCCGCAGGCGCCCGCGGCGGGACAAGACCGCGCTTGTGCTCGGCGGCGGCGGCTTCACAGGCGGCGTGTATGAGATCGGCGCGTTGCGGGCGCTGGATCTGTTGGCGGTGAACAGCACGGTCAACAACTTCGACGTGTATGTGGGCACCTCGGCGGGCTCGTTCATCGCTGCGCTGTGCGCCAATGGCGTGACCCCTGAGGAGATGATGCGGGTGGTCACGGGCCAGGGCAAAGCCACATTCAAAGACATCGACATCGGCGACCTTCTGCGCCCGAACCTGCTGGAGTTCGCGCGCAAGGGCGCGATGATGCCCCTGCGGGCGCTGTCGCTGGCGCGCGATTTGATCTCCCAGCCGGGCGGCGTGTCGCTGATGGATGTGGTGATGGGGCTGGCAGATGCACTGCCGTCGGGGCTGTATACGGGGGCTGGGATCGAGCGCTACCTACGCGACGTGCTGAGCGAGCCCGGTCGTACGGATAGCTTTGGCGAGCTTGGCTGCGAGCTGTATCTGACGGCTACGGATCTGGACAGCTGCGAGCGGGTGGTGTTGGGGACGGATGGCTCGGCGGATGTGCCGATCTCGACGGCTGTACGCGCGTCGGGGGCGCTGCCGATGGTGTACGCACCTGTGAACGTGCACGGCCGCGACTTGATCGACGGCGGCATCGTTTCGACGACGAACCTCGATCTGGCGATCCAGGCGGGGGCGAAGCTGGTGGTGGTGATCAACCCGATTGTGCCGTTTGTGAACGATTTCGCACACAAGGTGACGACGCTGCGTGGCCGTCGTCCGCAGCGTGTGTCGGATATGGGCTTTGCGCAGATCGGCTACCAGGTGTTCAAGCTGGTGGCGCACCAGCGTCTGCACGAACTGGCGAAGGGCTGGGAGGAGCGCTACCCAGGCGTGGACATCGTGCTGATCGAGCCCGAGCCAACAGACGAGCTGATGTTTCAGACGTCAATGATGAGCTTCACCTCACGGGTGGAGATCGCTCGCCATGGCTTTGAGTCGGTCACCAAGCAGCTGGCGGGCGAATACGACCGCTACCAGGACGTGGCCGAACGTCACGGCCTCGAGATCTCGGCCAAGCGCGTGCGCAAAGTGGTTGCCCATTTCGACGACGAACGCGAGGAGGTGAGCTCGTGGCGGAAGATCCTGGAGGGTACGACGGGCGCGCTGCTGCGCCAGTCGGGTACTGCTGGGTAGTTTAGGAGGAGTACGTAGCGGCGTCCCGTGCCCGTGGTGGCGGCGGCGCGGCGGGTTTGTCTAGAGCGCGTTGTCGAGGGCGTTCAGCAGCCGGTCGGTGGCTGCGGGCGAGTGGATGGCGATGCGTGCGTGGCGCGGCTGGCCGAGTGCGTCGCCGGCGGCGATGAGAATGCCTGCGCGCTCGAGTCGTGTTGCGAGCTCCGCGCCGGGGACGGAGGGGTGGGCAACCCACACGAAGTTCGCCTGGCTGTCGGATACCGCGAAGCTGCGCTCGCGCAGGCCGGCGATCAGTCGCGGGCGCTCGTCGCGGATGACTTGCACGCGCTGCTCGATGATCTCCGAGCAGCTCTTCAAGGCCTCGTATGCGCCTGCTTGTGAGATCTCAGAGACACCCAGGTCGGGCTCGAGCTCGGCGAGTACGGCACCTGCGCCGGGGGAGCCGATTGCGTAGCCGATGCGCAGGCCGGCGAGACCCCATGCCTTGGAGAAAGAGCGAAACACGAGTAGCCGCGGGTGATGTTCGAGCAGGGCGAGCGATGAGCTGGTGGGCTGGGCGTCTGAGAACTCCACGAGCGACTCGTCCAGCAGCACGACGACGCCCTCCGGCAGCTGCTGCAATAGACGCTGCAGCTCGGCGGTTGCGAGCAGCTCACCGGTGGGGTCGTTGGGGCTGGCGAGCGCGACCACGCGGACGTCTGGCTCGCGTGCGACGGCCTCGATCAGCGCATCGACGCCGCCGTTGTTGTCCACCCTTACTGCCTGCCCGTGAGCACGACGGGCCATGATCGGAAAGAGCGGGTAGGACGGCCACAGCGCCAGCAGCTGCTGGCCGGGCTCGATCAGCGCGCGTGTGGCCGCGGCGAGCAGCTCCGCGGCGCCGTTACCGAGGATCAGCCGCTCGGGGTCGACGCCGTGGCGCTCGGCGAGCGTGCCGCGCAGGTCGGCGCCGGCGAGGTGCGGGTAGTTGTGCAGGCCGCGGCGAGCTTGGAAGGTGATCGCGTTGACGATCCGCTGGTGGGGAAGCTCTGGCCAGGTGGTGAGCGACAGGTCGAGCGTCTCTATCCGGGTGAGGGCTTTGCGCCTGCGCTCGGCTGCTTGCTCGCGCAGGCCCTGGTTGACCTCATCCTCGGACATCGCGTCGAACTGCTTGTAGTAGTCGAGTAGGCCCATGTGGCCTCGATCTAGCAGCGCCCGTGGCGCTGGGCGCGGGCGTCAGGCGACGCGGCCGCTGGTGGTGATGCGGGCGCTGGTGGTGATGCGGAGGTGCTCATCCTTCCCCGCCGTGAGTCACGAGACCGGAGCCGGGCCCATGGATGACGAGGAACCACAGCATGAATGCGATCGCACAGACGATGGCGGTGAGGGCGAAGATCCGTCCGAGCACGCCCGTGCGCTGGTCATAGCCGGCGGCGCGCCGTACCAGGATCCAGGCGCTGTCTGCTCGTTTCATCAGCGAAAGCGCGCCGAACAGCAGACCGAATAGTGCTGCGAAGGAGACGAGGATGCCGAGGCTGACGCTGCCTGAGAGGTAGTTCGCCTGCGAGCCGAGCCACAGGCAGGCGAGCGGGATCGGGCCCCAGCAGAGCAGACACAGCAAGGTGATGGCGGCGAGCATGAAGCTGGCGAGCGAGCCGTCGATCCGCTGGCGCATCGCGCCGCCACGCTCGGGTGCGGCGCGGAAGTGCACGGGTGCGGTGCCGGGGCGGCGCCCGACGAACAGCCCGCCGTTCTCTGATGGGTCGCTGCGCATCGCGCCTATATGTTCGCAGCTAGACGGCCGAGTGCCCGTCAGCTGCTGTACAGCCCGTCGAACAGATCAGCGTATTTCTCGTTGACAACTGCTCGCTTGACCTTGAGCGTGGGCGTGAGCTCGCCGGTGGGCTGGGAGAGATCGTGGTCGAGCACGGCGAACTTCTTCACCTGCTCGACCTGCGCGTATTTGGTGTTGGCGCGATCGATCTCTTGCTGGATCATGGCGTGCACTGCGGACTCGCGTGAGAGCGAGGGGATGTCCTCGGGCAGCCCGTTCTCGCGCGCGAAGATGGGGATCTCTTCCTCGTCGAGCGTGATCAGTACGACGGGGTAGGGGCGCTGGTCGCCGTGCATCACGGCCTGGGAGATCCAGCGGCACTGCTTGAGGTCGTTCTCGATGTTCGCGGGCGTGATGTTCTTGCCGCCGGCGGTGATGATGATGTCCTTCTTGCGCCCGGTGATCGACAGGTATCCGTCCTCGTCGAGCGAGCCGAGGTCGCCTGTGTGCAGCCAGCCATCCTCGACAGCGCCGAACGTCGTGTCCGCCTGGTTGTGATAGCCGTTGAAGATGTTCGGGCCTTTGA
>DATHLT010000226.1:0-9366 GCA_035487855.1 Solirubrobacteraceae bacterium
GGCGGGGCTCACGCGTCGGGAGAGCTCCCCCGCAGCGATCTCACCGGCGGTGATCTCCATGCGGTCGAGCGGACGCAGTCCGAGTCGCACGACGAACGAGGCGCTGATCGCCAGCGCAAGCAACACGCCGACGATCACCAGCGCCTCGACGAGCAGTAGGCGGCTGAGCGTCTGTTTGACTTCGGTGAGTGGCACGGCGACGACCGTGATGCCGGAGTCCTCGGGGTCGCGTATGGCAAATACGCGATAGCTCAGTCCAGTCGACGCGACGGAGCCGACGGTGATGAGTTTTTCCAGCGGTATGTGGGTGGGCAGGTCGGGTGCGGGCGGGTGCGATTCGCTGCTGTATTTGAATTCGGTGTTCCCGATCACCCTGCCTGAGGCTTCGCGACGCTGGCCGTAGGTGCCGGGGGGCAGGTTGATCGGACCACCGGGGGGTCCCTGGGAATGCTGTGAGCCATCGTCGCCCACAGGATTGTCGTTGGCGTCGCCAGGCGGCGTGAAGCCTTCCCTGTCTAGCGCCCGGGAGACAGATGGGCCGGCGCCGCGGAGCTCCTGGTCGACTCGTCCTTCCAGGAACGAGCGCTGCTCGGTGTAGGTGACGAGCGCAAGCGCGATGAGTCCCGCTGCCGAGAGCAACAGCACGCTCGCCAGCACACGGGCGCGCAGCGAGGCCATCAGGGGCGCGGTGCCTGAAGCGCGTAGCCGACACCGCGCACGGTCCTGATCAGTGATGGGCCGTGGGCGTCGAGCTTCTTGCGCAGATAGCTGATGTAGGTCTCGAGCACGCGTCCGTCACCACCGAAGTCGTAGTTCCACACGTGATCCAGAAGCTGCGCTCGGGTGAGCACACGCCTGGGGTTGAGCATCAGGTAGCGCAGCAGGCGATATTCGGTGGCCGTCAGCTCGATTGGTTCGCCCGCGCGGGTAACCTCGCGGGACTCCTCGTCCAGCTCGAGGTCCTGGAAGATTAGGCGTCCGGACTCGGGGGTGGCCTGGCCGGTGCGCCTGAGGATCGTGCGGATGCGGGCGACGAGCTCCTCGAGGCTGAACGGCTTGGTCATGTAGTCATCGCCGCCACCGCTGAGGCCGCGGACCTTGTCCTCGGTGGCGTCGCGCGCGGTGAGGAAGATGATCGGCACGCCCGCGCGCTGCGCACCGAGGCGGGCGGCGACGTCAAAGCCCTCCATGTCGCCGAGCATCACGTCGAGGACCATCAGGTGGGGTTTGAAGCCGGCGACGGCGGCGAGCGCCTCACGTCCGCTGGACGCGCTCTCCACGGTAAAGCCTTGGAAGCGCAGGGCCATTGAGATGACCTCGACGATGTTTGGCTCATCGTCAACGACCAGCACGCGGTGGGCAGCGGTGCTCTCGGGCATGTGCGCGCCTTCCTGTTGGAGTGCGGTGTTCATCGAGTCTCAGGATCGCCGGCTCGTGTGAGCGTATCCGCTGAGAATCCTGAGAGTTTGCTGAGAACTCGCATGCCCAGCACGCTGCTTCGATGCGCTGCCTGAAGCGTGGGGGAACGAAAGCGACGCGGTCCTGAGCCGTGTGAGGAACCATCCACTTCTGGCCCGAGGGCCTTCCGCTTCAGGTGGCGCGGCCTCACACCTCAGTGGCCTCGCTCTTGACGGCTCAAAACCGCGTCTGCAGTCAACATAGGAGCACGCGCGGGCGATTGCAAGCTACGGCGCGGGCGGCTTCCCGCATCTTGCGAGAAAATCGTGTGCTGGCTGCGCGCCTGTGCTCAGGCAGCTGCCTTCCAGATAGGTCGCCAGCTCGATTAGCGTGACGTCCAGGGCTTCGATGATGCGCTTGACGGTCATCCAGCCAGGGCTATTGAGGCCGCGTTCGATCCGCGATAGCGCCGACGCGGTGATGCCCGCGTCGAACGCCAGTTGTTCCTGCGTGACATGCCGCTCCTCGCGAAGTCGTTTCAGCAACACCGCTAGGGCCTGGTCGGCCTGCTCGGGCATGTGAAGAAACATGCCGTACTCCTAGGGTCAAAGTCCAGGGGTACTAGTCCTAGGACTAAAAGCCGTGTAATCTGTCGCCCGCTCAAGGGTCGCCCCTGGGTGGCCCTGGTGCGCAAGCCAGGCCGAGCGCCGGCCCCACATCGGCGCGACGCCTTCCTACAGAGCTGGGGGTCCTTCGGGTATGGCTCCCCGGGGGCCCCCGGCTGCTGTGCTTACGAGTAGTTCGGTGCTTTGGGGCAGGCGGAACGATTAGTGCGCGCTGGCCATCCGTACTCAAGCGTGGGCGGCCGAAGTCCGAATACCTATGAGATGGGTACCCGTTCGTCTCAGTTGCTATGGCCGACGCCAGACGCCATCGGCGCGCGGCTCGCTGACGAGCAGGCATCGCGGGGCACGGATGGCGTGGCGCCGCTGGGCGCGCTTGCACGGCGGATGACGGTGGGAAGGCCGGCGATCGCCTGGGCGCTGGCGCTGTTGTTCGTGTTCAAGGCCATCATCTGCTTTGCCACCGTGGCCTTCCCGATTAGCGCCCGCGAGCCAACTGCGCTGGTGGCTGGGACCGGCGTAACAGGGGTTCTCGCGGCGGCTGTGATCTGGCTATTTGCGACCAGGATCTCGCTGCTGGGCTGCGAGTTGCTCGCGGCGGCTGGATCGGTTGCGACCAGCATGTTGATCGCACACGCGACCACCCATGGAGGGATGATGCTCGCGGCCTTTGCTTATCCATGGATTGCGATCTACGCCGCCCACTTCTTTCCCCGCCGCGCTGTCAACGCGCAGGGCCTTCTGATCTCGCTTGGCTTTGGGGCGGGGCTGGCCTTCGGACAGCTGTCGCACGTCGTTATCTATTGGGTGGTCGTGACGGTCACGATCTGGTCGATCTGCATCTTGCTGGGGAACCTCAGCGAGAACCTACGCCGTCAGGTCGGTACCGACTATCTCACCGGGCTGCTCAACCGCAGTGGCTTCTTGGCGGCTGCACTGCGTGAGCGAGCCCTCGCCAATCGCACGGGTGCGCAACTGACGGTGGCGGTGATCGATCTCAACGACTTCAAGCAGATCAACGACAAAGCTGGGCATGCCGCGGGCGACCGACTGCTGGCCGACCTCGCACGAAGCTGGCGCGAGCGCATGCGCCCGAGCGACATCCTTGCCCGTCATGGTGGCGATGAGTTCGTGTTGCTGCTCCCCTGCACGGGACCGAGCGGTGCGGAAGCCGCGCTGAGGCGCCTGCGCAGCCGCGAGGACCCGGTCGACTGGTCGATAGGCATCAGCGAGTGGCTGCCGGGGGAGGACTTGGACACGCCGCTGGCACGCGCTGACAAGCACCTCTACGAGGCCAAGCTTGCCGTTGGCGAGGGGCAGCGGGCGGACTCGGTCTGCCAAGCGCTCGAGGGCAAGAGCTACGCGGGCGCTGCCCTTCGCTCGCGCAGCTGCTGAGTCGGCTACCCGGCGCGAAGCTCAGGCCAGGGCTCGGGCAGTTCGGGCCAGGGCTCGTAAAGCTCAGGCGAGGGCTCGGTCAGTCGCCCACTGCCGCAGGAAGGCTTCGGTGTCGCCCGCGTCGAGTGGACGGGCAAACAGGAAGCCCTGTCCGCTGTCACAGCTCTCTCCCTGCAGCACCGTCAGCTCGTGCGCCTGCTCGATGCCCTCCGCGAGCGTCTCGATCGAGAGCGTCTTGCCCAGCTGCACGAGGGTTTGGAGGATCGTCTCACCCTCACGGTTATGTGCCATCTGAGCGATGAACGATCGATCGATCTTGAGCGCGTCGACGGGGAAGTGCTGTAGGTGGGCCATCGATGAGTAACCCGTGCCGAAGTCGTCGATGGCGATGCGCACACCCAACTTCTTGATGGCTGCGAGGCGCAGCGCAGTCTGTTCGGCATCGCGCATCAGTGCTGTCTCGGTGATCTCGATCGTGAGCGAGTTCGGGTCCAGTCCGGTCTCCTGGAGGGTTTGCTCGACTACGGTCACGAAATCATCGTTGTCGAGTTGGCGTGCGGAGACGTTGACGGCGATCCCGATCGGATACCCGCCGTCACGCCAAGCGACGCCTTGGCGGCATGCCTCCTGCAGGACCCACGTGCCGATCGGGACGATCAGCCCCGTCTCCTCAAGGATCGGGATGAAGCTTTCGGGCTGGACGATGTCGCGCGTGGGGCTGTTCCATCGGATCAGCGCCTCCATGCCGGTCGCGCTCATGTCCTTGAGGTTGAAGGTCGGCTGGTAGACGAGGAAGAACTCGTCATTTTCAAGCGCCATGCGCAGATCCATCTCGAGCTCCATGCGCGTCTGCACGGCAGTTTGCATTCCCGATTTGAAGGCGGTGTAGCGGTGGCGTCCGTCCCACTTGGATTGATACATCGCGATGTCTGCATCGCGTAGTAGCTCGCCCGCGGAGGCACGGTCGCCGGAAGCGATGCCGATGCTCGCGGTTACCTGCAACTGGGTATCGCCCGCACCGGCGAGCTTGAACGGCCGATCGAGCGCTTCGAGCAGGCGCTCTGCGATCAGCTCGGGTCCCGCCGCCAGTGAGATCTCGCTGGCGACGACCACGAACTCATCGCCCCCGAGCCGGCCGACCGCGTCGGCCTCGCGTACGACGGCGGTGAGCCTCGCCGCGACCGCGCGCAGGAGCTCATCACCGATGGCATGACCGAGTGAGTCGTTGATCGCCTTGAAGTTGTCGAGATCGACGAACAGGGCCGCGAGTGGCACCTGGTCGCGTCGGGCGCGGATCAATGCCTGATCGACGCGATCGAGGATCAGGGTCCTGTTGGGCAGCCCGGTCAACGCGTCATGTGTTGCGAGGAATGCGAGCTCGCGCTGGCGGCGGGTGAGCTGCTCGTCGTCTCGCTGGCGCTCTGACTCAAACGACTCGCACATGCGCACGAGCGTTACGTCGAGGCTCCGCTGCAGCATCGCAAGCGCTTGCGTCAGTACGGCCGGTGCGACTTCAATCTCGTGAGCGCAGTCGCGTAGCACCTCGCCTGCAGCGTCACGCCAGCGCAGGCAACGCTTGGTCACGTCGTTGAGTGGCGCGGCGCGCTGCGAGGCGAGCTGCGCGAAGATCTGCCAGGACTCCTGTCCGACCTCACGCGCGACCTCGGGGCTCTCGCCTGCCATCCAGCGGGCGACTGCAACGGTCGAGACGGTGCCGACGCGGGCAAAGCGCTCCTCGACCATCGCGTCCGTCTTGTCGCCCGATTCGCGCGTGCGCAACAGCATCGAATCGACTACGTCCTCCGTGCGGGCATTGAGAGCCTGCCCGAGGCGGTGCAGTTCGTCGAGGGTAGGGGATGAGGATGAGCTCGCCATCAATCGAGGGCATCGGCAACGACTACAGTTGACTTGACATAGCTGACTTTAAGGCGCCTTGATGTCTTTAGTATTCACATCAGTGCCCGTAGGTCCAGATAATGGGACTTCCGCGATAAAGCGAACCATTTTCGGCGGTGACACCCAAGTTTTGGCTCGAATACAAGTGATTAGCGGACTAGAGGCACGCAACGGTTGCACAATTAATATTCGGCTGGTACGGATGTTAATCGTTAGCGGGAGTATTTTTGAATAGCAACCCCCAGGCGCTCGAGGTGCGTAGATAAGCACGCACGAGCGAGGTGATAGTGGCGAGGCTACGTGTGGTCGCTTGGGCGGTTGCTTGCCATCAAACGGCGATCAGTGGCTTGATGGCGCTGCGTGACGCCCCTACCGAGGCCACTACGACTAGGGCGATCCCGAGCAATGCACGCGCACTGAGGCTCTGGCCGAGCACTAGGAACCCGGCGAGCGCCGCGATTGCCGGCTCGAGGCTCATCAGCACCCCGAAAATCGCCGGTGCGATGCGCCGGAGCGCCTCGAGCTCAAACGAGTAGGGGATCACAGACGAGAGCACCCCCACGGCCGACGCGAGGGCAAGCGAAGCGGGATCCAGCAAGCGACTGGCGCCGGCGAGGCCCACGGGGAGCGCTACGAGGGCCGCTATGCCGATCGACAGCGTGAGTCCCGTGGAGCCCTCGAACGCGCGGCCGAGTCGAGCGTTGAGCAGTATGTAGGTGCCCCATAGGCAGCCCGCGCTCAGCGCGAGCACGACGCCAAGGGCATTGAGATCACCCACGGCGCCCCGGGTCAGCGTGAGGATGCCAATGAGCGCGAGCACGATCCAGAGGCGGTCGATCCGTCGCCTGGCGCCTGCGACCGCCACTGTCAGCGGCCCCACAAACTCGAGCGTGACCGCAATTCCCAGCGGGATCCTGTCGAGGGACTCATAGAAGCTCAAGTTCATGGCGGCCAGCACCATCCCGAAGGCGCCCGCTAGCAACAGCTCGTGCCGTGTGCGCTTGCGTAGATGGGGCCGGCGGATCAACAGCAGAACGATCGCCGCGGAGGCCAGGCGAAGGAACACGGTGTCACCTGGTCCGAGTTGCCTGAACAGCGTGGCGGCGAGCGCCGAGCCGAACTGCACAGAGGCGATTGCGCTAACGACCAGCGCTGCCGAGGGGGTGCGGGCGAGCAGGCCGGCGGCGCTCCCCGGGGTAGCGCTCTCGGACATTGGTTTCGATCGTAACGGCCGTTTGGGCCGGTGGCCCGATTGGCTGTACGCGCGAGCTGTTATGGCGTCTCTCGACCGAGCTGCGAGCCGGATGTACCTGCTTGTCTAGGGCTTGTCCGACTCGTATCGTTCGAGCTCCGCCCTCCAGCCGATACGAGCGTGCTCGATGCCGGCGGTGTCATCCAGCAGCTGTCTTTGCCAGTTGGCAGCCATACCGAGGGCGTTTAGCCTAAACGCCATCGCCGCGGCATCGACGTCTGCGACGAGCTCGCCGGCGGCGATCGCGGCTTTGACGTTGAAGCTGAGGACGGTCAACCATTCGCCCATGACAGCTGCCACAGCATCGCGCACTGCCCCGGGTCGGCCATCCATCTCGGTCGATGCCGCGCACAGGAAGCACCCTCCAGTGAAGATGTCAGAGACGAAGTAGTCACACCATGCCTCGCCAATTGCGCGCAGGCGCGACAGGCCCTCCTGGCTGGCGAGCGCTGGGACGATCACGAGCTCGATGAGCATGTCGCGCGCGGCTGCAAGGGTCGCGAGCTGGAGCTCTTCCTTGGATCCAAACAGCGCGAACACATTGCTCTTGTGCACTTGGAGGTCTGCAGCCAGGGCCCCGACACTCAGACCTTCCAAGCCTTCTCGTGAGGCCAACTGCACTGAGCGTTCGATGATCGTTGCGCGGCTGCGCATCCCTCGCGCACGGCGCCCATCGGACGGCTCCGAGGCCGTAGCCGGCTTTCCCAATGGCTGTGACGTTCGCGCGGTCATCTCTAGAGCAGGTATCCGTGGGCGGGCATCGGATGGTAGCTCTCAATAATATAACTAGTCGATCGGTTATATTGTGCGCCGCGGAGACGGGATTGAGGGCGCCGGTGCCACCACCAGCGCTGCGACGAGCTAGGAGGGATAGGAGATGACGGTGGACTCTGAGCGAAGGACGTTGCGATGAGCTACGTAGGCACATTGGACTGGGCGCTAGAGACGCAGGGAACGCTTCGGCGCCAGGATCGGATCCGTCTGGTCGGGCAGGGCATCGCGGCACGACTGACTCGCATGCCTAGCCAATGGCGAAGCCGACTGTTCGGTGAGCGCGCCACGCTCGCGGTGCCAGAGCCTCCCGATAGCCCACTGGCACGCGAGGCCGAAGAATGCGTTCGCGAGCTGTCAAGTCCGGCGCTGTATGGACACTGCGCGCGCACGTGGGCTTTCGCCGAGCTGTTTGCACAGCGCGACCGGATCAAGCACGACAGCGAGCTGCTGTACCTCGCGTGCATGCTGCACGATCTTGGGCTGACGGAGAGCCACTGGGGCCGTGATGCCGACTCGAAGTGCTTCGCGGTAGAGGGAGCTCGAGCGGCACAGGCCCTGATGCACGCGCATGGCGCGAGCGATGCCCGTGCTGAGAAGGTCGCAGAGGCGATCTCGCTGCACCTCAACGTCACGGTCCCTGCTCGCCTCGGTTCGGAGGCTCACCTACTCAGTAAGGGGGTCTCGCTCGATGTCGTTGGACGGCGGCTTCACCAAATAGCTCTCCCGACGGTGCAAAGCGTCGACGCGCGTTGGCCTCGCGAGAAATTTGCAGGCGAGCTCGCGCACGCGACCGCGAGGCAGGCCGAACTACGACCGGGGTCTCGCTCCGGGCTGCTGCACAAGCTCGGATTCGTGAAGCTCATCGAACACAATCACCTCGCTCGGTGAGTCGTGGACCGCGCTGATCGAGCAGCCTCAACCTGTTCAGCGGCAGCGCGAACCACAAAACAGTAAACGGCAGCGCCCCTAGCACGGCTGTCAGCACACCTGCCGTCACACCGAACAACTTAGTCGTGACGAGCAGTAGACAGCCGCACATCGCCAGTGCCAAAAATGCCTCAGGATCGCTGCAAAGCGTCGGCATCCATCCTATTTGCACATCGAATCTGGCTGCCAATCTTCGACCCCACCGCTGCCACAATATGTAGTGCAGGCTCCTGAGTCCTTATTGACGCATGCTTTGCTCGTATCAAAGCATTTGCAGCAATTTACGCCACTAAAACCTCCCACACAAGTGCTTACTATTTCTTCCCCCGAGCTGGCCATCGCAGGCGTCGCTGCGGTCGCAGAAACGATCAGCGGCACAGCCGCAGCGGCAGCGCCGTAACGCGCGCCCCGGACGATCACTTCCCGGCGCGAGACACCGGCGACGGTGTCCTGCATGGGCTCAGGCTCGGCGACGAACAGGCCCTTCTCGCGCAACTCATGCAGTGCGTCGGCGACCAGGCTCTTGCTTGCCCCGACGAGCTCGGCAAGTTCAGTCACATCGTGCTCGCCGTCGCAACGCCGCCATACGCAAGCCGCGACCGGGCTCAAACAATGAGCAGTATGGCTACCCTGATCGTAGAGGAGAAGCTCCTCGCCGACAGTCTCTTCAAGCAGACCGTTTTGACGCGCTCGTGGTAACGACCCGTATTCGTGCATCGCTCAACCTCTTCTCTATCTCATCGCATGTGCGCGGCTGTATGGCGGTTCTTCGCTCATATAGTCTTCGACGGCCAGCACTTTGCGTCAAGGCGTCGAAGTACTTCGTCCTTGACACTGAGGAAAGATGGCTTACTAAAGCGATATCGTTAACACGCGGCTGCCGCTGAGAGGCGTCTTTGTTTCTTATCGGCGCCTATCTCTGATGGTGGACCGATCTGCACGCACCTCGACTTGGCCCAGCTCCCAGTGGGGCAGGAGGCTCGTTGATCTCGACGGTTCGCTGAGCAGCCGATAGTACTTGAGTGTGAGGTGTCGCTTGAGGCAGCGCATCGCCTCCATGCGGGTCTTGCCCTCGGCTTCCTTGCGCTGCAGGTAGGCGCG
>DATHLT010000227.1:0-16230 GCA_035487855.1 Solirubrobacteraceae bacterium
CACCGAGGCACAGGGTCTCAACGCCGCCGGGGCCGCAGCGGGACATATCTTTGCCGAGGTATGGCGCTATGCGGAGGCGCTCGGGGCACGACCTGAGTCGATGATCGGCCTAGCCGGCGCAGGCGACCTCGTGGCGACGGCGCTGGCGCGAGAGAGTCGCAATCGCCGTGCCGGCGAGCTGCTGGCCGCTGGGGTGCCGGCCACGGACATCCCGACACGGATCGGCCAGGCGGTGGAGGCGCTGGAGTCGGTGCCGCTACTCGCGCGTGCACTGGAGGCGGCGGGCGTCGGCGCACCCGTTACCGGTGCCCTGGGGCGGCTAATCTCGGGAGAGCTGCCGTTGGATGACTGGGTAGCGCTCGTGCGCGCGACCGTGCCTCCCCCGGCGCTGTGGCGCAGACGTGTGAGCCGCCAACGCCGAGTCGGCTTCTGGCGAAGGCTGTGGCGTGGCCGTCGTGGCCGTCATGCAGACGGTCCCTCCTAACAAGTCCAACGCCACTCCGTTGCCTTCGTCGCCACTGTGCTGTCTCCGACTATTTGGTTAAAAGTCACCGCTGATCTTAGGATGGCCCGGTGGTCGAGGACGCGACGATATCGTTACCCTCACTGGCAGACATCGACTGGTGTGGCCGCTTCGAACGGCTGCTGTCACTGCGACTACCGGACCTCACAGGTAAGACTGTCCTGGATGTAAGCGCGTTAGACGGGTATTTCTCCTTTGCAGCGGAGCGCTTCGGTGCGTCACAGGTGGTCACCGTGGATCTGCACGCGTGGGGCCAGCCGGGAACGAGGGACAGATTCGAGCGTGAGCGCGACAGGCTGCGCTCAAAAGTGGAAGATCTCGACCTGCGGGCAAGCGAGGTCTCGCGTGACACTGTCGGACAATTCGATGTGGTGCTGTTCCTGGGTGCCCTCAACGGCATGCGCGATCGGCTGCTGGCACTCGAGCGAATAGCTGGCGTGACCAAAGAGCTACTCGTGGCGGAGACACTGGTGGACAGGCCTTTCCCCCGATCCGCTGCGACGAGCGCCCATCCGCGCGGGACGGCTCCCGACGAGACACATCGCTCGGGGCTAGATCGCACTGCCATCGTGGAGATCTTGCACGCGGTTGGCTTCAGCTTAGTGGTGTCCTACCAGCCGAAGCGCCTCAGTGTTGGCAAGCTCCTCAAGTTTCCCGCCAGCGCACGAACGGCCGTGGGTGTGTTGTTATCGACACCCCAGCGCGAGCGCGAGCAACTCGTGCGGCGTCGCGCCAAGAGCCTGTTCACGCAAAGGCATCTGGTTACTCACAGCAGTCGGTAGTGCCCTGATCAACCGCTATGCGCAATGACATCCACCAGCGTCCTCAGCCGGGACGCGGGCGCGAGCTCATAGGCGCTTCGATACAGCCAGTTTCGCAACGACGGGTCTCCGTATACCTTCTCCACCAACCGCCCCAGCAAGCGCCGCTCGTCCGGCGAGGCGCCGGCACCGATCCACTTCGCGTAGAGCATCACGTACGGTGGAAACTCCGCGGCTACGACACGGCGGATGTGGCGTGCTTCGAAACTGTCGCGCTCGAAGAACGTTCGCGCCAGACGATGGTAACCGTCGATTGTCAGTGCCATTCGCCTTATCAGGCCGTTGTCCATAAAGGAATCGTTGTCCGAGCGCTTAAGGATGTAAGAGTCCGCTAGGTACTTGATTCGCAAGCCGTCGGGAATCATCCGAAAGATGCGGGCGACATGCGCCCAGCAGCTGCCTACGAAGTCCTCATCCAGCGGCACTGCATCCCAGCGCGCCTTCTTGAAGATCATCGACGCCAAGAAGCTGAAGAACGCCGTGGTCGTCGCGGCGTGCGCGAAGTACGTCCAGCGATCGTCCTCCAGCCCCAAGTCGAAGGTAGTGCCGGCCGGTACGTCGAGGATCGGGTGAGCCTTCAGTGGGCGCATATCGCAGGTGCAGATGGTGACGCCACATACATACACATCCAAACCGGTCTCGATCTCCTCGAGCACGCGCTGGACCGCGCCGGGCTTCATCAGATCGTCGCTACTGAACAGCCAACAGTACTCGCCGCGGGCAAGCTCAACCGTCCGCGCCATGTCACGATCGATTCCACCCCGCTCAGCGCGCCGGTGGTAGCGCAGAGCTGGACACCTCGCTTGGAGCGCTTCGACGACTTCAGTTGTATTGTCGCTCGACCCGCCGTCGAGGATCACCACCTCAACCCCCTCTACCACCTGCGGCAAGATGCTCTCGAGCGTCTCGCCGATGAACTCTCCGAAGTTGTAGGTGGGGATGCAGATCGAGAGCCTGATTGGCGACTCCGTATTGGCGCTGGCAGTCATCGCGGTCGCACACTAGCTCCAGCGCAACTGCCGTTCAACGATTTCACCTGAATCTCGCCGGGCACGCTGTGTACAGGCGGACAAGTAGGAAACGAAAGCGTGAAAGTCGTGACGCACGGGCCAATCTCTCGGTCTATGACGATTTAGCTGACGATTGCTGAGGATTGCTGCCCGCGATGCGCTTGTGCTGCTTGCTCGCGGGTCCGGCTGCCCACTGGTGTGGCCGCATCCAGTAAGCAGCTTCTGCCGTCCTTTCGGGCTACTGCTAGCTTGCCGACCGTGTTTATGCCCCGCACCAGTCTCACGACTCGCACCACCTGCCGTATCTGTGGCTCGCCCCACCTCATGCCTGTGCTGTCGCTGGGAGATCAGCACATCGCCGGCGCTTTCGCGAAGCCTGGTGGCGAGCAGCCGGTGTCACGGCGAGTTCCACTCGAGTTGGTGAGGTGTGACATGACGCGCAACGAGGACGGCTGCGGCCTCGTCCAGCTACGCCACACCGTGCCCGGAGCGATCCTGTATCGCTCCTACTGGTATCGGAGCGGGGTCAACCAGACGATGACCGACAACCTCCATCAAATTGCGGCGCAGGCCGAAGAGATGGTTGGCCTGCGGCCTGGAGATCTGGTGATCGACATCGGCTGCAACGACGGCACACTCCTGGATGGTTACAAGACCTCAGACCTGAAGCATCTCGGCTTCGACCCGTCGGATGTCAGTCGCTACGCCGTGCAAAAGGGCTACGAGGTCGTGCGTGACTTCTATGCCTATGAGCATCTGCGCGAGCGGCACGTCGATCG
Source organism: Solirubrobacteraceae bacterium (assembly GCA_035487855.1). Lineage (GTDB taxonomy): Bacteria > Actinomycetota > Thermoleophilia > Solirubrobacterales > Solirubrobacteraceae > Palsa-744. Next base: position 3,134 of record DATHLT010000227.1, read on the forward strand.
CAAGGCGCGGGTCGTTACGAGTATTGCCATGTTCTATGACCTCGAGTATCCCGGCGCGTTCGTCGAGGAGGTGTCTCAGGCGCTGGCCGACGACGGCGTCTGGGTGATCGAGCTGCATTACCTGCCGGCGATGTTGGACATGAACCAGTTCGACGCGATCGTGCACGAGCATCTTGAGTACTACTCGCTGGCTGTTATCGAGCGGCTGTTGGCGGGCGCCGGCCTGCGGGTTGTCAGCGCTCAGGCCAATGAGATCAACGGAGGCTCGGTGCGCCTGTTCATCCGTCGTGCCCGCTACTTCGCCGCCGAGGGCCGAGACGCGGAAGTCCTTCAAGAGTTGCGGGTCAGGGAGTTCGAGATGGCGCTCGACGCACCGGACCCGTATGAGCACTTTGCGGCAGCGGCCGCCCGCGTCCGCGAGGAGCTCGCCGCAACATGCCGACGAATCGTCGAGGAAGGCAAGACAATTCACGTATACGGAGCGTCAACGAAGGGAAACACGATCCTGCAATATGCGGGCATCGATCACACACTTATTCCCTTTGCCGCCGATCGCAACCCCGACAAGCATGGTTCGGAGACGATCGGTACCAGAATTCCGATCATCAGCGAGGAGCACTCACGCGAGCTGCGTCCCGACTACTACCTAGTGCTGCCGTGGCACTTCCTCGATGAGTTCCTGCATCGCGAGCGCGAGTTCCTCGATCGCGGTGGACAGTTCATCGTGCCCATGCCGGAGGTACGTCTGGTTTCCGGCATGCCCGATCGCCAGATCGAGAGGCAAAAGCCCGACGGGAAGCTGGTCTCGCGGTAGACCTATGACCAACGTACAGACACATCTTCACCCACGTTCGCGGGCATCAAATGGTGGCATCGGCTCACGCGTCCAGCAGCGTGCTGACGACCGCTTCGTAAACGCCCTTCCCGTGTCCGGCCTCGCACGCGCGGGCATTGTCGTACGCGCGTAGCGACTCGCGGATGGAGGGATCGCGCTCGAGCGCGTTGGCGACCAGCCAGAAGGTGTCCACCTGGGCGGCGCAGGCGAGGTCCTCGCGGGAATCTCCTACGGCGAACGTGTCAGCGCGCTCGTAGCCCCGCGCACGGCGGTGAAGCGCAACGGCCGCGGCCTTCGACGCTCCCGCCGGCACGAGGTGGTAGCCGCGCACGTGTGGCAGCGCGGCGAGCGCCTGCGAGCGGCGGCTGACGACGCCGTTGTCCACCAGCCTGAGGTTCTCGTGTCCGTGCTCGGCTAGCAGCAGGTCGACCTGGTCGGCATCCACGAGGCCGCGGAACAGGTGCGAGACCTCGCGGTTAAGGTGCCACGGCTCGTGGTACTCCAGCAGCCCCTCGTAGCGCTCGAGTAGCAGCGCGGGCGCTCCCGAGCGCTCGATCTGCGCAGCGATGCTCAGCTCCCCGGGCAGCAGCTCGCCGGTCAGCCAGTGCTCCTCGCCCTCCAGCACCACGCATGCGCCCGCCTCGTAGATGTATGAGCTCTGGCCGAACAGTCGCGCGTCCTCCATCACCTGCGCGCGGCGGCGGCCGGACATCAGCACCACCTCCAAACCCGCACGCAGGCACGCTTGCAGCGCGCGAACCCCGTCGATCGTGACGTTGCCGGCGCCGTCGTGCAGCATCGACGCCCCCCGCCCCAGCAGCGTGCTGTCCAGGTCCAAGTACAAGCAGCGAGCGCTCACGCGATCGCCAGGCTGTTCAGCGGCGGGCGTTCGAGCGGGGCGCCGTCGCCGGTCTCCTGCAAGCGCCCGTCCTGGCGCAAACGGCGGGCGACGGTTGCCAGCACCGTGCGAGCCATGGGCTCGAGCGCGGACAGCGGCTGGTGGCGGTTGTTGTGCTCTTCGAGGTCCACCTGGGCAATGCCGTCCAGCCCGAGATCCCGCCAAGCATCGATGAGCATGGCGATCTCCACTCCATATCCAGTCACGAACGGCAGACGTTCCAGCAGCTCGCGCCGCGCTGCCACCTCGCCGGCGAGCGGCTGGCGCACTCCTGCCAGCTCGGGATAGAACAACGCAAGGGCGGGACGAGCGGCAAGGCGGTTGACGCGGCCTCCCCCGTCGCTGTCCTCGCCGTGCGGCCGGCGGTAGAACGCCTTGGCAAACGACACGTCAGGCTCACACACGAGCGGCCCAAGCAGACCAGTGACGAAGTGCGAGGAAAACGCTTCCGTGTCGGCGTCCACGAAGCAGACGAGCTCGCCGTCGAGCACGGACAGCGCGCGCCACATAGCATCGCCCTTGCCGAGTACGGGCCCATGATCGGCCATCAGCTCGGCCTCCTGATGGACGCTCGCGCCGGCGCGCTCGGCCACGGCGGCGGTGCCATCGCCAGACGCGCCATCGACGACCACGACCTCATCGATGGCGCCCGCCTCGCGCAACTCCACGAGCGAGCGGACGATCTGGCCAACCGTCTCAGCGCACTCGCGGGCGGGCAGGCACACGGACACTCGCTGGCTTCGCTCGGCGGCGATTCGCTCAGCCGGATAGATCGAATGGTGGAAGGAGCGGGCTTTGGCCCAGCGCTTGGCGACGGTCTCGGACATGGCCTCTACTATCTCAAGTCCTTGGCTGTCGACCGCAGAACCGAGCCGTGGAGCGCGCTGCTTGAGGCAGGGCGGGAGGACGGGCGGCTAGTACGGGAAGCAAACGAAGGGCCGGGCCGGGCGAAGCTGGTTGACCTGCCGCAGGGGCTGCATCCTGACGTGCTGGGGGCGCTGGCGCACATGGGCATCGAGCAGCTGTATACCCATCAGCTGCAGGCACTGCACGCGGCCACGGAAGGCCCGACGATCGTGACGACGGGCACGGCGTCGGGCAAGTCGATGTGCTTCAACCTGCCAACGCTTCACATCCTGTGCGAGCAGGCGACGGCTCGGGCGATGTACCTGTATCCGACGAAGGCGCTCGCACAAGATCAGGCGCGGGCACTGGCGGCGTTTGGGCTGACGAAGCGTGTGCGCCCCGCCATCTACGACGGCGACACGCCGAAAGAGATGCGTAGGCAGATCCGCAAGTCGGCGAACGTGGTGCTGACGAACCCGGACATGCTGCACGTGGGCATCCTCCCCAACCATGCTGCGTGGGCGGAGCTGTTCTCGAACCTGGCAGTGGTCGTCGTAGACGAGGCGCACGTGTATCGCGGCATCTTTGGCTCGCACGTGGGCAATGTGCTCAGGCGCCTGCGGCGGATCGCCTCTGCGTATGGCACGCAGCCGATCTTCTTAATGACGTCGGCGACGATCGCCAACCCAGTGGAGCTGGCGGAGCGACTGACGGGCCTGGAAGATGTGCGGCTGATCGACGAGGACGGCTCGCCGGCGCCGCACAGACGGATCGCGGTGTGGAACCCGCCGCTGACGGATGAAGCAAGCGGCGCGCGGCGCTCGGCGCTGGGGGAGGCAGCGGAGCTGCTGGCGCGACTGGCGCGCGATGGCGCGAAGACGATCTGCTTCATGAAGTCGCGCAAGGGCGTTGAGGTGTTGAGCCGCCTGGTGAAGGACGACCTGAAGACGACAGACCCAGAGCTGGCGGACCAGGTTGAGCCTTACCGCGCGGGCTATACCCCCCAGCAGCGCCGCGAGCTCGAGCAGCGGCTCGTGCGGGGTGAGCTGCGAACGGTGATCACGACGGACGCGCTCGAGTTGGGGATCGACATCGGCGAGCTGGATGCGGCGGTGGTGGTGACGTTCCCGGGCACGGTGGCGTCGCTGCGCCAGATGTGGGGTCGTGCTGGCCGATCTTCGATCGGTCGGCGCGGGCGGGGCCTTGCGGTGTATGTGGCGGGCGAGGACGCGCTGGATCAGTTCTTCTGCCGCCACCCGGAAGACTTCCTGGAACGTCCGGTGGAGGCGGCGATCCTTGACCACGAGAGCCCGCTGATCTACCGCCAGCACCTGCTGTGTGCTGCGCATGAGGGGCCACTTTCGCCGAGCGACGCGGAGTTCATGGGCCCGCGCTGGGAGGCGCACGCGGAAGTGCTGCAGAGCACGGGCCAGCTGCGCCAGCGCACGGGAACGGTGGCGCACGACACGTATGTACCCCGCCAGCCGGGAGGCTATCCAGCGGCGGAGGTGTCGCTGCGCTCGGCCTCACCGGATAGCTTTGCGATCGTGGATGTGTCCTCGGGTGAGCTGCTGGGCTCGACGGAGGCGGCGCGAGCACACGCGACTGTGCATGAAGGGGCGATCTACCTGCATCAGGGCCGCTCCTACGAGGTGGCAGCGCTCGACCTGGAGCGCAAGCGCGCACTCGTTTCCCCGTTCTCGGGCGACTGGTACACGCAGCCGAAGACCGACACGGATACGGAGATCGTGCGGCTGCTGGACCGCCGCGAGACGCTCAGCGTGACGCTGTCGTTTGGTGAGGTGAGCGTGACGGACACGGTGCTGGCCTACCAGCGCAGACGTCTGCAAGATCACGCCGCGGTGGACATCGTTGCGCTGGATCTCCCCCCCACGAGCTTTTCCACGCAGGCGTTGTGGTTTGAGCTCCCCACGGACTTGTCGAGTGAGCTTTCAAATAAAGATTTAGGGGAGTTCGGGCTGGCTGCAACGGTGCCAATGGAGATCCTGCTGGGAGCGCTGCATGCGACAGAGCACGCTCAGATCGCGGTACTGCCGCTGATTGCGATGTGTGACCGCTGGGACATTGGCGGCCTGTCAACGAACTTCCATCCGCAGACGGGCGTGCCGACGATCTTCATCTATGACGGCCACCCAGGCGGCATTGGCATCACGCGCACGGCGTTCCAGCGCTTCGAGGAGCTGTGCTCGGACGCGTTGCGACTGATCGCGGAGTGCCCATGCGCAAGCGGCTGCCCGTCGTGCGTGCAGTCGCCCAAGTGCGGCAACCTCAACGAACCGCTGCACAAGGCGGGCGCGCGAGCGCTGCTTGAGCGCCTGCTCGCGAACGCCACGGAGCCGGCGATGGGAGTGCCGCTTTGATCGCGGACAGCGGGGCCGCTTGACCGCGCCCGACGAGGCCCCGCGTTAAACGCGTCCGGCGGGCCGCTCTGATCCCACCTGAGGACTGTTGAAACGAACAAGCCGAACGAGCCGCAAGAATGTTCGGCCGTTGCCCGCCACCTGGCCGGCAACCATTCCCGTGAGACCATGACCAGATCCCTGACCAAACCCATCTGCATGCTCGCCGTGACGCTTACGCTCGCATGCGCGGCGCTGGCGGGGCATGCGGCGGCGGCGCAAGCGCCGGCGAGCAAGCCGGTGATCTTTGAAGGTCCGGGCGGGCGGATGCCGCTGACGAGCTGGACGCTGCGTAGGGATCCGTATGACCGCGGCCTGGCGAAGGGCTATTCGCGCGGCAACTTCACGGGCGGTGTGGTGAGCGTGCCGAACGTGGTCAACCCGGCCCCGTACACGGGCCACGCGGGGGGCGAAAACTACGAAGGTTCGATCGCGTGGTATCGCACGAGCTTCCAGGCAGCGACGGCGGGGGTGTATGCGCTGAGCTTCCAGTCGGCGAACTATTTGGCGACGGTGTGGGTGGATGGGCACAGGCTGGGCTCTCACCATGGCTCTTATCTGCCGTTTGAAGAGCGGGCGAAGCTGGCGGCGGGCAGGCACACGGTGGTGGTGCGGGTCGATTGGAAGGACCCTGCGCAGCAGGCGCGGGAAGGCTTTCACCGCACGTGGTTCAACTGGGGCGGCCTGGACGGCGAGGTGGACGCGCGGCCGGTTGGCGAGAGCGAACTGTCGCAGCCAACGGTGCAGGCGAGCCTCACGCCGGACTCGCCACAGGCAACCCAGGTAATGGTGAGGATCTCGGTACAGGTAACCAACTATGGGCCGGGCCGGCTGCTGACCCCGCAAGGCGCGCTGACGCACGGCTCACAGACGATCGCGGTGAGCTTCCCGCCGGTGATGCTGGCGCGCGACGAGAGCAACACGGACACGACGACCGTGACGGTGCCCCAGCCGGCGCTGTGGTCACCGACAAGCCCCAACCTGTACCAGCTGTCGCTCCAGATCGGCAGCGAAAGCAGCTACTCGGCGCGGGTGGGGCTGCGCCAGCTGACGTGGCACGGCGGGCATGTGTACTTGAACGGCACGCAGCTGAGCCTGCACGGGGCGTCGCTGCAGGAGGACGCGAAAGGGCACGGCGACGCGCTGTCGCCGGCGGATGACGACACGTTGATCGGCGAGCTGAAGCGGATCGGCGCGAACGTGGTGCGCTCACAGCACCCACTGGACCCGGCGCTGCTGGAACGGCTGGATGAAGCGGGGATCCTCGTGTGGCAGGGAGTGGGTCCTGTGGAAGGGGCGGCAAACTGGTATTCGACCACTCCGCGGCTGCTGGCGGAAGCGGAGCAGCAGGCAAAGACGGCGGTGCTGGCGGCAGAGCTACACCCGTCGATCTTCGCGTGGAACCTGGTGGATGAGGTGGCGGAGAATGGGCGCGACAGCCAGGAGGTCTCCTACGTGCGCACGATCTCCCACTGGATCCACGAGAACGACCCGACGCGGATGGTGGGAGTTGACGTGTGGGGCGATCACCCGCCCACGCATGCGGGGCCGCTGTATTCTGAAGCGGACGCGATCGCTGAGACGGACTACTCGGGCTGGTATGACTACCCGCGGGACAGCCCCTCGCAGGTGGAGGCGAAGATGCGTGAGCGCCTGGAAGCGATGGAACGGACGTTCGCTGGCAAGGTGCTAGTGGTGAGCGAGTTCGGCGCTGAATCGAACGCCCTCAACCCCTCCGGTGCCGCTGGCAGCTATGCCTACCAGGCAAAACTACTGGCGGAGCACATCGCGGTGTATGAGGCGGACCCGCACCTGACGGCGATGATGGTGTGGGTTTTGCGCGACTACCCCCTCACCCCCACATTTTCGGGCGGCTCGATCAAAGAGGTGCTGCCGAAGCTGAAACTGATCGAAGGCCTCAACCAGAAGGGCCTGTTCACCTATGGCGGGAGGGCCAAGCCGGGCGTGGTGAGCACCGTGGCGCGGCTGTTCAAAGCGCTTCCGGCGGAATAGACCAACCTGGCCATCGCCCGGCGGGCGACCATCTGCTGCTCGAGCCGCCGGCTCGGCTCTCATCCGCGCGGCCGGCGCCGGCCGGCCTACTGCGCGAACAGCGCGTAGATCCTCACCTTCCCCACGCTGGAGGGCGCGGAGAAGGAGAACACTTCGTAGTTGCGGCCGTGGTAGCTGACGGTGCCGTGCAAGGGCAGCTTCGCGGGACCGGAGCTGGTGCTGCCGGCGAGCTGGTGCGCGCCGGCACGCACGTAGAGCAGCCCGTTGGTGTCCGTGTGGACGAGGTCGACGTACGTCTGGAAGTTGGCCGGCGAGAGCGACAGCCGCCCGGATATGCGCCGGGCGACGACGGCGAGCTCGGAGCTCTTGATCGCAGAGCACGGCTGTTCGGCGAGCCCCGCGGGCAGCGGCACGAGCACGGAGATGTGCAGCGGACCGCTGGGGAAGCGGTTGGCTTCGAACGAATACGCCCGGTAGATGACGTGCTTGTAGGTCACGGGGCCGTGTTCGGGGATCTTCACGGGACCGGGTGTGACGAGGCCTTCGATGGGCACGTTCTTGGGGCCCGTGCGTAGCACGACTGGAGCACCGAGGAAGTGCGTCTCGATCTTGACGTAGCCGACGTCATCTTGGACAGACATGACGTAGTGCCCGACGGTATGGCCGCGCAGGCTGAGCGTGCCTGACAGTGGCGCGAGGATGTAAGGGCCACCGACGTCGGCGAGCAGCTTCTTGCCAGCGAGCACGCGCAAGCGAACGATGTGGGTGTGCGAGTAGACGAGGCTCGTGACGGCGGCCTTGATGGCCGCCTGGTTGCCTTTGGCCACGGCGTGCAGCAGCGGCAGGTACGTTTCTACCTGCAGGCGGTCCTTGATCGTCTCGGAGCTGTGGACCTCGCCGATGTAGATGCGCCGCGCGACCCACCCGATCGTCTGGGCGAGCATTTCCGGTGCGGCCTTGCCGCAGGCGATGGCCGTCGTCTGGCTGGCGCTGTTTTTCTGGCGACCGCCAGTCCCTTGGCTACGACCGGCTGTCTGCGTGCGGCCGCCAGCTGCCTGCCCGCTCGTATGCGCGCCAGCGCCGACGGCCAGCACGAGTACCGCTGCGGCCATGCCAGCAAGCAGCGCGAGCGCAGCAAGCGCGCCCGACAGCCGTTTTCCCGTCCGATAGTCATGCCGCATGGCTCACCACCCCGTCTACAACCCGCGGCAGCCGCGAGTGATGCGATCGGAAATGATCGTCCGATCCTGGTCGTTGTTCGCGCGGACGATCGTCGCGGATCGACCGTCTGACCGCGCAGTTTACGGATTGACGCGTGCCGAGGGCCAGGCCGCGGACGTGTGGCGTCGAGACGAGGACGGGGACGTGTGGCGTCGGGACGGGGGGCGCAGACGTGTGCCGTCAGGACGAGCGGCGGGCCAGCACCCACACGTTGCGGCGATGGAACGGCATGAGCGCCAGAGCGGTGAAGACTCGGGGGCGGCGTTTGCGACGTGTGCGGGCGGAGATGACACCCACACCAGGAGTCACCGACTCGTAGCCTGCCTGTTGCACGTCGAAGCCCTGGTCGGCAAACAGCAAGCGAAAGCTTTTTCTGGTGAAGGGCCGGCGATGGGTGTAGTCGTCCCACACCCATCGCTGAGCATCGGGCGAGGAGGCGAACGCGACCCCTCCAGGCCGTAGGACACGCAGTGCCTCAGCGACGAGCGCGCCAGGATCGGCGACGTGCTCGAGGACGTCCTTCATGATAATTGCGTCGAAGCTTTGATCAGCGAACGGGAGCGACTCTTCGATGTTGCCTTCGACCACGTTCCTGCCGAGCTCGGTTGCGATTCGAACAGCATCTGCAGAGCCATCGATACCGGTATAACAGCGAAAGAACTCGGCCAACCAGCCGATGCCGCAACCGATGTCCAGCAGCTCAGCGTTTGGCGGGAAGTGGTGCGTGACGTCGGCCCAGTAGCCAGGGTACCTGTGCCACTGGTAGTAATCCGCCGTGTAGACCGTTTGCTCACTCATACCGCTGGCGGCAAGCTACCAGCCGTATCTTCGCGGCGACCAGGGATGGGCCACGTGCCCTTATTTAGGGCAAATCAGCGTGCGTCCATGTTTCTGTCCTGCGCTGGACAGCGTGACACTAGCCGCGATTACCGCGCGCGATCTTGCGCAGATCGATTGTGTGATCAAACAGCTTGGCCTCAACACCTTCCTCGAGCGCGACCTCGCGCAGCGGGCGCCCGGAGTCGGTGGCCTTCTTGACGATGGCGGCGCCCTTGTCGTAGCCGATGGCACTGTTGAGCGCGGTGGCAACCGCAAGGGTGCCGCCGGCGGAGGCGGCAGTGCCGGCCTTGTTGACCTCGATGCCGTCGACGCATTTCTCGGCGAACGCGCGGGAAGCGCAGGACAACAGGCGCAGTGACTGCAGCAGGTTGCGAGCGATCAGCGGGATGCGAACGTTGAGCTCGAACTGGCCCTGCATGCCGCCAACGGTGATGGCGGTGTCATTGCCGATCACCTGGGCGCTCACCTGGAGCACGACCTCCGGCATCACGGGGTTGACCTTGCCGGGCATGATCGATGAGCCCTTTTGCAGCTCGGGCAGGAAGATCTCGCCGATCCCGGTGCGCGGGCCGGAGCCCATCAGCGCGAGGTCGTTGGCGATCTTGGTGAGCGACACGGCGATGACCTTGAGCGCACCTGATAGCTCGACGAGCGCATCGCGGTTGGCCTGCGCCTCGAACGGGTCGAGCGGCGGCGCGATCTGCTTGAGGCCGGATTCCTGCTTCAGTCGCGCGCGAACCTTCTCGGCAAAGCGGGGATGGGTGTTCAGGCCGGTGCCGGTGGCGGTGCCGCCGAGCGGGATCTGCCCGACGTGCACGAGCGCAGCTCCGACACGCTCCTGTGCGAGGGTCATCTGGGCGGCGTAGCCGGCGAACTCCTGGCCGAGCGTGACGGGGACGGCGTCCATCAGGTGGGTGCGTCCGGCCTTGACGACGTTGTTGAAGCTTTTGGCCTTTTTCGCGAACGAGCGCTCGAGCTGCTTGAGCGCGGGCAGCAGCTCGTTCTGCGCGACGTCCAGCGCGGCGAGGTGAACGGCGGAGGGGAACACGTCGTTGGAGGACTGGCCCATGTTGACGTGGTCGTTGGGGTGGATGCCATCGCCTGCGAGCTTGCCGATGACCTCGTTGGCATTCATGTTGGTGGACGTTCCCGAGCCCGTCTGGAAGACGTCGATGGGGAACTGCCGGTCGTGCTTGCCGGCGGCGATCTCGGCAGCTGCCTTCTCGATGCGTGTGGCACTGCGCTTGGAGAGCAGCCCGAGCTCACCGTTGACGACGGCGGCGGCGCCCTTGATGCGGGCGAGCCAGTGGATGACGGAGACGGGAACGGTCTCCCCGGAGATGGGGAAGTTCTCTACGGCCTTGGCGGTCTCCCCACCCCACAGCTGCTGATCGGGCATCGATTCTCCTGTTCTGCCGTGGTATCGGCGTGGTGACTCTGCTCGAGCAGGCACCCGTCCAACCTTCGCTGCACGGCGCCCTCGGAACGACATTCTCGCAAAGTGACGCCGCCACCTATCCGCAGAAGGCAGTCAGCTCTCTTGCGAGCCCGACGGGATCGTCGTAGGCCATCAGGAAACCGGTGCTCTGGAGCACTCGCAGCTGCCCATGAGGAAGCCGCGCCAGCGCCGCTTCGGCGGCGGCGAGCGGGTGCATGGGATCCTGGTCTGCCCACAGCAGCAGTACTGGCATGTCCAGGCGCGGATACTGCTCGAGCAGATGCGCCTGCGCTCCCGTGGGCCAGCTGCGTGCGCACTTGGCCCATGAGCGGGCGAGACTCGAGTTGCCGGGCACATCGGCGAAGGCATGGCGAAATAGATCGGCGGCGGCGGGGTTTGCGCGCACGGACAGCCGCAGGCCACGCTGCGGGGTGAACAGCGCGCCGGCGCCGTAGGAGAGCAGCCGGTCAAGGCCGGGGACGGCGGCTGCCCTGGCGGTGAGTTGCCAGGCGCTACGCGCGTGCGCGTGAGTGGGCTCCAGATGCATGCGGTTGGGCATCAGCACGAGCCGCGCGGGCAGGACGCGCCCGGTGACGGTGGCGTGCATGAGGATCTCCGCGCCGGCGCCGTGCCCGGCTAGCAGCGGGCGCGGCCCGAGCACCTCGGCGGCAAATCCACAGAGCACGTCGGCGAACCAGTCGAGCGTGTAGGGGTGGCGGGGGCGATCCTCGGAATCACCATGGAGCGGCAGGTCGGGGAGCACCACGCGGAAGCGATCGGTCAGGCTCTCGACGACGGGCTCCCACTCCTTGTGGGAGAGCAGCCCGGAGTGCAGCAATGCGAGCGGCGGCCCAGCGCCCAGCTCGCGGTAGGCAACGCGCGCGCCATCGGAGTGGTGGTAGAGGCGCAGTCTCATAGCCGAATCTCGATGGTGGCGCCCACCAACGCATCGTAGGCCGATCGCCTGGCGCGCCTGCGCTCGCGGGCGCGGGCGCAAAGCGGCGCCTCACGAGGCTCGCCGCCGGCGCGGCCCTGGAAGCTGCTCCAGCAACTCCGGGGGGACAGCTCTGAGCAGGAGCAGGGCGACGCAGTAGATGGCGATCGCGAGCACTGGCCTGAGAACGCTGGGCAAGCTTGGGGGCAGCAGCACGAGCGCCCCGAGCAACGCTGCCAGCGCGGTACGGGGTATGCCGCCGCGCGAGATCTGGGGCCGGACACCGGCGCGAAGGACCGCCAGTGCGAGCATCCCTGTGTACAGCACCTCGACGCCAGTGGTCGCACCGGCGGCACCGAGCGCGCCGTCGCTGGAGGCGAATATCGCGGTGAAGACGCCGCTGAGCACCAGCACGGCAAGGTTGATCAGCAGCACCTCGCGGTAGCGCCCGAGGCTGAGCAGCGCATAGCCGAGCACGGCGCCGACGAAGGTCGAGATCAGGGCGATACCTTGGATGCGCAGAACATCGGCGGCGGGGCCGAATTTCGGCCCCGCGACAACGCCGATGATGAACGTGGCGCCGGTGACGAGGGCAAGGCCCACGGCCACGCCAAGCAACAGGCAGGCATCGAAGGTCCGTCCGAGGGCATAGTCGAGGCGCGCGCGATCGTCTCGCGCGGCGCGGGCGAAGACCGGCAGGGTCGAGCCGACGATCAGCTGGGGAATGATGAACAGGACTTCGATGATGCGAAACGATGCGCCGTAGTAGCCCGTCTCCCGGCCGGTTGCGACATGGGACATGATTAGGATGGCCAGCCTGAAGTAGACGATGCCGACCGCAGCGGCCATCGAGTAGGGCAGTGTGCGCCGTACCAGGGCACCCCAGATGGCACGGTCGAACGCGGGTAGCAGCGGCATCGAGCGGCGGATCAGCAGCGCGGCGAGGACGGTGGCGAGGATGCTGCCGGGGATCGTGGCCGCCCAGAAGGGCAACAGCGACGCACCAACGAGGACGAGCGCCACGACCGCTATCGCAGTGGCGATCTGGCGCAGCACTTCCACGGCTGTGACCGCCTTCAGCGCCAGCCCGGCGAGCAGCGGCAGCGAGTAGGTCATTTGCGTGGTGAACAGCGCGAATCCAGCGCCGGTGAGCAGCGTGCCGAGCACGAGCGTGGTGCTGTAGCCGCTGACGAATGCAAGCGCCGCCGCCAGCAGCACGCCGGCGACGACAGCTACCAGCCGCAGCCCGGCGAGACTGCGGAAGAAGTTCGAGACGAGTTCCGGCGGGAGCGTGCTCAGTTCGCGTACGCCGATGGCAGTCAGCCCGCCTTCGGTGACGCCACACGTGAGGGTGACCAGTGACACGATGGTCACGTAGTTCCCGGTGGCCACGACGCCGAGGTGACGCAGTAGGAGCGCGGATGAGACGACGCTCGTTGCCACGCCGACTACGTAGCCGAACATCCGCAGGGCGCCGCCCCGGATGACCGCCACGCCCGCGTCAGGAGTATCGAGCACATCGGTGATATCGGCGAGCGAAGCGGCGTTACTCACACGGCATCGGCGGGGCGACGCAGGACGGTGAGCCCGCGGATCCCAAACGGCAGACACACCCCTGCGGCGAGCAGTCGCTCCTCGGCGTCGCAGGCGAG
>DATHLT010000228.1:0-13575 GCA_035487855.1 Solirubrobacteraceae bacterium
CCTACGCCCACGAGCTCTTCGATCAGGTCCAGGCCGTCGAAGTGCCGACCCGCGCTCAGGCCGTAGCGAAGATCAAATCGGGCGCTGTTCTCGCAGCGGTGGTGATCCCACCTGACATCGCCGCTCGGGTCTCATCAGCCACCGAGAAGGCGCAGTTGGAAGTCCTCTACAACGGCGATGCGCTCGAGCAGTCGCTTGTGCGCTCGACGCTCAACTCGGCACTGGCGCAGGCGAACCTGGGCTTTTCTACGCAGATCCAGAAGGCCGCCGGGAGGGTCATCGGCTCGCTGCTTAGCGGCGGCCACCTCGGCAGCATCGGCGCACCCGAAGACCTCATCGGCCTCGATCAGATACCGCCGACGCTAGCGACGATCATCGCTCATCTACCGCACGGCCACGAGCGCACGGAACTGGAACGGATCGACACGTTCGCCAGCTTTGCCGCCGAGAACCTTTCACTGAGCAGGAACGTGCTGGCGACTATAGGTCAACCGATCCGCGTCAACAGCGTGCTGCTGCACGGCCGGCGCACACCGCTGAACACCTTCGCCGTAGTCGTCGCGGTGAGCGTGTCGCTGATGTTCGTGTGTGTGCTCTTGGCAGCCGGCGGCGTCGCGCTCGAGCGCGAAGAGCACACGCTCGCGCGCCTGGTCAGGAGCCCCCCCGGCGGCCAAGGGCCGCTCGTATCACGCGGGCTGTTGCTGTTCGAGAAGACGCTGCTCGCCGCCGGCTGTGCGTTCGTGCTCGCCCTCGCGATGCTCACCGGGATCGGTGCGTTCGTGACACTCGATTGGAGCCGCGCTGGACTGTGGCTGCTCGCACTCGCGTTCGGCGCCATTGCCTTTGGTGCGCTCGGGGTGGCAATCGGCGTGCTCGCACGCGAGGTGCGAGCCGCCTCGCTGTTGGCGTTTGGGCTGTCGCTGCCGCTGGCGTTCCTCGCCCTCGTGCCCGCCGGGTCGATCTCGGGCGGCGTCTACCATGCGATCGACGCGGTCTCCTTCCTGTTCCCATTCAAGGCCGCGCTGCAGGCGCTCGACGCGGCGGTCAACGGCGCTTCTCCTGCGATCGGCCTGCCGCTCCTACATCTCTGCGTCCTTGCCGCTGTCTTCGGCGCGCTCGCGCGCGTGGGCCTGCAGCGGACCGAATAGCAGCCACCCCCCGCCGCCAGAGCGCCCTGGGCGCATGCGGACAGCCACTTGGTCCTCAGCGGCGGGGTATCCTCGATAACGATGGCCTTTCCACAGACGCGTATGCGCAGGCTGCGGGCCAGTGCCGGTCTACGCGGGCTTGTGCGTGAGACGGACTTGCGTGCGGGCCAGCTTGTGCTGCCGCTGTTCGTCACCGAGGTCGAGCCGTCCGGCGCTCGACGTGCCGGGCACGAACCGATCGCGACGATGCCAGGTGTCGATCGTCTTTCGCTCTCGGCAGTCGTCGAGGAGGCCCACGAGGCCGCCGCGCTGGGAATAGCCGGCGTGATGCTGTTTGGGCTGCCGGCTGACAAGGACGAGCACGGCTCCGGCGCTTGGGACGACGATGGGGTTGTGCAGCTGGCCACGCGCGCGATCAAGCAGGGGCGTCCCGAGCTGCTCGTGCTCACGGATGTGTGCCTGTGCGAGTACACGTCGCACGGCCACTGCGGCGTACTCGATCACGACACGAGTCCGCCGAGCGTCGACAACGACGCTTCCCTCGAGCTACTCGCCCGCACAGCCGTCAGTCACGCTCGTGCCGGTGCTGACATCGTCGCGCCTTCGGACATGATGGACGGGCGCGTCGGTGCCATCCGCGAGGCTCTCGACGGCGAGGGCTTCTCCGAGGTGCCGCTCCTTGCCTACTCCGCCAAGTTCGCCTCCGCCTTCTACGGGCCCTTCCGCGAAGCCGCCGACTCGGCTCCTGCCTTCGGCGACCGCCGCGGCTACCAGATGGACCCCGCCAACGGTCGCGAGGCTGTACGCGAGGCGCTGCTCGACGTGCAGGAGGGCGCCGACATGGTCATGGTCAAGCCTGCGCTTGCCTACGGCGACCTGATCAGGGCGGTCAAGCGTGCGACGCGGCTGCCCGTCGCCGCGTACAACGTCAGCGGCGAGTATGCGATGGTCAAGGCCGCCGCCGCCGCTGGCTACTTGGACGAGCGGGCGACCGTCCTGGAGATACTCACTTCCCTGCGCCGCGCAGGCGCCGACACGATCATCACCTACCACGCAAAGGACGCAGCCACATGGCTAGCAGAGCAGACTTGAGTACTGGGCCGACGGAGGCGGGCGCCGCGCCGTTGGCAGACGTCGCCGATCCGACACTGCCGAGCACGGCCGTGCCGAAGCTCCGCAGTCGCAAGGACGGCGCGGCGATCGCGCTTGACGACGTCGACCGCAAGCTGCTGAACCTGATGCAGGGGAGCTTCCCGATCGCTCCCCGGCCTTACCGTCATGTGGGCGAGCAGGGCGGAGTGTCTGAGCTCGAGGTAATGGCGCGCGTACAGCACCTGCTCGACAAGCGCATCATCCGCCAGGTCACACCAATCTTCGATACCCGCGCTCTCGGCTACTCGTCCATGCTCGTAGCCGCCAAGGTCGACTCGGAGCATCCACACCGCGCCGCACAGGTCATTAATCAACATCCCGGTGTGTCGCACAACTATCTGCGCAACCACGAATTCAACCTATGGTTCACGATTGCCACCGAGCCCGACTCGAAGCTCGGCCTGGAGGGCACGCTGGAGGTGCTTGCGCGCGAGGCCGGCGCTGAGTCCGTGCGCCAGCTGCCCACGTTGCGATTGTTCAAGATTCGCATGGATCTCGAGATGGAGGGCGGCATCCAGGAGCTCTCGAGCGCCGCCGAGGTCAAGGAGCCGATCGAGCTCGAGCCTCAGCCCTACGACGAGCTCGACATCGCCGTCATCCGTGCGCTGCAGGGCGACATGCCTGTCATCGAGGAACCGTACGCGCCCGCGGCCATCGAGCTCGGCATGACTCAGGAGCGCCTGCTGGACCACCTCGCCGGCATGCAGGAGCGTGGCATCCTGCGCCGCGTCGCCGCCATCCTCTACCACCGCCGCGCCGGCTTCTCTGCCAACGGCATGGGCGTCTGGAAGGTCCCTGACGAGCAGATATTCGACATCGGTTGTCGCATGGCAGCCGTGCGTGGCGTCTCCCACTGCTATCAGCGCCCCACCTATGAGGACTGGCCGTACTCGGTATTCACTATGGCCCACGGGCGCTCCAAGGAGGAGTGTGACGCGGTGCTCGACTCGATCGCCGAGAGCACCGGCATCGCGGAGCGCGCCACGCTGTACTCGTCTACCGAGTTCAAGAAGATCCGCCTGCTGTACTTCACCGAGGACTTCAAGAACTGGGAGCGCGCGCACGCTTGAGCGCGGGCTCGTGACCGGCTCCCTCACCGACACGCGCTCGGCCGAGCTCTACAGGCGCGCGCTCGAGCTGATCCCCGGCGGCGTGAACTCGCCCGTGCGCGCGATGCGCTCGATCGGACGCGCTCCGATTTTCATCGCCCGTGGCGAAGGGGCTGAACTGGTCGACGTCGATGCCAACAGGTACGTCGACTACGTCTGTTCGTGGGGTCCGCTGATCCATGGGCACGCCCATCCGCAAGTACTCGACGCGATCGCCCGGACGGTCGCATCTGGTACGAGCTTTGGCGCTCCCACCGCCGGCGAGGTGGATCTTGCGCGTGAGGTGGTGCGCCGCGTGCCGAGCGTTGAGATGCTGCGCATGACCTCGTCGGGCACCGAGGCCGCAATGACCGCCATCCGGCTTGCGCGCGCGGCTACCGGTCGCGAGCACATCCTCAAGTTTGCCGGTGCCTACCACGGACACTCCGACGGGCTGCTCGTCGAAGCAGGATCTGGTCTTGCCACGCAAGGTCTGCCTGCGAGCCCAGGCGTGCCGGCGGGCGCTACAGCCTGCACGGTCGTAGTGCCGTGGAACGACCCCGAGGCGCTCATTGCTGCGACCGAACGCTACGAGCTGGCGGCGATCATTGCCGAGCCGCTGCCGGCCAACATGGGGCTCGTGCCGCCGGCGGACGGCTTCCTGGCGCTGTTGCGCGAGCGCGCCGATGCGAACGGCGCACTTTTGATTTTCGACGAGGTAATCAGCGGTTTTCGCGTCGCCCGCGGTGGCGCCCAGGAGCTCTTCGGCGTAGCCGGTGACCTGGTGATCATGGGCAAGATCGTCGGCGGCGGGCTGCCCGCGGCGGCGCTCGGTGGCAGTGCGGAGTTGATGCGCAAGCTCGCGCCGAGCGGGGACGTCTACCAGGCAGGAACGCTCTCGGGCAACCCGTTGGCCGTTGCAGCGGCCCTCGCGACACTCGAGCTGCTCGACGAGCCAGCGTACTCACGTTTGGGTGCAATCACACAACGCCTCGCCGAGGGTCTGCGCGACGCCGCCAGGCCATGGGCAGGCAGGTATCCCGTTCAAGTCGTCAACATGCCGGGCCTCGTGACAGTCTTCTTCAGCGAGCGTCCCGTGGATACCTTCGCCGCCGCACAGGCGTGTGACCTCGACGCGCATGCGGCGTGGTGCCGCGGGCTGCTCGCGCGCGGCGTCTACCCGCCGCCATCTCAGTTCGAGGCGTGGTTCCTTTCGCTGGCTCACACGGATGAGCACATCGAACGCACGTTGGAGGCCGCGGCGGCGGCCTTTGCCGGCTTGCCTGAAGCGGCGGCTGGCAGGTGAGCGCGCGGGTTCCGCTAGCGGGCCAGGATGCGATTGTGCGGCTGCGCGCGCTGTTGCTCGAGGGGGGTGGGCTGATGGCGTCGCTCGTAGCGCCTGGCACGCAGTCCCATCGCGCCCAACACGAGAATGCTCCGAGTCCGGCAGGCATCGCCGCCAGCGGCCCACGTGCTGCTGGTAGCCGCGCGGAGTACGAGCTGCTGGTCGAGGCAATCTACGAGGGCTATCTGCTCCATTACGGTTCGCCGCGGGTGGTACTCGTACCCGACGCCGACTTGAGGCTGCTGGCGGGGGATCGCCTGTACGCGATGGGTCTGGCCCGACTTGTGCAACTGGGAGACACATTCGCGGTTGCGGAGCTCGCCGACACAATCACTCTGAGCGCGCTCGCGCAGGGCGCCGGCAGCGAGAGGTTGGCGGACGCGGTCTGGGATGCCGGGGCGCGAGCCGTCGGCTGGGGTACGAGTGAGGCGCACCAGCGTGCCAAGGCGCTTGTGGCGGCCGGCGACGCCGAGGGTATTGAGGCGATGCGCACAAGCGCTTTGGCGGCTACGACGGCGCCCTGATTCGCGCCTCGGTATTGTTTGCGCGCGGTGCCAGACAAGCGCGATAAGCACAAGTCCAAGTACACGCTCGACCGTGGGATCCCGGGAGCGTTCGAGGGCGAGACGATCACACGGCGTCGGTTCATGACCGGAACCGCCCACACTGCGGGCGCGGTTGCCGCCGCGTCGTTCGCCCTACCCGCGCTCGGCTTCGCGCTCGGCCCGATCTTCGAGCACAACACCATCCGTTGGGAAACAGTAGGGACTGTTGGGGAGTTCTCCGAAGACAACTACGTACCCACCGTCCTTACGGCCGTCCCCGGCATCGGTGAGGCGGGCAAGACCACGGTGTATGTGCGTAAGCACAACGACGCGATCGACACGGACATCTACGACCGCGACACGCCGTACATCGCCGTCTCTGACCGCTGTGTCCACCTCGGCTGCCCCGTGCGTTGGGTGGATGCCGCGGAGCGCTTCATCTGCCCTTGCCACGGTGGCGTTTACGACCTGCTCGGCAAACCGGTCGCCGGTCCGCCGGTACGGCCGCTCGACCGCTTCTACACACGCGTGTCCGGCGAGAACGTCGAAGTTGGTCCCCGCTTCAGCGTCAACAGCCAGCTGCGACGCTTCTCGCCCCGCGACCCCGGCGAGCCGTTGGACGGCATCGGTCAGTACTTCTACCCATCACGACCCGACGCCCGGAAATAGCCGCCGGAAAGATCTTCAGTGCCACGACTCCCCAAGCTCCCAGCCCCCCCGCTCCCGCCCCCGCTGCAGGAACCGCCGCCGCGTCCGAGCGAGAACGGCAACGCGGGACCGCTGGAGGAAGCCAAGCAGGCCGGTATCACCACCGTCGCCTGGGTCGACGAGCGCACGTCGTTGAGCGGTGCTGCCAGGTGGATGATGTTCCGCAAGGTGCCCAAGGGCACTAACTGGTTCTACACGCTCGGATCGGCCACCATGTTCGCGTTCCTCAGCCAGGCAGTCACGGGTGTGTTCTTGGCGATGTACTACCGCCCGGAACCGGCCGGCGGTGCCTACGAATCGATCCGCTACATCACCAACGATGTGTTCCTCGGCCAGTTCGTGCGCGGTATGCACAAGTGGGGCTCGAGCGTGATGGTGGTGCTTGTGTTCATGCACATGGGACGCACTTTCTTCTTCGGCGCCTACAAGTACCCCCGCGAGCTCAACTGGGTGATCGGCGTGGTGCTGCTGATCCTGACGATGGCAATGTCATTCACCGGATACCTGCTGCCGTTCGACGAGCGCGCGTACTGGGCCACGATCGTGGGCGTCAACATCAACGGCACCGGCCCGCTGATCGGTCCCTACCTCTCGGACTTCCTGCGTGGCGGCTCGGAAATCGGCGCGACCACGCTGTCGCGCTTCTATGCCATTCACATGCTGTTGATCCCTGGGCTGCTTGCTGCGCTGATCGGCGCACACCTCTACCTGGTGGCGAAGCTGGGTACCACAGCGCCACCGTGGAAACATTCCAAGAAGCGCCCAGAGCTGCGCGAGACGGAGGTCTAGCCCGATGAGGCTTCGCACAGCAACCGGCCACTACTGGCCGGCGGGGGTTCCGCGATGAACCAGCGTGAGAAGGAGGAATACCTCCGCGAGTATGCTGCGCTGAAGGCGGAAGGCAAGCCGTTCTTCCCCTACGCAGTAGCCAAGGATTCGGCAATGGCCTGCGTGGTGATGGCGATCATCATCGCGATGTCACTCGTGCTCGGCGCCGAGCTTGGAGCGAAGGCCAACCCGACGACCACGAGTTATGACGCCCGTCCTGAGTGGTACTTCTTCTTCCTGTTCGACGTTTTGCGCATCATCAGGGTGCCGAGCCTCGTCCAGCTCGCCACGATCGGCGTGCCGACGCTCGGCATGATCCTGCTGTTCCTGCTGCCGTTCTACGACCGTGGTCCCGAGCGCCGCCCGGAGCGACGCCCCGTTGCCACGATCACCGGCATCATCGTCATTGGCGCGATGGCCTATCTCACCTACAACGGGGCAACCGCTGGTACGCCGGACGCGCTCGAATGGACGGTGCCGAAAGTCGTTCGCGAAGACGGTAAGGCTGCCGTCACAGAGTGGAACGAAGGGCGCAATGTCGTGGCTCAGTCTGGCTGCGAGGCGTGCCACAAAATCGGTGACAACGGAAATGTCGGACCCGGGCCCGACCTGACCCATATCGCCTCGCGGCTGCCCTCACTGGGCATCGCCCGCACGCTCGTCAATCCGACAGCGCCGATGCCGTCGTTCAAGAACCTGCCGGCGAAGAAGTTCAAGGCAGTCATCGACTTCCTCTCCACGCTCAAGTAGTAGGGGCGTGCCTGCTCCTGAGCACGGCGGCACTGGCACGCTTGAGGCGGGTCAGGTCCGCTCGATGTTCGACCGCATCGCGGGCGTATATGACCCGCTGAACACAGCGATGACCGCCGGCCTGCATCACCGTTGGCGCTCGCGTGCGGCCGACTTCGCGCAGGTAGGTCCAGGCAGCCGCGTGCTCGATGTCGCCACGGGCACCGGCGACCTAGCGATCGAGCTGGCACGCCGCGTTGGCCTGGACGGTGAGGTGCTCGGCTCAGACTTCTCCGAGGGCATGCTCCAACGAGCACGGGCGAAGGTCGCGGCAGGAGTGCTGATCGGTGTACGTCCGCGCTTCGAGTGGGCCGATGCGATGGAGCTCCCTTACCCGGACGCTCGCTTCGATGCGGCCACCGTGGGCTTCGGTGCACGCAACTTCGAAGATCTCGCCCGTGGACTTACCGAGATGGTGCGGGTCGTGCGTCCTGGTGGCCGCGTTGTGGTGCTCGAGATAACAACCCCCACGCGCGTACCGCTGTCACTGTTCTATCGCCTGTGGTTCGACCGCGTGGTCCCATTGATTGGCAAGGCCACCGGCACTGTCTCCGCGCTGTCCGCACGTGCGTGCGGTGCGTCGCCGTCCTCCACGATCGCCGATGCATACAATTACCTGCCCAACTCCGTCAAACGCTGGCCTGCTCCCGCTGCACTCGCAGCACAGATGCAGCAGGCGGGATTGTCTGACATCGGCTATCTGCTCACGGCTGGGGGGATCGTTGCGATCCACGCGGGTACCGTGCCGCCCGAGCGGGCATGATGAGCGTGATGAGCAGTACGCCGAGGAGCGACTCCGCGGGCGTGGACAGCCTCGACGCGATCATGGAGCGTGGGGGCGAGCGCCTACGCTCCTGGATGGCGCGCACTGAGCGTCATCTCGAGTTGGTCACCGCGAACGCGGGCACGCCGCTGGCAGGGCATGCAAGTGCCGCGATCGGCGGTGGTGGCAAGCGCTTGCGCCCGCTACTCGTGGTGCTCGCGGCTGAGTCTGCCGGGGGGCCGCCGGACACCCCCGATGGGGCTGAGCGGCTCGTGCGTGCCGCTGTTGCCGTTGAGCTCGTCCACTCCGCGACGCTCGTCCACGACGACTTGATCGACGGCGCGCCGCTGCGCCGCGGGCACCCGACGGTGGCGGCGGTAGCCGGTCGGCAGACCGCCGTTGCCACAGGTGATCTGCTGTTCTCGCGGGCGTTCGCTGAGCTGGCGCAAAACGAAGACGCCACGCAGCTCGCAGCACTCTCGGAAGCGAGTTCGGCGCTAGCCGAAGGCGAGTTGTTGCAGCGTGAGGACGCCTATGCCCCGCACGTACCAGTGGAGCGATACTTGCGCCGCTGCGAGCTGAAGACCGCCGCGCTGTTCGAGGCGGCCTGCCGCCTGGGCGCGCTCACCGCGGTGGAGGCCTCCGACGCGCTGGCCGACGCGCTGGGTGCCTTTGCGCGGCGTATCGGGCTCGCCTTCCAGATGCTCGACGATGTGCTCGATGTATCCGGTCCGGTGGAGCGCACTGGCAAGTCGCGCGGCACTGACCTGCTCGATGGCACAGTCACGCTCCCGTTTATTTTGGCGCGCGAACGTGAACCGGAGCTCGCACAAATCGATTTGGCCTCGCTAAGCGGGGACAGCGGCGTGGGCGCTACGCAGGACCTCGAGGCGCTGTGTGAGCGGATCACCGCAACTGGCGCGCTCGATGAGGCACGCGAGCGGGCACTCGCGGTGGTCGCAGAGGCGAAGGCGGCACTGCCGGCGATCCTTCCCGGCGGGCGCTCGGAGCTACTCGGCTTGGTGGCCGACGCGGTGGTCGAGCGCTACCGCTAAGCGCGTTTGCTTAGAAGTCGCTCGGCATGATCAACTCGGCGTCGAGCGCACGCACGAAGAACTCGACTTCCTCGGACATGTTTGCGTGTGTCATGCGCCTGAGGTCGCCCAGCAGAGCGCTCGATCCGCGATCGAGCTCGTCGTCGAGTCGTTCTACGGCCGTCTGGTCGAAGACCCCTTCCCGTCGTGACTCGCACTCCGGACAACGCAGCACGATGCGCCAGTGACGGGGGCCCTCCTCGGACCAGTCCAATGGATAGACGAGCTCCCCCGCGCAATGGAAGCACACGTGCAACTGGGCAGGCGAGCACGCGCCGTCCACGCTCCGGTGCTGATCGCCATAGACGGCACCCGTAGGCTTGCCGGCCTGGGAAGATGCGCGTCGGTGGATGTCGGGGTCCTTGTCTGAGTCCATGTGTTTCTCGGTCGTCATCGACGCGCGAAGCGGGGGCCTTTAGCGGCCAAACCGACCTTTGCTCGGCGCTAGCGGGCTGAGGCCGGTGCGGTGGTAGCTTCTTAAGGCCCATGGCCAGCGCCATCCGTACGATCGGCCACGAGGATCGCCTCAGCCTCGTCGACCATTTGGAAGAGCTGCGCACACGCTTGATCGTCAGCGCGGTGGTGCTGGCGGTGGCGTTTGGCGTTTGCCTGTGGCAGAACCACGCCCTACTGGAAGTGATCAATAGGCCGCTCACCAGCCAGACCAAAAAGCAAGTGGTCAAGGGGCAGGGAACCGTCGGGCAGGCGTCGCTCGCCCAGCAGGGCCTGCTGAAGGTCGCCGCCGACACGCAGGCGGCGCTGGGGGTCCTTGCTGGCTCCCACAGTGGCCTGTCTGCGTCCACGCGCGCCCAGCTGTCGCCTCTGGCCAAGGCGCTGAAGGCCGACGTCTCTAAGATCCCGCGCAGCGCGCCTGCCGATAAGCCGGCGACGCTCGGCGTCGGCGAACCATTCACGACGACCATCACCGTGACGCTGTACTTCGCGCTGATCGTCTCGCTGCCCGTGATCTTGTACGAGCTTTATGGCTTCATCCTGCCGGCGCTAAAGCCCAGTGAGAGACGCGTTGCCACACCGCTGCTCAGCGCTGTTCCGCTGTTGTTCGCAATGGGTGTCGCGTTTGGCTACTACGTCGTTCTGCCGGCTGCGATCCACTTCTTTGTCAACTTCAACGCAGACCAGTTCAACGTAATCGTCCAAGCGGGCCCGTACTATTCGTTTGCCGCCACGATTCTGCTGGCGATGGGTCTCGTCTTCCAGGTGCCCGTCCTGATCCTTGGCGCTACACGGCTTGGATTCGTCACGCCCAACCAGCTGCGCAAGGGTCGCCGCTTCGCGATAGTGGTCTGCGCAGTAATCGCCGCACTGCTTCCGGGGGAAGTGGTCACGATGCTGCTTGAGACGGTGCCGCTGTATCTCCTTTACGAGGCGAGTATTCTCATTGCTTCGTTCATGGGGCGCAAGGATGCGCTCCGTAACGATGAGGGCAGTGAGAGCACAGCAGGCATCCGGCATCCCGCGGAGGACCCGGCGCCAACACCACCGGAGGACTCAGCGCAGCCAACCGTGCAGGACCTAATCGACCACATAGACCCAGGGCTCTCGGACTAGTGCTGTTCGACCTCAGAGGACGCGGCCGTCGTCGGACGGTACGCGTGATCTATACCGGCCTCGCACTGTTGATGGGCGTTGGTCTGGTCGGCTTTGGCATCGGTGGCGGCTTCGGTGGCGGTGGGCTGCTCAGCTCGATCAACAAAGAAGGCGAAGGCGGAGGGGGATCGGGCTACGCCAAGCAGATCGCCAAGGACCGCAAGCTCACTAAGCAGCAGCCCAGCAACACAAGCGCGTGGGAGAACCTTGCCAAGAATCTGTACCACGAAGCCGGCAACGAACCGTACGTGACCAGCACGGGAGCGGTTACGAGCAAGGGCAAACAGCTTTTCAAGCAGGTCGCCGCGGCGTGGAGCTCCTACATCGCGCTGAACCCGCCCAAGCCGGATAGCGAACTCGCGCAGCTGATGGAGGGCGTGTACGGCGAAGAAGGCCTCAATGAACCGGCCAAGGAGGTCGAAGTCCTGCAGATCGCCGTTGTCGACAGGCCCACAGATGCGGCGCTCTACGCCGCGCTGGCCGAGTACGCATACAAGGCGCACAACACCCGTGTGGGTGACCTCGCCTCGGAAAAGGCCGTGAGTCTCGCGCCGGCGGCGGATCGCACGCGCGTCAAAGACGAGCTCGCGGAAGTCAAGGCCAACCCGTCGGGCGAAAAGACATACACGACCACGACGAACGGCAAGACGTACACGGGCAAGCTGAACTCCAAGGGCGAACTGAAGGCCACCGAATCCAAAGGCAGCACCAAATCGGCCGGCACGCCGTTGACCAGCACGAAAAAATAGGGCAACTGCCAGATCGCATCGCGGGGTGCGTGCCTGCTCGTTCGCTGCATCGAAGCTCCTACGCATCACCAGCCTACGGGCGCCGTGCCGGCTTGGGTAGAATCACGCCGTCGAGCCGGCTGATCGTGCCGGTGTCCTTACGGGCCGTTAGCTCAACCGGCAGAGCAGGGGCCTCTTAAGCCCAAGGTTCCGGGTTCGATTCCCGGACGGCCCATTTCCACAAATTGCCTGCAAATCGGCTGGTTTTGGCATGGCTTGAGCGGTCCGGAAAATGAGGTCATTTCGACCGTGGGGACCACATGTGGGTACCACACAGCGCCGTAGAACGCGTCTCTCAGCGCCGATTCGCCTGGTCTATCTGGCCTCTATAACAGTGGTAGCGGCGTGCGAGCTCGATCTGACGCTCGGGCTCGCCACGGCGGATGAGGGCTCCTGGACGGCTCTGATCCACGAGCAGCTTGCGCGCGAGCCGGCGAGGATCGAGCACTGGCTACAGAGACGGTCCTCGCCGCGGCGGCGGTACCCGATCGCGTCCGTCTGCTTGACGCGCCCCCCGGCACCTATGGCTTTGCCGACCTCGTGCGCGCCGCGATCGAGGTTGCGATCGGCGGGAGCACTGTTGAGGTAGCGGGGCTGGTGGATCTCTTGCGCATCGCGCTCACCGACCCTGCGCCGTACAGTCAGCGGTTCGCGCTAGCCCTCGATGCGACGTTGCAGCTCACCGCACGCGGCTTGGGCCCTACGGAGAGGCTCTCGCCGCGGTGGCTCTAGCAGGATAGCGTCAGATGCTCGGGCTATCTGCCCGTGATGATCAGGCATGCCGGAGTGCTGGTCCAGTTCTCGATATCGCTCGATCTTCCGGAGAGCCTTCTTGACGCCTCGAGGTGCGACCTCCTGAGCAAACGCGGGCTCCTCGTGCTCCTGGATTATGCGATGCTCCTTCACATATTGGATCTGGCCGTTGGCCTTGTTGATCCTGTCCTGCGGCAAGTCGCGTGAGAAGTACCGCCACAGCTTTCGCACGTCGAGAATTGGCGGAATCTGCATTTGCTCAGTCGGCTTCCGCCGATCGGGGTGCGCCCCTCGGGCGACCGCGACGGCGCGCGTTAGGACGATCTGCGCTCAGTAGGCGATGCTCGCGTTTGTCGGAGCCAGCGGCGGAACTTTGCTGCTCCGTCGGTGGGGCAAATGTCGCATTGCTGCGGGTTTGGTGCCGTCGTCATCGAGAAGGTCCTCGCAGTGCTGGTCAGCGAGACGCCGGCTGCAGCAGGGGTAGCGGCAAGGGATGAGATCATCGGGCTTCTCGATGCGCGCTTCCCCGGTTGGGTTCGCCCGACGACCTGGACGCGCGGGTGGCGCTCGTGACCGGCCGGGAGAGTTCGTATACGGACGAGTTGGGGCTGCCCAGCCCCGGTGCTGATCTTTGCCGCAGGGCCAGGGGAGAACACGTCGTTCGCGGCTCTCGCGCGTGGTGCATCTCGATACCTGTCACACCTGATCGATACGCCCGAGGAGGTCAGCGACGGGCAGGTAATGCTTGTCCTTCCCGCCGTCCAGTTTGCGCTGCTGGACCGGCCCTTCGAGCATCACCGCCGAGCCGAGATGGTCCGGGGCCTTCTACGGGACGCCGCAGCGAGAGATCCAGCAGCCCTCGATTCCCGGACGGCCCATCGTTTGTTGTGTCCCGGGTAGGCTGACTGCCCGGTCGGATTTCCGCCAGACATCGCCGCCGCGCTCTGTCACGCTTCCCGAAGCCGC
>DATHLT010000229.1:0-21298 GCA_035487855.1 Solirubrobacteraceae bacterium
ACAGTCGCTCCGTGCGCGCAGGATTGGTTTTTATGAGGGCCGGCAGGGCCGGCCTGGATGGGTTCGCGGGCTTGACTACTCGTACAGCGTGAGCGTGGCGAGGATCACGTACAGGGCGACAAGCGCCCAGCCCTCGAATTCAGCTGCCTCGCCGTCGCCGGTGACCTGCCACAGGCCGAGCGCTGTGAGCGCGAGCGCGCCGATGTAGACGGGGGCGAGCGCGAACGTGAGCGTGGTGTTGAGCGCGAAGGACACGAGCACGAGCACTGGGAACAGGAAGGCTGCGATCTGCGCGACGGAGTTTTTGACGACGGAGATGGCGAGGTCGGAGCGGCGCTTGTACGCGAGCACGAGGCCGGCTGTGTTCTCGACTGCGTTGCCTGCGATGGCGACGATCACAAGACCAGCGAACGCCTGGGAGATGTGCAGGATGGAGATGGCCGGCTCGAGGCCGTTGACGAACCATTCGGACACGAACGCGGAGGCTGCACCGCCGCCGATCAGCAGCGTGATGGTCAGCCAAAGCGGCAGCCGCGGCCCGCTGCGCTCAGGTTCAGCCGCCACCGCAGAGGTCTCCCCCGGGCTGGATCCATCGTCCACCGCGGCGGCGATTTCCCCAGCGCCGGATACACCGTCCAATGCGCTTGCCGCTGTCGCATTGTCCTGTGCCTCCCCAGGCGCCTGATCGGAGCGCAGGTAGGGCACCACCCAGGTCAGGTAGACGACCAGCAGGCAGATGGCGCCGACGATGGAGATGGCCTTGACGTGGTGGCTGGCGGGGTCGTGGTTGGCAAGCGAAAGGCCGAGCAGCACGATGATGAACACGGTCACCTGCAGCAGCGTGGCGGTGTCCCTGGGCAGGCGCTTTGAGAAGCGCATGAGGCGATCGGGCGAGCGCCTTGCGCCAACCACGATCACGAGGCCCAGCACGAGCAGCGCATTGGCGAGGATGGAGCCGATGATGGCCGTCTGCGCGACCACCAGCTCGCCCTTCTGCAGGGCGAAGATCACAACGAACAGCTCGGGCAGGTTGCCGAGCGTGGACTGCATCATGCCGGTGACCCCCGGGCCAAAGCGCTCGCCGAGCTGCTCGGTGGCGAACGACACCACCCAGGCGAGTCCCGCGAGGGCGAGCGTGGCCACGGCGAAGCGCGGGATTGCAGACCACGTGCCGTAGTTGGCGACACCGGCGAGCGCTGTGAGCAACGCGATCGCGAGCAATGCGCTGCGCTCGAGAGTGGTCATGCCGGCCATGCGAGCAAGCGACGATATCCCCAGCGGCCGATGGCGCAGCGGCGGCGCGCGTGAGCCGACCGCTGGGCAGCCGATCGCAACCGGGAGCCGGTAGCCTGGGCGCTCGATGCGCCTGGCCACGTTCCTACCCCACGGCTCGATCGCGCCGCGCGCGGGCGAGGTGCGCGGCGAGCCCGGTGAGGAGCGTGTTTTCGCGCATGCGCTGGAGGAGCTGACCGTGCTCGACCGCCTGGCGGACCCGGAGGCGACGCCGGTGGAGGGCGACTCGTGGGCGCTCTCGGATGTCAGCCTGCTGGCCCCAGTGCCCCAGCCGCGCGCGATCTTCGGCATTGGCCTGAACTACGCGGACCACATCAAGGAGACTGGCGGCGAGACGCCCAAGCAGCCGCTGGTGTTCATGAAGCTGCCGTCCTCCGCGGCGCCGCCAAACGCGCCCGTGCACTGCCCGCGGGTTGTTCGCCGCTTGGACTACGAGGGCGAGCTGGCTGTGATCATGGGACCGGGCCGCTCGGTGGCGGGCTACGCGGTGGCAGACGACGTCACCGGCCGCGACCTGCAGGGGCGCGAGCCACAGTGGACGCGGGCGAAGGGCGCCGACGGCTTCTGCCCGTTCGGCCCGTGGATCACCACCGCCGATGAGATTCCCGATCCGCACGCCCTTGCCCTGCGCACGTGGGTCAACGGCGAGCTGCGCCAGGACTCGAACACGAGCAACCTCATCTTCACCGTGCCCGAGCTGATCGAGTTCATCTCCGAGACGTGCACGCTCGCGCCGGGCGATTTGATCCTCACGGGCACGCCCTCAGGGGTGGGCGTGGGCCAGGACCCACCGGCGTTCCTTGCCCCAGACGACGTCGTGCGCATCGAGATCGAGCGCCTGGGAGCGATCGAGCACTCGATCGCTTGAGCGCTCAGTGACTTTCGAGCACGCGGTCGACCAGGCCATACTCGACGGCCTGCTCGGCGGTGAAGAAGCGATCTCGCTCCATGTCTTTGCGCACCTGCTCCTGCGAAAGGCCCGTGTGCTGCGCGTAGATCTCATCGATCGACTCGCGCACTTTGAGGATCTCGCGCGCGTGGATCTCGATGTCCGTGGACTGGCCTTCAAACCCAGCTGACGGCTGGTGGATGAGGATGCGCGAGTTGGGCAGCACCGCGCGCTTGCCTTTGGTGCCGGCCGCCAGCAGCAACGAGCCCATCGACATGGCAACACCCACACACATCGTTGCGATATCCGGCTTGACGAAGTTCATCGTGTCGTAGATCGCCAAGCCAGAGTAGATCGAGCCACCCGGCGAGTTGATGTAGATCGAGATGTCCTTGTCCGGATCCTCGCTCTCCAGGTGCAGTAGCTGCGCCACCACCAAGTTGGCCACCTGGTCGTCGATCGGGGTGCCCAGGAAGATGATGCGCTCGTTCAGCAGCCGCGAGTAGATGTCGAACTCACGTTCGCCGCGCGCCGTGCGCTCGATGACCATCGGGATCAGGGGCATGGCCCCACCCTAGCGCTAGCAGTCCGCGACGCACGGACGGCGCCGCCCAGCGCACCCTCCCTCGCTACGAGCTCCACGACACAGCCACATCGGCTTCTACGCCATCGGCTACTGACGGTTTAGCGAGCCCTTAGACCGTATCTGCGTGGCGTTTATGACGCGCGTGCACAATATGGGCATGAAAAGCAGGCGGCTTTGGATGAGCGTGGCCGTGATCGCTGTGGTCGCGGGCATTACCGCTGCGGCTGTGATGGCCGCACAGCCAGCCTCCCACCCGCACGCTCACCACTACCATCGCAAGGGCTTGCACAAACGCAAGGGCGGCCTGCTCACGACCGCTGCCGGCTACCTCGGCTCGAGCCCCGCGCAGCTGCGCGGCGAGCTGAGCTCCGGCAAGTCCCTCGCCGAGATCGCCAACGCCACCAGCGGCAAGTCCTCCCAAGGCTTGATCGAAGCGTTGGAGGCAGCCGACAGGCGGAGGCTGGCTTCCGTAGCTGCGCGCCTGCAGACACGAATCACTGCGAGGGTGGACCGCTCGCACCACGCGGCTAAAGGTTGACCGAGCGCATTCCCTGCTGGTCGTAGCGCTCACCGGCTGCGGCGGGCACCAGTTCGGCGATCCGCTGCACGTCCTCTGCACTCAGCTGCACATCCGCCGCAGCGAGGTTCTCTTCCAGATAGGACACGCGCTTGGTGCCAGGGATCGGAACGATGTACTCGCCGCGGTGAAGCACCCACGCGAGCGCTAGCTGCCCGGCAGTGATCCCCTTCTCCTGTGCCAGCGCCCGAACCCGCTGCACGAGGTCCGTGTTGTGCTTGAGGTTCTCGCCGGTGAAGCGCGGCCCGTAGCGACGAAAGTCGCCCTCATCGAGCTCCTCAGGTGAGCTGAAGCGACCAGACAAGAAGCCCCTTCCCAGGGGCGAGTAGGCCACCAGCGCGATCCCCAGCTCCTGCAGTGTTGGCAGGATCTCAGCCTCCACGTCGCGAGTCCACAGCGAGTACTCCGTCTGCACCGCAGTGATCGGGTGCACCGCATGCGCTCTGCGAATCGTCTCAGCACTGGCCTCGGACAGGCCCAGATAGCGGACCTTGCCCGCAGCCACCAGTTCGGCCATCGCCCCCACGGTGTCCTCAATCGGCGTGTTGGGGTCGACGCGGTGTTGGTAGTAGAGGTCGATGTGCTCCACACCCAGGCGCTGCAGCGATCCATCGCAGGCGCTGCGCACATACTCGGGGCGGCCGTCAATCGAGCGCACCAGTTTGCCGTCCTCGCCCTGCTCGAGCTTGATCGCGAACTTGGTAGCCAGGAACACCTCCTCGCGGCGGCCGTCGATCGCACTCCCCACCAGCCGCTCGTTGGTGTGCGGCCCATACATGTCTGACGTGTCCAGGAAGTTGCAACCAAGATCGAGCGAGCGATGGATCGTGCGGATGGCCTCCCCTTCGTCGGTGGCACCGTAGAACGCCGACATGCCCATGCAACCGAGGCCGATCGCGGAGACCTTCGGTCCGTCGGGTCCGAGCGTGCGCGTGTTCATCGTGTGGCTCCTGTCGCGTGGGAGGAATATTGCGATCCAGACATAATGGCAACCGACATGTTCCCGTTGAACCTGCCCAACCTGCTGACGGTGCTGCGAATCATGCTGGTGCCGGCGCTGGTGGTAGCCCTGCTGGGGAACACTCCCGGCGGCGATGTGCTCGCGGCGGTGGTGTTCGCGTTGGCGTCCCTGACGGACTTCATCGACGGCTACCTTGCCCGCGCACGCGACTCGATAACCACGTTTGGCAAGCTGATGGACCCACTCGCGGACAAGCTGCTGATCGTGGCGGCGCTCATCTCCCTGGTATCGCTGCACCGCCTGGCAGCGTGGGTGGCGATGGTGATCATCACCCGCGAGCTCGCCGTCACAGTCCTGCGCCTGGCCGCCACCCAGGCGGGCGTGGTAATGGCCGCGAGCATGTTCGGCAAGGTCAAGACGTGCCTTCAGATCGTGACCATCCTCGCGATCATCGCCGTCCACGGACCGCCTGTGTGGGTGACCGCGCTGCTGTACGTGACAGTAGTTGTCACGGTGTTGTCCGGGCTCGACTTCTTCTTCGGGCTGCGCAAACGCATACAGCAGGCGCACGTTCCCAGCACGCAAAGCACCTCGCCGGTCGAAACCACTCGCAGCTGAGCGAGAGCCGGCCGTCGCTAGGCGCGAGCGCCCGCGTTCAGCCACTCCTCCAGGCTCGTGTGATGAGCACTGGGGGCGCCCGAGTGGATCTCCGCTCGTAGCTCCGCGAGCAGCCCGTGACGTTCTGCAACCACGTTGTGCTGATGGATCGTCTCGAGGTTCTCTTGGCGGGCAGACACGAAGCTGGCACCGTCAAGAGCGCTGAACGAGTCGATCACGCCACCGATCATCTCGCGCACGCAGTCCTCCACAAAGCGGGGCCTACGGTGGGCCTTTTCTACCACCTCCACCTCGTCTGAGCGCTTCATCAGCTCATAGATCTCCGACGACATGCTCGCCTCGGCGATCCGTAGCAGCGTGGATGCATCGATCTCAGTGGTGCACTCCTCGGTACAGCCGATCTCAAGCGTCGCTAGCCCCCGCTGATTGTGGGTAGCCACGGGCACACTCTCAAGGATGCGATCGATCTCCTTCGCAGAGAAGCCCTGCCCTAGCAGGCGCTCGCGCGCCCGCGCAGCCACCAGCTCCTGCGCACACGGACACGCCGTCATGCCCGTTGCCGACACGCCCACCGTGCGACGCGTCCCATGCTCGAAGGCCACCGCGCGTCCTAGCAGCGTGTAGATCTCCTGCGTCTGGATCCCCGACACGGGCGCGGGCTTGTGCTCGGGGTAGCGCGCCGCGATCCTTACCTCCGCGCGCCCTGCGCCCTGGCGCTCGCGCACGAGTTCAGCGATGTGGCGGGCGAGCGTCTCCGCCCTGAACGACGACTCGCTGAGCACGACCTCGCCGATCGCGTCGTTGACCACCTCATCGAAGCGCGACATGTGCGCGCCCTTCTGGTTGCGGCTGAGGTCCACGAAGCAGTCCAGCCGCGCCAGAAACAGATCGTCGCGGATGCGTACGACCTTCTCTACGCCGGTCACTCCTACGCGCGTTAGCCCGACCGCGATACCCGGCTCGCGCGCCTGGACATCGTCGCCCGCGCCACGGGTGGGAGACAGCGTAGAGGTCGATTCGCCGGCCTGCACCAGGGCCCAAGCCTAGCGCGCGGTGCATGCGCTAGTTCCGATTAGGGTTACGACATCAGCGCAACCGAACACCATCGGCCGTGGATTCTGGTATCAATCGGCACTCAACTCATGGCGAGCTACAGGAGGGCTTAGCGAAGGGCTGGGGAGGTCGGCGCGGGAAACCGTTCCGATGGGGAGTCAGACCGTAGTTGGGAGGCCAGTTGAGCGAGAAGCTTGAGGGTCTGTTGATCGCGACGGACACCGCCGTGGTCGAATTGGATGAGCTGCAGGGAATCATCGCGGAGTCCCACGAGCGTGGGTTCGTGACAGTTCAGGCACTGGCTAGCGCGCTCGAGGAAACCGAGCTGTCAGGGCAGCAGACGCAGGATCTGCTGAGCTACCTCGAGGAGCACGGGGTTGAGATCCTCTCGGCGGGGGATCCTGCGACGGAGTTGCACGCGCACGTCGACGACGTTGCTTCTCGTGTTGACGCGGTGCCCTCGCCAATGGCGGACGGCCCACATCCACTCGTCGGAGCAAGCGAACGCGACTCGGACGACAGCACGAGTGAGCACGTGCACGAGCTGCACACCCATCTCGAAGAGCTCAAGCGGCCGGAGGTCGATCTAACGGTCGAGCCGAGCTTGGACTCACTGCGGCTATATCTGCGCTCGATCGGCCGCGTGCCGCTGCTGAGCGCAGACGAGGAGGTGTCGCTGGCAAAGCGAATCGAGCGGGGCGACGTGGCGGCCAAGCAGCACATGGTCGAGGCCAACCTGCGCTTGGTGGTATCAATCGCCAAGGGTTACGTGGGCCGTGGCTTGACGCTGCTGGATCTGATCCAGGAGGGCTCGTTGGGCCTGATCCGGGCGGTCGAGAAGTTCGACTACCGCCGTGGATACAAGTTCTCCACGTACGCCACCTGGTGGATTCGCCAGGCAGTCACTCGCTCGCTGGCCGACAAGGGACGCACGATCCGCATCCCCGTCCACATGGTCGAGCGACTGAACAAGCTCATCCACGCAGAACGGCGGATGATCCAACAGCTCGGGCGTGAGCCAACCCCGCCGGAGCTAGCCGCGGAGCTCGAATGCACCGTGCGGGAGGTGCGCGACATCATGCGCATCACCCAACAGCCGATCTCGCTGGAGAAGCCAGTGGGCGAGGAGGACGATTCCGCGCTGGCGGACTTCGTCGAGGACGTCTCAGCGGAGTCTCCGTTTGAGATTGCATCGGAGGCACTGCGCCGCGAGAACGTGGTGCGTGTACTCGCATGCCTGCCCAGACGCGAGCGCGAGGTGATCGAGATGCGCTATGGCATCGTCGGTGGCCGCGCTCGCACGCTGGAGGAGGTGGGGCGCGCATTCAACATCACCCGCGAGCGTGTCCGCCAGATCGAGAACAGGACGCTGAAAAAGCTGCAAACGCTGCCCGAAGCGCAGCAGCTGCGCGAGGCTTCCTGAGCTCAGCCGGGACCAGCGCCGCGCGTGTAGCTGAGGGGACACGCGCGCGGCGCACCGGTGGGTGGGCAAGCACCCTGCAGCGATCGTCTTCCCTAAACTGACGAACCCCTGGCGGGGTTCCCGAGCGGTCAAAGGGGACGCGCTGTAAACGCGTTGGCTCTGCCTTCGAAGGTTCGAATCCTTCCCCCGCCACTGCAGCTCACGCCACCGGCTGCAAAGCTCCCACGGACTCCAATTCGCCAACACGCGCAGAGGTGGTCGGCGCGACATCCGGGACGACCTCCACCTGACCGATCTCCGGCCAAGGCGGCCCGGGACGGCTGAGGTAGAAACCCTGAACGAGCTGCACGCCGAGCTCGCGGACGGCCTGAAGCTCGGCTTCTGTCTCAACGCCCTCGGCGACGAGCAGGCAGCCCACCTGCTTGGAGTAGCCGACCAGCGCGCCTACCAGAGCGGCGCGATCGCTGTCGCCATCGATGCCGGTGATGAGCGAGCGGTCGAGCTTGAGATAGCTGGGCAGCACGGTGGTGATCTGACGCAGCCCGGAGTAGCCGGCACCCATGTCATCCACCGCCAGGCGCGCGCCGCGGGCGCGCAGCGGCTCGATCGCATCGAGCAGCTGCATGTCACTGTGAACGAGCGTCTCCTCTGTGATCTCGATGATCAGCCCGGCGAGCTCATCCGGCAGGCTGTCACCGGCGGCGTGCAGCATTGCCATGGTGGCGGCTTCGAGCAGCACACGTGCAGACAAATTCAACGACACGCTCGTGCCAGGCGGCCTGCGAGGGAGCAGCTCAAGCCCTTGGCCTACGCACGCGCGCTCGAGCGCAGCGCGCTCGCCCAGCTCATCGGCAAGCGCAAACCAATGCAGCGGGCTGCTGGCATCCTGTCGCGGCTGACCAAAGCGCGCGAGGGCCTCATAGGCATGGGCCCTACCGGTGCGGATGTCGACGATCGGCTGGACGACCATTTTCAGGCCTTCCCCGTTAATCAGCCGCGTAAGCGCGTCGCGCGCGCTTACGGTCTCCTCGGCGCTCAGCCGCGCGGGTGCGGCGTGCGCGACGATCGGCTCCTGCGCGACCGGCACAGCACGGTCTGACATGCGCGCGGCGATATCCCCTGCCAGCAGCAGCGTCTCGGCGTTGTCAGCTTGTTGGCGTGCCTGCGCGAGCAGGTAGTTCAGCTCGCGCGTGAGCCGGCCGCAGGTGAGCAGCAGCCCAAGGACCGCCGCACACATGGCGGCGTACTCGCCTCCCAGGTGCTGCTCGCGGATCACAGGCAGCGCAAGCGCGCTGAACACGATCAGACTGCCCATCCAGTGAACCCGCCCACCACGGGCCATCACGCCGCTGGAAATTGCTACCAGCCACAACAGACTCAGCGTGGTCACGTGCTGGTCGCCCAGGCCGATGACCAGGATCGCGGCGAGCCCCGCCAGCGACTCCTCGACTTTCAGCCACGCTGGACGCAGCGTCACCAGCTGCACGATCGCCGTGCCGAGAATCGTGACGAAGCCGAGCACCCCGAACAGCGGATGTGGAATCAGCTTTGGCCAAGCGAGGATCAGCGCGATCCCGGTGAGCCCCATCACGATCCTCGTCTTGGCGGCCGTCCGCCGCGCACGCATGATGTGCTCGTCGGTCTCGATCGGGACTGCGGGCTGGAGCAGGGGCAGGGCCATCCACGTCAGCTTCGACCCACCTGCGCTCGCTACTTGAGCCTGCGGGCGTTCTCTCAACCGGTCTCGGGCTGCACCGGCTCACTACCCGCAGTCGCCACCATCCACCATCGCGGGGTGAGCGTGCGCGGCGTGAGCACCGGGCGGCAAACCCAGCTGCAAACCAACGCGCTGCAACAGCCCGATCAGCTGCTCGCGCTCGGGAGCGCTGAGATCGGCGCACAAGTCGTTCTCAAGCCCAGCGGCAAGCTGAAACGCGCGCTCGAGCAGCTGACGGCCGGCGGGAGTGAGATGCAGCTCGCGGGTGCGTCGGTCGAGGGGGTTGTGCCTGCGTTCCAGTAGCGAGCGCGCCTCCAACGCGTCGACAAAGGCGACCATGCGGCTGGGGGGTATCTGCAGACGCTCGCCGATAGCCTGCTGGGACTGCCCTTCGGCAACGCTCACGGCCCGAAGCAGCGCGAACTCGCGCGGCTCGAGCTCGAGCGGTGCGAGCGTCTGGCGAAAGCGCCGGGAGACGGCGTAGCCGATCGACGAGGCGAGAAAGCCGACGCTGCGAAACGGCGTGTGGTCCCCACTCCCGGTCTTCACACTACGATCATACCCAAGCAGAAAGATTTATGCTATAGATTATTCTGTTCGGAACGATCTGCCTGCGTGGTGGTGTGGAAAGGAACTTGAGATGGCACGGGTGACTAGCTGGGTACTGGCTCACAAGCGCATTGTGGTGGCGTTCTGGGTGGTGGTGACGCTCGTTGGGATGGCCTCGGCGAACTCGGCGACGAAAGCGCTGAAACAAAAGTTCACGGTGCCGGGCAAGGAAGGGTGGGTTGCCAACCAGCAGATCACGAAGGACTTCCGAGGCACCGGCGGCAACGGCGCGCCGCTGCTGGCAGTGGTGACGCTGGCGCCAGGCAGCGCTGTCGGCTCGAGCTCGGTGCAGACAGAACTGCGGGCGCTGGAAGCACGCATAGAGCACACGCTTCCGGGCGCGCGCATGGCGAGCTACGCGAGCACGCACAACCACGCGTTTGTGTCGGCTGACGGACACACGACGTTCGTAATCGCCTACCCGCTGCCGGACCCCAAGCAGGCCTTTGAAGCCAACCCGGAAGCGGCGAAACACGCGGCCGCGGCGCTGGCAGGCACGACGGTGGCAGGCGCACCTGTGCATCTGACGGGCTTTGACGCATTGTCAGCGCAGAGCGGCGGCGGCAACGGCCCGGGCGTGCTGGTGGAGGCGCTGCTGGGCGGTCTGGGAGCGCTGCTGGTGCTGGCGTTCGTGTTCGGCTCATTCCTGGCGCTAGTGCCGATCATGATGGCGGTGACGTCGATCATGACGACGTTCCTGGTGGTGTGGGGATTGACGGCAATCACACCGGTGTCGCCGATCGTGCAGTTCCTGATCGCGCTGATCGGTCTGGGCGTGTCGATCGACTACTCGCTGCTGGTGGTGGTGCGCTGGCGTGAGGAGCGCGCGCATGGCCTCACGGGCGAGGCGGCAATTGAACGGGCGATGCAGACGGCGGGCCGGGCGGTGGTGTTCAGCGGCACGACGGTGGCAATCGGCCTGCTGGCGTTGGTGGCACTGCCACTACCGTTCCTGCGCTCGGTGGGTTACGGCGGCATGCTGATCCCGCTGATCAGCGTGATCGTGGCGATGACGCTGCTGCCGGTGGTGTTGGCGAAGCTGGGGCCGCGACTGGATTGGCCGCACGTGCGCAACGACGACAAGGCGAGCAGCACGTGGACGCGCTGGGCGGAACTGGTGGTACGCAGGCGCTGGGTTGCTGCGCTGGGCGCGGTGTTGGTGCTGGCGGCGCTGGTGGTGGCGGCGTCAAGCCTGCAGCTGGGGATCTCTGACGTGAACACGATCGCCAAGCAGGGCGAAGCCAAGCGCGGCCTCGTGGCACTCGAGCAATCGGGGATCGGCGCGGGCGTGCTGTTGCCGAACGAGGTGTTGGTGCGCGGGTCGACCTCACCGGAACGTGTGGCTCAGGCGCTGGCGGCGGTGCAGGGCGTGCACGGCGCGGTAGCGCCAGACTCGCCGCAGTGGCGCCACCACGGGCTCGCTGTGGTGGATGCGTTCACGAGCGCTGACGCGTCCACATCCGAGGCCCGCGGCACGCTCGATCGTGTGCGCAATGCAGCACATGCGGTGAGCCCGAGCGTGCAGGTGGGCGGACTGCCTGCGCAGAACAAGAACTTCATTGAAGCGGTGTATGGGAACTTCCCGCTGATGATTGCGCTGATCGCGTTGATCACGTTTGTGCTGCTGGCGCGCGCGTTCCGTTCGCTGCTGTTGCCGCTGAAGGCGGTGATCTTGAACGTGATCAGCGTGGGCGCGGCTTGGGGCGTGCTGGAGCTGGTGTGGCAGAACGGCCACGGCTCGAACCTGATCTGGGGGATCGCTGCGACAGGATCGATCACGTCGTGGATTCCGCTGATGGTGTTTGCGTTCTTGTTTGGCCTGTCGATGGATTACGAGGTGTTCATTCTGGCGCGCATGCGCGAGGAGTACGACGCGACAGGCTCGACGGATACGGCGGTGATTCGCGGCATCGGGCGCACGGGGCGGCTGGTGACGAGCGCTGCGCTGATCCTGTTCCTGGCATTCGTGTCGTTGGCGTCGGGGCCGGAGACGGAAATCAAAGTGCTGGCGACGGGCCTGGCGGCGGGCATCCTGTTGGACGCTACGGTGATCAGAGCACTGTTGGTACCGGCAGTGGTGTCGCTGTTTGGCAGCTGGAATTGGTGGCTACCGCAGATGCCAGCAAGGTTGCTGCGGGTGGAGCCCTCCCCCTCACCCCACCCAGCGAGTCATCAAGCGGCGACGGAAGGAGCGATATGACAGCGAACGCAAGCATGGGCGACAACGGCATCGAGGTGGACGGGCTGGTCCGCGACTTCAAGGGCGGCGTGCGGGCAGTGGACGGGATCGACCTGCGGGTGGCACCAGGGGAGATATACGGCTTCCTGGGCCCCAACGGAGCGGGCAAGTCGACGACGGTGCTGATGCTGACGACGCTGCTACCGCCGACGGCGGGAAGCGCGCGCGTGGCGGGACTGGACGTGGTGCGTCAGGGCGCGGAGGTGCGCAGGGCGATCGGCGCGTCGCTACAGGAGTCGGCGCTGGACCCGTTCTTGACAGGCCGTGAGCACATGCGTCTGCAGAGCGCGCTGCACGGTCTGGGCAAGGCGGACGGCGAACGACGGGGCAGCGAGCTGCTCGAGCGGGTGGGCTTGACGGACGCTGCGGATCGCAAGGTGGGGGGCTACTCGGGCGGTATGAAGCGCCGCCTGGATCTGGGCTTGGCGCTGGTGCACGGCCCGCGGCTGTTGTTCTTGGACGAGCCGACTACGGGCCTCGATCCACAAAGCAGGGCGGCACTGTGGGATGAGGTACGCCGCCTGGCAAACGACGGCGTGACGGTGTTCCTGACGACTCAGTACCTGGAGGAGGCGGACGTGCTGGCCGACCGCGTGGGGATCATCGACCGCGGCACGATCGTAGCGGAGGGCACACCGACTGAGTTGAAGGCGTCGATTGGCCGCCCGAGCGTGGAGATCATCCCGCAGGATCCGGGTCAGCGCGAGCGGCTTGAAACGGTGCTGCACCGCTTTGGCGAGCAGGCAGCAGCATCAAGCAACGGTGTGGCTGTGCGCCTCCCGGAGGGCGTGTCAGACGTGGCTGAGATCGTGCGCACACTAGACGGCGAGGGAGTGGTAATTGCAGACTTGAGACTGCATTCGCCGACGCTTGATGACGTGTTCTTGGCAAAGACAGGCCGGTCGCTGGAGGGCGCAAGCGACGGCGAGGGCGAGGGCGAGCCGGACGAGCAACAGGACCCGGTGGCGGCGAGCGCATGAGACGCACTGTGCGAGAGGTTTCACTATGAGCGAGCACGTGACACAGATAGGCGTGCTGGCAAGGCGCTCGATGCGTAAGACGCTGCGCCAGCCGTTTCAGCTGTTCCCGATTGTGTTCTTCCCGCTGATCCTGCTGGCGGTGAACGCAAGCGGCTTGAAGGCAGCAACGAGGCTGCCGGGCTTCCCCACGCACTCCTACATCTCGTTTGCGATCGCAGTGGCGTTTATCCAGGGCGGGATGTTCTCGCTGATTAACACGGGCACGAACCTGGCGGAGGACATTGAGAGCGGCTTCTTCAACCGCCTGGCGCTGACGCCGCTGCGGCGCGTGTCGCTGATCGCGGGCCTGCTGGTGGGCGTGGCGGCGCTGGGGGTGCTGCAGTCGGCTGTGTATGTGCTGATGGGGGTGGTTGCAGGCGCGCACCTGCATGCGGGCGTGGGCGGCGTGCTGGTGGTCCTGGCGCTGGGGTCGCTGACGGCGGTGGGCTTTGGCGCGCTGGGCTGCGCGGCGGCGCTACAGACGGGCTCAGGCGAGGCTGTGCAGGGCCTGTTCCCGCTGTTCTTCGTATTCATTTTCCTATCATCGAGCAACCTGCCGCGCAACCTGCTGAAGACGGGCTGGTTTCACACGGTGGCAAACGTTAACCCGATCTCGTATCTGATTGAGGGCTTTCGCAGCCTGTACATATACGGGTGGGACGGCAGCGCGCTATGGCGCGGCTTTGCGGTAGCGGTGGGACTGACGCTCGTGTCCCTGCTTGCCGTGGCTGGGGCAATGCGCACAAGGATGCAAAGGACATGATCCTGGACCCGCATGGCGGCGCCGGATCGGCGTCCTCGACGGCTCGCGTGCACAGCACGCCACGCCGTCTGCGTCCTTGTCCGGCTTGCCCTGCGAGCCCAGGATGGAAGAAATGAGCACGACCAGCGGCGGCCTCTGGCGGGTGGCGCGCACGATCGCGTGGCGAGGCATGCACACCTATATTCGCCGCCCCGACCTGTTCGTGCCGTCGCTGGTGTTCCCGCTGGTGTTCCTGGCGAGCTTTGCCGGCGGGCTGTCAGCGCTGGGGGACGTGCCGGGCTTTCACTTCCCAGCCGGATATACGGCATTTCAGTTTGTGTTCGTGCTGTGCCAGTCGGCGATGTTCGGCGGGCTGTTCACGGGCTTCACACTGGCGTTTGACTTCGAAAGTGGATTTGCCAGGCGGCTGATGCTGGCTGCGGAGGACCACCGCGGGATTGCGCTCGGCTACGCGCTGGTGGCACTCACGCGCGCGGTCATCACGTTGACGGTGGTGAGCGTGGTGGCACTGGTAACGGGGATGCGGATCACTGGCAACGGCGTGGACGTGTTCGGCTTGTATGGGTTGGCGCTGCTGTTGACGCTGGTGGGCTACGGCTGGGCGGCAGGCGTAGCGTTTCGCTTCCGCTCGATCCAGGCTGGCCCACTGATGCAAACACCTGTATTCCTGCTGCTGTTCCTGGCACCGGTGTATGTGCCACTGAGCCTGTTGAACGGCTGGATTCACACGATCGCGAGCATCAACCCGGCGACAGCGTTTCTGGATGCCGGCCGCGGGCTGATCTCGGGTGCGCACGACCACACTGCGCTGGCGTTCGTGTGCGCGCTCGTGTTGATCTTCCTTTTTTCAATATGGATGTTGACGGGGCTGCGTAGCGCCGAGAACGCACCCTAAGCGGACACGTGGAAAACGTGCTAGCAAGGCACCAGCCAAGGGCATAGCCGAGCTCACGCGTGGTGCTCGGCTGAGCCGTCCTGCAGCCGGCTGGCGAGCTCGCCTGCTTGATGGGTGCTGACGAGCACTCTGCGTAGGAGGGTGTTGTTCGCGACGGCGAAGGACAACCCGGGGACACCCCGGCGCACGATGAACGCTTCGTCGAGGCGGATGGTGCGGGCGATGTAACAGAGCCATGGCACGCGCAGGCCAACTTTGATGCCGCTGTGCATGGCGTCGCGAATTGGGTCAGACACAACACGCACATCGCTGATGTCTGCGCGCGCGACGCGGACATTGCCCATCAAGCCGATCAGCTTCTGCCACGGGGCAAGCCGCGCTTCGAAGTAGTCATCGCTGAGGTTGATCTGCATTGCTCGTTTGAGTGTTGCTGACTAGCAAGCTACCCGCTCGCGGCCGCTTTGGACACTGCGAAAATAGCTGCCAGCAGGATGGGGATCGCGTTTCTATCCCTGTTCACAATCCTCAACAGCAGCCCACTACTTACGACAGTTGTCTGTGGAACTTTCGTCTGCGCACAGCGAGAGTTGGAATTATGGAGGCTGTCCGTAAGCAATTCGCCGCCAATCTCCGTCAGCACCGCGACCGAGCGGGCCTGTCGCAGGAGGCACTGGCAGACCTCTGCGATCTACACCGCACGGAGATTAGCCTGCTGGAGCGTTGTAAGCGCTCACCGCGATTGGAGACGATCGTGATTCTCTCCCGCGGCCTGGAGCTCTCATCACCGGGCGAGCTGCTCAAGGGGATCTTTTAGGAAGCTGGGACGCAGCTGTGACACGAGGTCGCGTGAGCGTCTCCGTCGCACACAAGGGAGTACTGCCACTACGATCCTCCCGGTGAGCTGGCAGCTGCTCAAGACGCCTGTGTGCAAGCTCGGCTTGGCTGTGGCGATTGCGCTGGCGACCGTTGCGATGCACCCCACTTCGGGGCTCGCGTCACAAGCGTCCGTGCCTGTGCAGTTCAGGGGTGGCGCGCTGTGGGTGACCCAGCTTGCGCCCGGGCAGAGCGGCGCGGAAGTGGTGCAGCAGGCGGCTTCAGCGGGCTTGCACACGGTGTATTTGAAGGCGGCGGAAGGCGCTACGCCCGAACCGCAGTTCTCAGCGGCGCTGGTGAGCGAAATGCGGGTTGCTGGCGCGACGGTGTGCGGGTGGATGTTTGCGGTCGGCACGAACCCGGAAGCTGAAGCTGCCGCGGCGGTGGCAGCGGCGCAGGCCGGCGCACAGTGCCTGGTAGTTGACGCGGAGGGCGAATACGACTCGCGGTACTACCCCGCCCAGCTGTTCGTGCACGCGCTGCGAGCACAGCTCGGCGCGAGCTTTCCAATCGGGCTGGCGAGCCAGGCAGAGGTGTACGAGCACCCCAAGTTCCCTTACTCGGTGTTCCTCGGCCCGGGGGCGTTCAACGTGGTGCTGCCGCTGATGTACTGGCTGGACTTCGGCATCAGCG
Organism: Solirubrobacteraceae bacterium; assembly: GCA_035487855.1. Lineage (GTDB taxonomy): Bacteria > Actinomycetota > Thermoleophilia > Solirubrobacterales > Solirubrobacteraceae > Palsa-744. The sequence continues at coordinate 16,149 of DATHLT010000229.1, forward strand.
TGGACGCCGTGTACCGGGACACGATGGCTGCCAACGCCATCTATGGTCGGCCAATCCTTCCCGTGGGCCAGCTGTACGGCGCACCTACCAACGCCGAACTACTGCGCTTCCGTGCACTCGCCCACGCGTACGGCACACCGGGCGTGAGCTTCTTCGACCTGGCAGCGGCAGCGCCGGGGCAGCTACCCACGCTGGCCTCGCCTCTACCAGCGCTGCCCCGCAAACAAGTTCTGCTGCCCACTGTCCACGCAAGCGCAGACGGCGATGAGATCGTGCAGGCGCAGGAGTTGCTCAACGCCGCCGGCGCGCACCTGCCGGTGGGCGGCTTCTTCGGCGCGCAGACCGCCAAAGCTGTCGCTACGTTCCAGGCCCGCCACCACCTGTCTGCAAGCGGTGTTCTGGACGCTGCCACGTGGAAGGCCCTGCTGCGCTTTCGCCCGCGCGAGCCGTCGTGGTCTACAGGTCCGCCGGACAGCGCACAGTGATCTCCGCCACAACCTGATCGGGCTGCCACCCGTCGGGCTGGCCCCCGCGGGTGACGACCGCGACGGCGCTCGGCCAAGCCCTACGGTCGCGCGTGGAACTTCGGCTCGAACTCTGCGCATACGTCGATCATCGCCTGGTGGAAGGCAACTCCCATGCGTAGCGTCAGCAGCGGGCTCGGGTTGCCCTGCTGATCGACCAGCTCCGCCGCTGGTTCGATGTGACGGAGGGTGACAATCTGCTGCTCGCTGCGCTCCTTCACCCGCACCAGCAGTGCCAGTGCCTGCTCGCGATCCATCGCCTCCGCGAAGAACAACTTCACGAGCGCGATGTCGCGTAGCTCGAACGGAATCGGCTCGTCGTCGCTCAGCCACCGCTCGAGCTCCGCATTGCCCTGCTCGGTGATGTCATACACACGACGCGGGCGCTTGCCCCGGGGCTCGGCGCGGCCGCTGATCAGCCCCACGCGCTCGAGCGTCTCGAGGCTCGGGTAGATCTGCGCCTGGGAGATCGTCCAGAAGAACCTGATCGACAGCTCCACCATCTGCTTGATCTCATAGCCCGAGCGAGCGCCCAGGCCAATCATGCCCAGCACCACATACGCGGGCGGGCCAAGGGTGGGCTTTGTAGCGACCTCTCGAATTGCGCTCGCACGCGGCATATATCTCATGATAACCTGTCGTGCTGACATATCGGCTAGCAGATAGGAGACCAAGTGTCCGCGCTCGCAGACAGCCCCACCAAGCTTCCCCTCCGTACGGCCATGGAAGCGCGAGATCTGTCCGCCGTGATGGACACTTTTGCGCCGGGCGCGGTCGTGCGCTCGCCGTTTACCAGTTCGCTGGCGTTTGAAGGACAGGAGCAGGTCCACACGATCATGCAGCTGATCCTCGAGGTCTTTGAGGATCTGCACTACACGGACGAAATCCAAGGCTCGGGCAGCGCTGTGCTCGTCGCCACCGTACGAGTGGGCGGCAGCGAGGTCCACATGGTCGATCACATTCGCCTCGACGAGAACGACAAGATCACCGAAGTGACAGTGTTCTTCAGGCCGCTACCGGCGACCGCAGTGGCCATGCGTGTGATTGGCAGTGGACTTGGACGCCGCCAGAGCGCCGCCCGTGGCCACGCCATTTCAGCGCTCACGCAGCCGCTGGGGCTACTGACCCGCGTTGGCGACCGCGTGGGCGCGCGCCTGGTACGCCCGGTGCTGTAGGTGTAAGCGCGTGTAGCGCAACAAGTCCCAGCCGCCGCAATGGATTCGCGAAGCGCTCAGATCACGGCGCGAGATCCAGGGCAGCCCCAGAACGCCCGGAGCCCGGGCTATGCCGGGCTCCAAACCTCTGTCATAGGCACGGCATCCTGCCGTTGGGCGGCTGTGGTTGAAGAGGAGCACCACCGCGCGACAGAAATTATTCGGGCTGGCCGTTGACATTGTTACGAGGGTGTTCGCCCCTCTTCCATTGTGCGAATCCGCAACTACAGTGAAATGCGGATCTCAGCTACACCCCTGGCGAGATCCAGTGGGCCCGTCCCCGGCAGCTCATTTAGCGCGCAGTCCGCCAGCCGCCAGCGTAGGTGGGCCGAGCGCCGGGACGGGTCCCCCGCGGTGCCTGGCCGCCTACCGTGCCGTTCCCCGCGGTACCAAAACCCCGCGGTGCCGACAGTCCCGCGGCACCCAGCCCGCGACGCCTACAGCTTTACCGTGGCCGTCAAGTGGCGCAGGATCTCCAAGCGCTGGGCAAGGCCGCTGCCACCGGCGAGCACCAGCCAGGAGTTGCCAACGCGAGTCGCTGTCAGTTCGCCTTTGAAGTCACCCGGGCCGTTGAAGTAGCCGCGCTGGCCACGCACCGGCTCCAGTCCCGGAATTGCAGCCGGCGACGTGCCAGGGTGCGCCGCGTCGAGCAGGACCGCCGCGTCCAGCGGCCAGTTGTGCAGGTAGTACTCCGTGTCGACACACGAGAAGAAGCTGCGCCCCACGAGCGCTCCCGGGAACGGTCTGATGGCAGCCGCCACGTGGCTCCACTTGGCCCGCAGACCGGGGAGCCCACTAACCCGCAGCCTGCAGGGGCCTGTCGCTGCAGCGCCCACTAGCGTTGAGCGGCTAAGCGCTGGTATTTCACGCACCTGGTCAGCGATCACACGCCCACGCGCGTCAAGCGCCACCAGCTTCGGCTGTGGTATTGACACGATGCTGCGCCTGCCGTCCGGGTGAGTCTTGATTCGCAGCGCGATCAGCACTCGCGCCGCACGCAGGCCGTATGGCAGCCCTGGCAGCGTGAGCGTCGGCACACGCCGGCCGCCGTTCACGAGGATGGTGCGCACCTGCGGGGTGACGAGCACCACGATCGTCTCCTGCCTTGCGCCGGCGCTCGCGCCGCTCAGTTGCATGGCAAGCGGCGTAGAGGCAACAGGCGTCATCGCGCAAGCCCCGTATGCGATCAACGCAGGGTGTTCTTCAACGCCCACGCACCACCCGTACTGTCCGCCATCCAGCGCCGGCGACAGGTGCACGTCAAAGCCAGCTGCTCCCAAGACTCCTTTGGCGGCGCCGGCCACGCCTGCTGCTCCGTGCGCGTGCGCCGGGTGCGCGGAAGGACCCCACGCGCCGAGCCCCCACACGAGTCCCCCGAGACCCAACACCGCGAGCAGGCCACCCAGCCCCATACGCACACGCCGCAAGCGCTGCCGACGTCTGGCCTCTTCGATCACGCCTTGATCCGGCCCCGCCGGTGTCCCCTCCGACAGCCGCACCAACTCGACCGCCGCAGGCCCCGCCACTGGCCGCGCGGGTATTTCCGCCAGTGGCCCAGCCGGATGACCCACTGGCTGTACTGCCGGTGACCCCACCGGCGTGGTGACGGATGCTCTGTCAGCCTGGTCGAGCATCGCCGTCATCGCTCAGCGGATGCTCTGGATGATCGCAATCAACTCGTCCTGCTGGTAGCCCTGCTGGCGGGCGAAGCCAACCAGCTCCCTCGCCCGCGCGATCACCGCGCCACGCTGCGGCGTGCCGCTCACCCGCACGCCCAGACCGCGGCGAAACTCCAGCAGACCTTCATCGCGCAGCAGACGCATCGCACGCAGCACCGTGTTCGTGTTCACCCCCATAACCGCCGCCAGATCGCGCGCCGGCGGCAGGCGCTCCCCCGGCTTTGCCTCCCCGTCTGCGATCGCCCTGCGGATCTGCGCAGCCACCTGGTCGTGCAGCAACGTGGGGTCCCGGCGGTCGACCTTGCCATCCAACATCGTGCTAGTTATAGTAGCACCAATGATCTCTATTGATGCGTGCGCACGATGCCGCTGACCGCCAAGCCGGCACACCCGCCGCCGACCGAACAGCCGCAGGTCGAGCCGCATCCAGCCCAAGCGCCGGGCGGCCCGCCACCCACAGCCGCTCCAGACGCGGGGGTGATCGAAGAAGCGCGGCGCCGCCAGCAACGCCGGCGGGCAGGCGCGTACCTGCTGGTCACAGCCGCCGTGGTGGCGGGCCTGTCACTGCTACTCGGCACTGGCGGCAACGGCAACTCCCCCACCAGCCATGCATCTCCGTCCGCCGGCAGGCCACTGAAGCTGACGTTCCACCACGGCTACCCCTATATAAATGCTCAACCCGAGCGGTTCGGCGTCTCGCCGTCGCTGCAGGCGGGCAACGTCGGTGTGTGCATCCATGTGCAGGGCGAAGGCAGCTGCAACGGGCCTCCGCCAACCATCACCGACCCGATCTACGGCGGCGAAGTGGGATTCGACCCAAAGGAAAAGGTCGGCCCCGAAGGGGAGATCGACATGCTGTTTGTCGACCAGCGTGTCGCTGGCGTGCGTGTCGCACACCTGGGCACGTTCAACGCACAGCATTTCCCCGGACTGCCGCCCGGAGCCAAGCAGATCATCTTCTACCGCCCGCCAGGCTCACGCGGAACGGTGCTCGCGCCGGGGCTGGAGCCAAGCGTGCTCAACGGCTTCGCCCGCGCGCGGCGCGGCCCCGCGCTGACCGAGACGCTGCTGAACGCCTCCGGCCGGACGATCCACGTCAGCCGCGAAGACGCCACCTTCACGCTGCCCAACAGCTACTGGCACGGCACACACGCGCCACCCGCCAAGGGACGCTGTGCGATCGCCTCGTCCTTCCCCCGGGTGAAGACCGCTTGGGGCCAGGTCGCCCGACAGATCGCCCCCGATCGCGCCATCACCGTCCCCGCGTGGCTCACATGTGTGCACATGTGGTTCTCCGTTCCCCGCCAGAGCTTCGAGGCGGCACTGCTGCTCAACGCCAAGGCGCCCGGCAGCGCACCCGCGCCACTGTGGGGAGCCGTGCCCGTGCCTGGACACCCCGCGATCGTCCAGATCCCACCCGTAGAGCGCGAGTTCCATCTGCCGCCGCTCAGCCCCGCCGCCGCCAAGCGGATCCTCGCCGTGGACACCAAGCACGTAGGACTCGCGCGAGCAGAGCAAGTGCTGCACGAAAGCCAGCGCAGGACCTTTTGGGAAATATTCGTGCCCGGGACCGTCGCCCGTCGCGTCGGGCCCGCATGGCTACTCGTGCGCGCAGGCAACAGCCTTCAGCAACGCATCGCCTTCCTGCAGTCGCTGCATGTCAGCCGGATGGATATCCACTAGCCCGATCGAGGCGCCGCAACAGCTCTGCAACGCCTCGATCGCAGCGCTTT
>DATHLT010000230.1:0-47442 GCA_035487855.1 Solirubrobacteraceae bacterium
GGTCGCGGTGGGCGCGGTCTTCATCACCCTGTTCGCGGTGCGCGAGTCGCGCGATGAAAGCGTCGCGCAGCGGATCGACGGGCTCGGTGTGCTGACGCTGACGACCGGCCTCGCAGCGCTGGTGCTGGCGCTGGTGGAGGGCAACGAATGGCACTGGGACTCCACGCGGGAGATCGCGCTGTTCGCCGTCGCCGCAATCGGCCTGGCAGCTTTCGGCTTCGTCGAGCGCCGCCAGAGCTCGCCGATGGTCGACTTCAGCTTCTTTCGCTCGCGCACGTTCCTCGGCGCCAACATCGTCGCGTTCATTGTCAGCTTTGCGATGCTTGCGATGTTCTTCTTCATGGCTCTGTATATGCAGAACGTGCTGCACTACTCGCCGCTACAGGCCGGTGTGCGCTTCCTGCCCTCGACACTAATGATCGTGCTGATCGCCCCCGGCGCCGGACGGCTGGCCGATCGCGTTGGTTCGCGGCCGCTGATCACGTTCGGTCTGCTGGCTGTCAGCGGAGCGCTGTTCTGGCAGTCGCACCTGACGGTCTCGAGCGGATATGGGGCGCTGCTGCCGGGGTTCGTGCTGATGGGCATCGGCATGGCGTTTGTGATGTCACCGATGAGCACCGCCGCGATGAACTCCGTCGCACAGGCCAAGGCAGGGGTCGCCTCAGGCATCCTCTCGATGAACCGCATGGTTGGCGGCACCTTCGGCGTGGCGGTGCTCGGCGCGATGGTCGCCACGCTCGGGCGCTCGAAGATCAACGAACTGCTGCCGCAGGCATCCCCGACGGTACGCGCGGACCTGGCGGCGGGTCTCGGCTCGGGCGCGGCGCCGCACGGCGTCCCCGCGCAGATCATCAGCGCGGCCCAGCACGCGTTCGTGTACGCGCTGCAGTACGGGCTGCGCCTGGGTGCGGCGGTGGCGCTGCTGGGAGCGCTGCTCGCGTGGACGCTGATTCGCGCGCGGGCGAGCGAGCGCGATCTCGACGGCGCTCACAGATCGCCGTCGCTGATCCGCGCCAACGTGCCGAACTCGTGACGTCTATACAACAGCGGGTTGCCCGGACCGCTCTCGGCGTGCTCCACGAGGCCAACGGCGATCAGGTGGTCGCCTCCCTCGTGCAGCTGCTCGAGCTTGCACACAAGCCACGTAGCCGCACCAGAGATACGCGGCACACCTCGATCGAGCTCCCATTCAACGCCGTCGAACTTGCTGGCGCCCTTGCGCGCGAAGTTGAGCGCGAGATCCTTCTGGCCGTGGTTGAGAACATTGATCCCAAAGACACGCGACTCGCTGACGATCGCCAGCAGGTCGGAGCGTCGATCGAGCGACACGAGCACCATCGGCGGCTCCAGCGAGAGCGAGCAGAAGGCGCTGACGGTCGTGCCATGCGGGTGCCCCTCGCGGTGGCTGGTGACCACCGAGACCGGCGTGCAGACGCCGGCGAGCGCCTCTCTGAACGTCTCAGGATCCATCTTTAGAAGCTACACGCGACCGGCAAACAGCGCCCGCGTCGTCTCAGCTAGGCGTTCGCCGAGCTCCTCCGCCTGATAGCGCGCCCACAGCCGATCGGAGAAGACCTCCGGTCCGCTGAGCGCCGGCAACTGCTCCCCCGGCAGCGCGCGTAGGAAGCGCGTCAGCGAGAGCTCGCCTTCGCCCGGCAGCCGGCGGCTGTGGAGCGACTCGTAGGCGAGCTCCTCGTTAGGGAGCGCGGGCGCGTCGCCCAGCTGCAGCGCAAAGACACGCTCGGCGGGCACCGAGGACAGCAGCGCGAAGTCGGGCGTCGAGCGGAAGAAATGCCAGCTGTCGATCAGCATGCCCCCGTTGGGCCGGTCGGCAAGCCGCACGATCTCCCACGCGCTCGCGAGGTCGGGGATGCCGGTCCCGGCGATGAACTCGAGCTGGAGGCGCAGGCCGTGCTCGGCGGCGTGGTCGCACAGCGAGGCGAACGCCACGGCGCCCGCCTCAGGCTCAACACGGGGGTCGAACGGTGCGAGCACGCTTAATAGATCGGCGCCGAGCGCCTTGCTCATCGCGAACAGCTCCTCGGCCTCGAAGTCCCCACTGGCTGGAGCTCCCGGCGGCAGCTGCGGGCGCCGCCACGTCGGCAGCCAGCGCGCCAGCGGGTCAACCACAGCGATCCGCACGCCGGCGCTCTCGAAGCAATCGCGGATCTCAGCCGTCGTGATCCCGGCGTCTTCGGCCCGACGCACTTCAAACGGGAAAAGCGAGGTCGCGGTGAAGCCGCCGGCGCGGGCGGCGCGAATCCGTTCGTCGAAGTCGAGCGGCATAACGCTGGCCGCCCACAAGGTCAGCTCAAAGCTCATGCGAGATCACAATCGGATGCGTGCTTTTTGAGCTCTAACATCAATGTCTCCACCAGTACGCACACGGTGCCCTTTTGGATCACCAGCCCGACGTGCACCGAGTCGAGCTGAGCGCTAACAGTCAGGTCGCGGCGGGAAGGTCCGAACCCTCGACGTGACCAGCGACGGCCGCGTCGGCGCGCTCGGCTATCAACGCCAGCCACACAACGGCGGCCACAACGCCTCCTACCAGCGGTGCGACGATGAACAGCCACACCTGGCTGAGCGCGTCGCCACCAACGATCAGCGCCGGCCCGAGAGACCGTGCTGGATTCACCGATGTGCCGGTCAGGGGGATCCCGATCAGGTGGACGACCGTAAGCGCCAGACCGATCGCCAGACCGGCGAAACCGGCTGAGGCGACATGGCTGGTGGCGGAAAGGACCACCAAGACGAAAAGGAAAGTGAGGATGACCTCAGCGGCGAACGCACCACCGCCGTTCAGCCCGATGATCGAATGTGAGCCCCAGCCATCCGTCCCCAGGCCGGTGACCTTGCGGCTGTATTGGCTGGAGCCGCTGAGGACCGCCCAAAGGGCCAGCGCCCCAGCGATTCCACCGACGAACTGAGCGATCCAATATCTAAGTGCGTCCCGGACGCCGATCCGTTTGGAGACCACGAAGCCGATCGTGACGGCCGGATTGACATGACAACCGCTGACCGGTCCAATCGTGTAGACGAGGGCGAGGAGTACTAGCCCGAATGTGAGCGCCGTCGCAACAATGCCTGCGGCGGTGCTCCCGCCGTCGAGCTTGAACCCGAAGGAAAGGGTGGCCGCTCCGACGCCGAAGAAAACAAGCAGCGCGGTTCCCAGCAGCTCGGCAACCAGCTTTCTAGTCAACATTCATCTCCCCGATCATTCGGATTATCTGAACACAACCTCAATGTCACATTTCTATCCCAACCGGCGATCCCCTTCTCCCGCGCGCTCGCGGAGGCTGCCGGCTCGGCTCGCCAACCATCCGCTGAGTGGCCGAACCGGTGGCGCTCCGAGAACAGCACGGGCACGGCCACACCCGATCGGCCCGGCGGGGTAGGATTGCATCCCATCCCGTTCCCCGACCGACGAGGTTTCAGAGCACGTGGCAATCGATCTCCAACAAGTCTCAGCCGTAGATACCGAGCCCGGCGAGCTGCCGAAGACGATGGCCGCGTGGGTCATCCGCGAGGAGCGCTACGGCGAACCGAAGGACGCCTTCCAGGTCGAGGAGATCGAGGTGCCCGAGCCGGGCGCGTTCGAGGTGATCGTGCGGGTGATGGCGGCTGGCGTCAACTACAACAACGTGTGGGCGGCCCTGGGCAAGCCCGTGTCGGTGATGCGCTACGGCGATCACCCCGAGTTCGGCCACCACATCGGCGGCTCGGACGCCTCGGGCGTGGTGTGGAAGGTCGGCGCGGGCGTCACACGCTGGAAGCCGGGCGACGAGGTAGTTGTGCACTGCAACATGGCCTCCTACGAGGACCCGGAGGTGCACGGCCTCGACCCGATGGCGGCGCCCTCGCAGAAGATCTGGGGCTATGAGACGACGTGGGGCTCGTTCGCGCAGTTCACGAAGGTGCAGGCCCAGCAGCTGCTGCCCAAGCCCGCGGCGCTGACGTGGGAGGAGGCGGCCTCCTACGGGCTCGTGTACTTCACCGCGTACCGCATGCTGATCACCCGCTGCAAACTGCAGCCTGGCCAGAAGGTGCTGATCTGGGGGGCCGCCGGTGGTCTCGGCGTGTTCGCCACGCAGATCTGCGCGGCAGCCGGCGCACACTCGGTCGGGGTTGTGTCCTCGCCGGAGAAGGGCGAGCTGGTCAAGCGCCTGGGCGCGGTGGACTACATAAACCGCGACGAGTTCGCGGGGATGATGCGCAAAGGCGGCGAGTCAGAGGATGAGGAGGCGGAGCGCTTCAAGGTCTCGCGCGCGTTCGCAAAGCGCGTCAAAGAGCTACTCGGCGACGCGCCGGACATCGTCTTCGAGCACGTCGGCAAAGCTACGTTCCCGACGTCGGTGTTCACCGTGAAGACGTTCGGCAAAGTGGTCATCTGCGCGGGCACCACAGGTCTTGATCTCGACTTCAACGTCGCCTACCTGTGGATGCGCCAGAAGGAGATCCTCGGCTCGCACTTCGCCAACGCGTATGAGTGCACGAAGGCCAACGAGCTGATCGAGTCGGGCCAGATCCGCCCGGTGCTGTGGCGCACGCTTGGCTTCGAGGGTGTCGCCGAAGCACATCAGCTGATGCTCGAAAACAAGCACCTGGGCAAGATCTCGATCCTCGTGGGCGCCGACTCCGAGGGTCAGGGCAAGACCGCGGACGGTCCGGGCGCGATCTACGCGGAGGTAGGTGCTTGATGGCCGGGTCGGTGATCATCCCCTGGTACGCGACGGGTTTTCGCGCGGACGGCTTCGAGGAGGCGCTGAACGAGGCGGCCGCGGTAGCGCTGCGCTACGGCGCTACCTCGTATGATGTGTATCGCTCCCGCGAGGACAAATACCGCTTCCAGCAGGTGGCCGGCTTCGAGGAGTACCTCGACTGGGAACGCTACTGGGGCGGGCCGGAGATGACGTACTTCCGCGCCGCCCACTCCAGCTGGTACCAGGTGCCGGTGCTGTACGGCTGGTGGGATCACACCGCCCACGGCGCGGTGACTGCCAAGGCGGTTATGGCCGGCAACGGTCACAGCAACGGGCACGGGAACGGCGCAGCGGTCATCAACTGAGCGCTCAGCCGTGCTCCAGAGGCGCCATCGTCAGCCCCGCACCCTTCAACTGCTCCCAATAATGCTCGGCGGGCTCCTGCGGTCCGCTGTAGACGATTGCCCTGCCGGAGGCATGAATTACGTTGGCGATCTCCATGCCGCGCTTGAGCGTGATACCGGGGATGAACCGTGCGAGCGTGCTGGCAACGTGGTCGAAGGTGTTGTGATCGTCGTTGCGCACGATCACTCTCCAGTCGCCGCCTAGACCGGTCCCCGGTCCACCGACGCGCGGCTTCTCGATTGTTTGATCCATGGCCGGCAGGATAAAGCCCCCGGCGCGACCGTACAATTGCTGCATGAGCGACGAACACACCGCACGCCTGCCTGAGCGCGACCGGCCGTGGATGATGCGTACCTACGCGGGGCACTCCACGGCGAAGGCATCTAACGAGCTGTACCGACGCAACCTGGAGAAGGGTCAGACGGGTCTGTCGGTGGCATTCGACTTGCCCACGCAGACGGGATACGACCCGGACGATGAGCTGGCGCGTGGCGAGGTTGGCAAGGTGGGCGTGCCGGTCTCCCATCGGGGCGACATGGCGGCGCTGATGGACGGCATTCCGCTGGACGCGATGAACACGTCGATGACGATCAACGCGACGGCGGCGTGGCTGTTGGCGCTTTATATCGTTGCGGCGGAGGAGCAGGGAGTCAGCGAGGAGCAGCTGCAGGGCACGACCCAGAACGACATCATCAAGGAGTTCCTGGCCAGGGGCACGTACGCGTTCCCCCCCGCCCCCTCGATGCGGTTGATCGCGGACATGATCGCGTACACGGTGGAGCACGTGCCGAAGTGGAACCCGATCAACATCTGCTCATATCACTTGCAGGAGGCGGGCGCGACGCCGGTGCAGGAGATCGCGTATGCGATGAGCAACGCGATAGCGGTGTTGGACGCGGCGCGCGAGCGTGTGCCGGAGGCGAGCCTGGAAAAGGTGTTCGGGCGGATCTCGTTCTTTGTGAACGCGGGCGTGCGCTTCATCGAGGAGCACGCGAAGCTGCGGGCGATGTCGATTCTGTGGGAAGAGTTGGGCCGTGAGCGCTACGGCGTGGAGGATGAGCGCCATTTGCGCTTCCGCTACGGCGTGCAGGTCAACTCGCTGGGGCTGACGGAGGCGCAGCCGGAGAACAACGTGCAGCGGATCGTGCTGGAGGCGCTGGCGGTGACGCTGGGCCGCGACGCGCGCGCTCGAGCGATCCAGCTGCCGGCGTGGAACGAGGCGCTGGGGCTGCCGCGGCCGTGGGATCAGCAGTGGTCGCTGCGCATCCAGCAGGTGTTGGCATATGAAACGGACATCCTCGAGTACCCGGACATCTTCGAGGGCTCGAAGGTGATGGAAGCGCTGGTTGATGAGCTACTGGAGGGCGCGCGGGCGGAGATGGCGGTGGTGTCGGAGCATGGCGGTGCGGTGGAGGCGGTCCCGTATATGAAGGCCGCGCTGGTGGACTCCCATCGGGAGCGCATCCGCCGCATCGAGACGGGCGAGCAGGTGGTGGTGGGACAGAATCGCTACACCGAGACGGAGGTCTCGCCGCTGACGGCGGACGCGGAGGGCGGCATCCTGGTGGTCGATCCGGCGGTTGAAGCGCAGCAGGTGCAGGACGTGCGCCGCTGGCGCTCTGAGCGCGATCAAACTGCTGTTGATGAGGCGCTCGCAGCCCTGGCCGCTGCTGCTGGTGACGTTAACGCGGATGAGAACCTGATGGTGCCGACGATCGCGGCCGCTCGCGCGGGAGCGACGACGGGCGAGTGGTCGCGGACGCTACGCGAGGTGTTCGGCAGCTATCACGGCCCGACGGGCGTGGGCGAGGCGGCGGCTGCAACGGCGGACGCCGATCTGAGCGAGCTGCAGGGCGAGGTGGCGCGCCTGCAGGAGAAGCTGGGGCGCCGGCCGAAGATCCTGGTGGGCAAGCCGGGTCTCGACGGCCACTCGAATGGTGCAGAGCAGATTGCGGTACGTGCACGCGACTCGGGCATGGATGTGGTGTATGAAGGCATCCGCCTGACGCCGGAGCAGATCGCCGCGTCGGCATTGCAGGAGGGCGTGCATGTGATCGGTCTGTCGATCCTGTCGGGCTCGCACCGTGAGCTGATCCCGGCGGTGATCGAAGCGCTGCACGGCGCGGGCGTGACGGCGCCAGTGGTGGTGGGCGGGATCATCCCCGAGCAGGATGTGGCAGCGCTGCGCAAGGCGGGCGTGGCCGCGGTGTACACGCCCAAGGACTTCGACATCACGCGCATCATGCGGGACATCGTGGCACTGGTTGGCGCAAGCGCAAACGGCGACGGGACGAGCGCCAACGGCGGCGCGTTGGCCAACGGCTCGGCGTGAGCGCTGACGGCGCGGCGCTGGGCGCGCGTCTGCGCGACCGAGATGTGACGGCCGGGCCGGCGGCCCTGAACCTGCTGGAGAGCACCGCACCGACGGACCTCGAGCAGGCGGCGAAGCTGCTGCAAGTGGTCTCCCCGGCCGCGCTGGGCGGCGAGGCGCCGGGGCATCTGGTGGGCGTGACGGGCCCGCCGGGCGCGGGCAAGTCGACGCTGCTGTCAGCGCTGCTACACGCCTGGCGCGCGAGCGGACGCACGGCGGCGGTGCTGGCGGTCGATCCGAGCTCGCGCCGCTCGGGGGGCTCGCTGCTGGGCGACCGCGCGCGGATCGAGTTCGACCCGGCGGACCGCGGCACGCTGATCCGCTCGATGGCGGCGGAACAGCGCCTGGGTGGCCTCGCGCGCGCCACCCGAGTCTCGGCGGAAGCGCTGGCGGCGGCGTTTGACGTGGTGGTGATCGAGACGGTGGGCGTCGGCCAGTCGGAGACGGATGTGGCGGACGTGGTCGACACGGTGGCGCTGGTGGTGCAGCCGGGGAGCGGTGACGTGCTGCAGTTCCTGAAGTCGGGGATCATGGAAACACCTGACGTGCTGGTGGTGACAAAGGCAGACCTGGGCCAGATCGCGATGCGCGCACGGCGCGACTTGGGCGCGGCGCTGCGCTCGCTGGGCTCCTCGCGCGCATGGGTGTTGGCGGTGTCGGCGCTGGCGCCGGCGAGCGGGATCGATGAGCTGGTGGCGGCGCTGGATGAGCACCGCGAGGGTTTGGATGTCGGAGCACGACGGGTGTGCGCTCGCCGTGCTGGAGCGCTGAACGACTTCCTCGTCGAGCACGGCGAGCGGGGAATGCGCGCGCTGGGCGGACGCCGTGAGGCGCAGGCACTGCTCGATGAGCAGGGGCCCAATGCGGATGTGCCGGCGCTGGTGGCAACCCTGGAACAGCGCATGGGATGAGGCGCAATCTGCTGAGCATGTTTGGTGCGTTCGTGATCGCGAGCGCACTCGCGGGAGCGCTAGGTGCGGTCAACCTGGGCACGGCGCTGGCGTTCGGGCAGATGGCGTTTGCGGCGACGACTGTGTACGTGATGCTCAGGCGCTGAGGCATACTCAACCCACGCCATACTCCAATGTGGTCGCCTTGCCCACGGAAAAGGGGGCTCTTGGCCTACCGGGGAGAACGGTTCAAGTTGGCTTTCCAGACCGCGCCGTGCCGGCGGAACGCAAGGCGCGGCCCAATGTAGGCCATCGCTCACGCGCGTATGTTGAAGGTACCTCTGCGCGAAGACGACAGCCTCGGGAGTACACGCCATCACGGCGCCCCGCCGTCCGCGCTCAGGCTTTCCGACGCTTGCCGATCGCAACGGCCCGCTGATCGCGCATGTTCCACGCTTCGACGCCGACACCGTTCTCCAGTTTGCGAACGGGAGCGTCTTTCTCATGGCCGTTGATGGCCGCTGCGTTCCCGCCCCACGTTTCGGCGTTGTACCCAGAGGCACGCTAGGAGATCTTTTCATTCGCACAGGGCCTCGACCCCCGCAACCGCCGCCTGAGCGCGCTATCGCCGGGCGCGCAACGCGCGCCGGGACGCCTAACAGCGCGGCGACGCCGCCAACCACCCGAGGCGACACAACCTCGACGTCGTGCGACAGGCCGGATAACCGCATGCCGCCCAATCGGCCATCTGAGCGATCCTTTCTAGCTATTGGTGGCGTGTTGCGCCTGGCGTGGACCACGGAAAAGATATGCTCACAGGATGAGAGCTTCGGCGTGTCCTGACGCCCTCTGATGGCGTCCCTAGGCTACATCGCCTTGCTTTTGGCGCTCGCCGTGTGCGCGTACGGGATCGGCGCGTCGCTGTACGGCGTACGCAGCGGGCGCATGGAGTTCACGGACTCCGGCCGGCGTGCAATATACGCGCTGGCTGGCCTATTGACCGTCGCGATCTTGGTGCTGGAGATCGCGTTCCTGAAGAACGACTTCACGTTCAACACCGTCGCGGATACCTCGAGCCGCACGACGCCGACGTTCTACCGGGCAGCGGCGATCTGGGCCTCCCAGGAAGGGTCGCTATTGCTGTGGGCGTGGCTGATGTCGCTGTGGTCGAGCCTCGCTTTCTTTCTCACGCGCAAGCGTCTGTGCGACGTGGCCGCTTATGCGACCGCGATCATGCTCGGCTTCGGCGCCTTCTTCGTGGGGTTGATGGTCTTCTACGCGAACCCGTTCCAGACGACCAGACCGGCGCCGCCGGAAGGTGTGGGGCTCGACCCGCTGCTGCGCTTTCCCACGATGATGATCCACCCCCCGATGCTGTACTCGGGTTACACGCTGTGCATCATCCCGTTCGCTTTCGGTGTGGGCGCGCTGCTCTCGCGCCGAGTGGACGCTGACTGGCTCAAAGCGATACGCCGCTTTGCGTTCGCGGCATGGCTATTCCTCGGGTTCGGGATCTTGCTTGGTGCGCTGTGGTCCTACTCAGAGCTCGGCTGGGGCGGCTACTGGGGCTGGGACGCGGTCGAGAATGCCGCGCTCTTGCCCTGGCTGACCGGCACGGCATTCCTGCATTCGTTGATGATCCAGGAGAAGCGAGGAATGCTGAAGGTGTGGAACGTCTCGCTAGCACTGGCCACGGGCGCACTGGCGATCATGGGCACGTTCCTCGTACGCAGCGGCATCCTCGACTCAATCCACGCCTTCGGCGGCGCGACCCTGGGCGTGCCGTTCGTGGTCCTGATCGCGGCGATGATCGCCGGCTCGATCTACCTCGTCGTCTCGCGACGCGACATGCTGCGCTCCGAGCACCAGTTGGACTCGCTACTCTCGCGCGAGTCGATCTTCGTGGGGAACAACCTTGTGCTCGTGGGGTTGGCCTTCGTGATCGCGTGGGGCACGTACTTCCCGTTGATCTCAGAGGCGCTCACCGGCCAGGAAGCTTCGGTCGGTCCCCCATGGTTCGATCGCTACACGGTGCCGCTGGCGCTGATCCTGATATTGCTGAGCGGCATCGGCCCCGTGATCTCGTGGAGGCGCGCGACGTTCGCCAACGCCCGGCGCAACTTCCTCGTACCGATCTCATGCGGCCTGGTGGTACTGATGGTGCTGGAGATCGCGGGCGTGACGCAGAAGCCGTTCGCGCTAGCGATGTTCTGCTGCGCAGCCTTCGTGTTCGGAAGTGTGGGGCAGGAGTTCTTCCGCGGCACGCGCGCGCGACGCGAGATGGCGGGCGAACCGGCGCCCCTCGCCCTATTCGGACTCATCAAACGGAACCGCCGCCGCTACGGCGGCTACATCGTGCACATCGGCATCGCAGTGCTGTTCGTCGGGGTGGCAGCCTCCTCATCCTTCCAGCACGCCTCCCTTCTCTCCCTTAGGCCTGGGCAATCCACCCGCGTCGGCGCCTACGAGATCCGCTACGTTCGTCCGACAGCCACGATCACGCCCAAGTACGACGAGGCTCACACAGGCTCCACACTCAGCCTTGGAGCGATCCTGGACGTCACAGAGCACGGCCACCACGTCGCCAACCTGAACCCCAGCGAGGGCTTCTACGCCTCCGAGGAACCCAGCCAGGGAACCGTCGGCAGCCTGATCGGCGGTCAGAAGGTTAGCCACGTGGCGATGACCGGGAGCCTCATACGCAACGTGTGGACCGCGATTGAACTGGACATGGAAACTCCAACTTTGAAGCGGATCATCACGGCCGGCAACAGCACGCTACCCCCCGACGAGGCGCTCGTGGCGATCGCCTACCTGGCACGCGCCTACATCCAGCACCCGCCACCAACGCAGTTCAATCTCCTCGTCTCGCCGTTGGTGTTCTGGGTCTGGATCGGGGGGTTGATCGCGTTCGGAGGCGGTCTGATCGCGATCTGGCCGGCGCCAAGTGCCATGCGCCGGCGCCTAACCGCGCGGGGGGACACGGCGCTGGAGGCTGAGCGCGAGGCCAAGTACCGCGAGATCCGTGAAGCAGAACTCGACTACCGCACTGGCAAGCTCTCCCGCGAGGACTACGACGCTGTGGACGCGACGCTGCGCAGCGAGGCTATCGCGATTCTGGATAGGCTGGCGCCGTCCACAGAGGCTACAGCCCGTGAAGCTCGCGACCCGGCGGACGAACGCGAGCTTATGCCCACGGACGTTTAAGCAGCTTCACTGCGTCCAAGAAGACCTCGACTCCGAAGGGTCGGCGCGGCAAGCGATGGTTTTTGCTGTTGGCCTCCGGCAGGGCCATCGAACTCTCAGATCGCGCGAACGGCGAACGGCGGGCTAGAAGGTTTGCACGGTGAAGCCCGGCCGAGGCCGCAACCCGAGCAGCCAAGATCGTCCACGCGACCTCGGGCAAGGCGTAACGGAGTCACCGTTAACTACAACGGTTTCAGCTCCGCGCCGGGTCAAGCAGTACGAAGTGTGGAATGCGCTCGTTTGGTGGAGGCCGTGTAGCAGTTTGCACTGCGGCTAATTGCTTGCGGCTGCCGCTAGGTCCGTGACACGCACCGCCGCTTCGACACTACGGTAAGGGAGCACAAGGGCACTAGGGTAGCTCCGCGGAGTGCACAGCGAGTTGACAACGCCGCTTTGCGCCCGTATTACTGCCGATCACAGTGGCAGAAAAACCAGTTAACCTCGCGGAGGGCCATATGGACCCACTATAGGTGACGGTAGAGTAGTAGGCTGCACATCTACTGGTGCAGCCCACTACTACCGCGCCGCCTTCTACGGTTCTGTCCAATGCTTTTCTGCGCCGTATTCGCCCAACCAAATGTGGAATTTGATCTTTTCCCCATTGTATGGGTTGTAGCCGTACCCCCAACAGTCCCATTGAGCTCCGTATTGAGAGTTCAACATACATCCTTCGATTTTTACCGAAGTCAGGTGGTGTTCTTCTTCTGCATATTTGATCGCGTATTCTCGTGCCCCTTTGCCTCCACACCCTGATTTTTCACAGAGAAGGGGTCTTGCGCTCGCGTTCGTCACCGACAAGACACCAAAGGCGCCGGTTACGAGGACAAGCGCCGTGACGAGCGTAGCTAGCTTGGCTTTCATGGGATGGATCTCCTGGTTCTAGGGGCCTGAACTGCTCTTAGCCAGCGAGACTAGGCCCAGTGTGAAGCGGATGTCAAGATATGGAATTAGTAATCACCGGGCAACTGGCGTGCCAATGATTCCGGAAAATAGGCTTGTCCTATACAGGCAAAATAGGCATCACCAAGGCGCCGGACGTGGATACTTCGTTGCTGATCGCCTGATTCGCGTAGACAATCACTCGTGCTGAGCCGCTATCGCGGTTGGATACGCGGAACTGAGTCTGTCCAGAATGTTCCCTACTGAGAAGGCCTAGTCTTGAGGGACGACTTCGGGCGCGCGCAGCTCGTTCAGCGCGGCACGGGAGCCGTGACGCCGATGGCTTCGACGTTGCCATGGGTCGTGTCGGGCGGCGTCCACGACGCAAGCTGGCTCACCCTCGACGCTGTTCTTGTCGTTTGCGAACGGGCAAGCGTCTTCCTCATGGCTGATGACGCCGCTGCGTCCCGCTCCGCGTTCGGCGTTGTACCCAGAGGCCCGCTAGGCGACCTTCTTTCATTCGCACAGGGTCTCTCACCGACGCCCTAATGAATGACTGAAAACCGAAAGACTGCTGACCTTCCGCTCGCCGTATGGCCGTGCGCGCAACGCACGAGTCAGTGGCAGCGATACGGTCGTTACCTCGCAGAGTCCAACCGGCACCCGGGCAAGATGCTTCCCGCGCTCGCGCGCCGGGCAGTTGAAACGTACAGCGACCCGGGCGGGCTCGTGGTCGATCCCATGTGCGGGATCGGCACGACGCTAGTCGAGGCAATCGACCTCGGGCGACGCGCCATCGGCGTAGAGCTGGAGCCTCGCTGGGCCAAGCTCGCCGCCGCCAACATCGAGCACGCACACGAAAGCCCGCGCACTCGCGCACTGGCGCAAGTGGCCGAAGGCGACGCGCGACAACTGGCGCGCGTGCTCACCACCCAAGCGCGGCGCCTCGTGAGCCCCGAGCAAGGCGGCACGGTTCGCCGCATGGCATACGGCGCCGCTGACTTGATCCTCACGTCGCCGCCGTATGCGTGCGAGGTCGCCGACCTCAACGCCGTCAGTGGACCCGAGCCGCTGCGCCGGGACGACACGACCAACTACAGCCGCGACCGGCGCAATCTCGGTCATGCACGCGGGAGCGCGTACCTCGTGGCTATGGACGACATCTACCGCGCGTGCGCAGCGGTACTCAAGCCCGGTGGATTCCTCGTGTGCGTCACCAAGGACATGCGCTCTGGCGGGGGTGGCGCGCTGCGCAACCTCTCGGGCGAAACGATCGCGCTCTGCGAGGACGCCGGCCTGATCTACTGGCAGCGCGTCATAAGCCTGCTGGCGACCGTCCGCGACAGCGAACTGGTCATGCGCCCCTCGTTCTGGCAGACACTCCACGCCCGCCGCCGCCGCGAGAAAGGCGACCGCACGCAAGTAGTCGCGCACGAGGACGTGCTCGTGTTCCGCAAGCCGCAGCAGGCAGTAGCCAAAGCCAAAGCGAGGTCCGTACCGGCGCGGAAGGCGGCTTGACTATGCGCGCTGCGGCGCGCATGTCGGATGGCGACGGCCCGGAGGTCTGCCGTTTTGGCGGCTCGACCGTCTTGTTCTGTCAGGGCCTTGAGATCACGGCTCGGGTCTGGTCTGATCGAAGCCAGCCATGCAAGCGGTACACGGGACACGGCAAGCAGCTTCAACGCCGGCCCTTTCGCGGTCGTCCTCGATCCCCGGCCACTGGCGCCGCGTCAACGAATACCGGGGCGGCGCGTACATGACGGCGGCGGTCCAAGAACGCGAGAAATGGGTCACGAAGCAGCAGCTCGCGGTCCACCTTTCGGTTACGCCGCGCTGGATCGTCGCGCAGCAGGCGCTCGGCCTCCCGCACATGCACATGCGCGGCATGAATCGCTACATCGTCTCCGAGGTCGAGGCGTGGCTACGCGAGCAGTATGGGGAGCCAGGGCGGGAGGCCGCCTGATGCCGCTCAACCGAGGCACCCGCCGCCAGCCGAAGTGGTGCGGATATGTCAAGTACCGAGGCCGCAAGAAGTGGGTAGGCACACACGACAGCCTGGAGGCGTTCAAGAGCGCCAAGGAACGATGCCGCGCCGAACTGCGCGAGGAAGTTGATAACCCGCACGGTCGGCGCGGCGTCCCGACCGTGGGCGAGTTTGCGGGCGCGACGATTCACGACGACGGTCAACTCACGATGACTTGGCCGGACGGCGAGCGGGCGCAGAAGGCGACGGGAAGGCGCGACTCGACCGTGCGCCATATGCGCGACGGGTTGCGGCCGTTCATCCGCGAGTTTCACGATCGACCGCTCGACAGTTTCCTCCGAGACGAAGCGGTGACGTGGATACGCCCGAAGAACGCCAACGTACAGGCCGCCGTCCGTCAGTTCTTCAATCACGCAGTTGACCGTGACTTGATCCCACGTAACCAGTTCACGCACCTCGGCGCGAGTAAGCGCAAGCGCCGCGTCGATCGCCCCGACTTCCAGATCATCACCGACGAGCAGTACGAGCGGCTGCGTAGCTGCGCGAGGGAGAGTCGCGCCGACGAGTACGGGCTCATCCTAGAGGGCGCGACGATGACCGTTGGAGAGACAGCGATGCGCCCCGGTGAAATCTTCGCGCTGCATCGGCCCGACGTTCACATGGACAAGCGGTTGATCCATGTGCGCTGGCAACTCGATCTCATTACCGGCGTCATCACTTGGCCGAAGGATGATGACGGCCGTTGGGTTCCGATGAGTCCGGCTCTGCACGCTCACTTCGAGCGGATGCCGTGCATGGGCAAGGTCATCGACAGCAAGTTGGGCGAAATCGTGTTCCCGTCGGTGCGCGGCGGCTACATGCGCCGAAGCCAATGGTCCTCGATGTGGAACGCGATCCGCGTCGCGGCAGGTATGCCCGGTCAGGACTTCTACGAGTTGAAGCACCGCGCGATTCAGTGGATGGTCGATCCCGTCGCGGACGGCGGGCTCGGTCTTGACCCAGCGACCGCCGCTGAAATAGTCGGCCACGACGACGGCGGCTACCTCATCGCCACGGTCTACACAAAGCTAGGCCAGCGCCGCGCACTCGCGCGAGCGCAGCGGGCGATGACCGCCTATCAGCAGCGCCGTGACGGCGAGCCTCCACGCCTAGAGGTCATCGACGCTGCCGCCTAGACGATTGATTCCACGGCTTAGCCGTGGAATCAATCATCTAGTGTGCGAGCGGCCCCAGGCTGAGCGAGGAAGGCTCGTCTGGCGCGGTTGCCCCAGGGGACCTCACTGAAGGGCCAGTAATCTTGACAGGAACTGCGCCCTCTGAACCATTGATTTCGACCTCGGTTTGGGCGGTGAGCCCAGTCTGGTCGAGCATTTCGACGTTTCCGTCGGGGTGTTCAGGAGAGTAGTAGTTCGGAATCACGAGAGCGACTTTACTAATGGACGATGCCCCCGGAGCGAGGTTATTTTTAGGTTCGTATCCGATGTTGTCGCCTTCCGAGCCTTCGCCATAGCAGGTCTCGCTTCCTCCAAAGAGGATCGGCTGGGAAGGCGAGAAATTGAGATATGGCTTCCCCGAGAAGTTCGGCGTGTCGTTCGTCAGTGTTAGCGACCCTAGAACTTGCGCCGCAGTTTGCGCTTCTGCGGTGCACGGGGCTATCGCACTGGCTTCAACGTGTTCTGGCCTCGAAAGCGAGAGGCTCGCTGAGTAGCGATATCCACCTTCGTGAGTCCACGTGAAGTGCCACGTTGCTGCTGTGGCCGGCGGGGGGTGACTAGCGCTACTAGGCGTCTCGGTGGTTTCTGTCGTCGGGGTCGCGGGCGCCTGTTGTGCAGCCGAGGAATGTTGAACCGGAGCGGAACTCCCGCAGCCGCTGGTCGCAACCGTCCCAACCACGAGAACGGAGAACAAAACACGTCGGATCATTCAGCGAACTTACAGCATGTCAAGAGGACGAGGGCGAGACGATCCGCACTGTCGGCGAGGCTCGCGGGACGGTTGCGCCGAAGCGAGCCCATCTGCGCGCGACTCTCGATCTGGAACACGCCGACGGTATCGGCGAGCTGTATCCGCTATAGACCTGCAAGCCCGATCGTAATGACGCTGGTTGGGTCAACACATCCAAGGCTCTGATCGAGGAGCCGAAGGGACCGCAAGAGCCTCCGCTGCGGTCCCTTTGCGGTCCCGCGTGCCCGGAACAGCCGGGAACAGGCGAGAACAGCCTTCGGCAAGCCTCAGCATTTACGCGGGTTTTCCCGCGTGTTCTCGGCTGTGCTCGGAGTACGAACGTATCGGGGAGAAAGGTACAGATTGGCTTTCCTATGCGGTTTTCCGCCCTTCTGCGGTCTTTTTGCGGTCCTGAGTCCGCGCATATGCCATGTAGGTCCGACGAGCACCACCGGCAGGCGACCACGAGAGGGTTACGACGTACAGTCCCGACTCATCGGAATGCCCGGACACCAGCGCGCGCTGTACGCGCCGGATTCTCCCGCGAAGATGTCTGCGTGTAGCGCAGGACGTACCCCACCCCGCCCGGGTAGTCTCAGGTCGTGATCACAAGCCCGCCGTACTGGACCCGGATCGACTGCGAAGTGCCAATACTACCTGAACTCGGCCGCGCTTCCGAATTCCGGCCCCCGCGTTTCGCAGAGGGGCGTGACACGGCGTGACGGCGCTCACGCCGGCCGCCGAGCACCAGAGTCACGCTGACCCCGACGAGACTCCTCGGCGCGTGAGCTATCTCTTCGGCGCTGGCGCGACCCAGGGTGCGGTGCAGTACGCAGGCAGTGCTGAGCAGTTGGTGATGCCCGGCCTCATCGAACGGCTTCTGGACAGCACGAACAACGCGTACGTCGAAGACTTCTACGGCCATACGGGGCTAGGGCACCTCGTCAACGATGTCGTCGATGACCGCACCGACTTTGAGCACCTATTGACGTTCTTGGCCGACACCCCATCGCAACGCTACCAAGACTTCGCGGAGCGGTTGAAGAAGGTCTTTTCAACGGTACTGCGTCGGGCACTGGCAAATGTCCGGAGCGAGCTTGGCGATAACCACGCCGCGCTGTATGCCGCGTTGCTCGACATGCACGAGGTCCCCGGCGTGGGCGAGGACCTTGTCGGACTCCTAACGCTCAACTACGACAATTTTCTCGAGCATGCGATCGAGCACAGCCTGGGGCGCACGGTTGATTACGGCGTGGAGGTCGCGAACCCCAGCAGCGTTGATGGCCAAGCGCCGATCCCGGTCCTCAAGCTGCACGGCTCGTTCAGTTGGCGTTCCATTTGGCCGATCGAGGTCGCAGAGGAGTCCGACGTCGGACTGTGGATCCCGCCCGGCATCCGAAAGGCAAAGGGCGAGTACCCATTCAACGCAATTTGGGGAAGGGCAAGAGAGCTGCTTGACTGCGACGTGCTCCGCATCATCGGCTGCAATTTGGGTCCCAACGATTGGGACCTCGTATCGCTGTTGTTCACGACGATGCACGGTCGTGAGTCAGCTCAACCGTACGAAATCGAGGTCATCGGGTGGCCCGACGGTGCCGAAAAACTGCAAAAAACGTTTCCGTATCTGAGCTCGCGGTCGCTGCTCGAAATCCCTGAGCTTGGCGCGCAGTTCATTGCCGAACTACTCGGGATGGAGCCGACAGACTTTTCAGATCTCGATGAGACAGACCAAGCGAGGGCGCGCGACTCAGCGAAGTCGAAGATCACCAACCCCTTCCAGCACTGGCTACGTCTGAAGGGTGAGTTCATGCATCGCGACCTAGACAGTATTAGTACTGAGCGCGAACTCTTTCGGGTGTTTATCGAGGAATCCATCTAGGAGCATCCTATGCAACGTACGTCCGCAACTTTCACGATCCAAGATTTGCGCCATGAGTTTCCGAGGATCGAGTTCCCCGAGTACCAACGCGAGCCGAACGTCTGGAACTTGGATCAGAAGCAGCGTCTCATTGACTCGATTCTGCGACAGTTCGATATTGCGGCCATTTATCTTTACGAGCGTGACGATGGTGGCTGGGAGTGCATCGACGGTCGCCAGCGGCTCAACGCGATCATGTCCTTCTTGGATAGCAATCTTGCGGATGAGCACAACGGCTTCAGCGTTCGGATTCACAACGAGGTCGCCGATGAGGGCGCGGGGCCCTTGGAGCAGCTGAGCGGCCGCACATTTGACGAGTTGGACGACCAGAACGCGGTCCTGGGCTACGAGGTCACCACCGTCATCCTGTCCGGAGTACGAGAGCCTTCAGAATTCAACCTACAGTTCCTGCGACTCAACCTGGGAACGCTTATAAATGCCGGCGAGAAGCTACACGCGATGGTGGGCGTAATGCGCGATCGGCTGTTCGCGCCCGGCGGCCTCGGCGAACACCCATTCCTGGCCGAGGTGGCGATCCCAACCCGCAGATACTCGCGCGAGCTATTGGCGGCCCAACTGATGCTGCAGGTCTCAAGCCGACGCGAATCCGGCCATTTTGCACGGGCGCGCCACTTTGACCTCCAACGCTACCTAAAGCTCTACGCGGACAGCGAGGACACACGTCTGGGCGAGGTCAAGGAGACATTGGATGCTCTGAGTCAGGGTGCGCCGTCATTGAGCGGCGAATTGGGCAACCGTGCAATTGCGGTAAGCGTCGTACTGGCGGGTTGGGAACTAGGCGTGCGCTCCGACGCGGACCTTGCCATGCGGTACGGCCAGTTTGTTGGCGTCTTTCTTGAGCGCTTGAAATATCAGCGCGAGCGTATGAAGGATCTCAACCCTGACCCTCGGTACGAGTACCTGGTCACGTTCCAGCGTAACCTGACGCAGGCAGCTGTCGAGCGGCCTGCGGTGACGTACAGACACGAAACGCTCAAGGAGCAGTTTCAGGCGTGGAGCGAAACCGGTGAGCTGTCTGGTGACAGCGAGGGCGAGGATGCCCAAGCCGACCACAACTGAAGGCTCACGATATCTTACGGCTGCCGTCGTAACTCTAGCTTACCCATCAACGATAAAATGGACAGTATGTCGAAATTTGGATCTTCATCCACCTTACGTCGAATATACGCTGACTATCTCGATGGCGCGCGATGTACGTCGGGTCGCGCGATGCGGGTGGGCGGCTGCCCGTGTCTTCACGTCAAACGCGTGCTCGCTAATCATCCGCCATCCTATGGATTCAGCAAGCTCGCTAATTATGGTGGGCGTAGCCACATGAACATCCTTGAACCATGAATCTTGGACAACAAGGATGACCGGGGAGCCGCCACGGGCCACGCGGTCGATCTCGAAGAGCGAGGCCGACATGCTTTTAAAGTACTGGCGATAAAAAGGTAGATAGTAACTCCGGGCAGCATACGACGGATGCCGTTTGACACGACGCATGAGCTTCTGAAGCGTGTCACTACCAACAATTGGGCTCTCGCTTTTATCGGTGAGCATTGTCGGTGTTCCGATAAGGCGCGTGCGTAGCTGTTGCACCTCTGGCCACTCATAACCGAGCACCGCCAGCTCGGGTAGAGTCGCAACGGCATAATCAATGCGGGTGCAATAGGGAGGCGATGTAAGTACGGCGCCAACCGAGTTACCACGCAGCGGAATCTGCGCGGAGCTTCCGAGCGACACTTGCGGCTGCTTCGACGCAGCAGGATACTCGTTAGCTATGGTCGCTTCCTGGAGAGCTAGGACGTTGGCGCGTAGGCGTTTGGCGAGCGCGTTGAAGCTCATGTGGAGCCGGTCGGCAGGATCAACGCGCAAGCGGATCCACGTCGGATTAGACGCGACGAAAGGCCCGAGCAGATCGCGGGTCGTCCGAAACAGGGCTAGGTAAAAAAGTGCAGCTAGGGAGGAGACCTCGTCGATGACGCCGTGTGTTGTCATGCGGCAACCTTCCGACGACACCATGAGTGTCGATATCGAGCGCTCAAGGCGCCGGATGCTGATCGCCGTCGAGGGATCAAGCCATCGGAGGAGAAGATCGGACTTGTCTGCAGCGTCGCGCCGCTGTCGGGCGTGTGCGACGACATCATCAGCTAGAGGCAACAGGCTAGCCGCTACATCACTCATCAGCAATCGGGCCTTTGCGATCACCACGGCCGCTGGGTTGATGTCCAGTCCAATCGTCCTCAGGCCCGCGCGCGCGGCGGCTGCCGTGGTCGTGCCAGCGCCGTTCCATGGGTCGAGAACGGTCTTTGTGCCACCGGCTAGCACCGCAATGACATCCTCAACAAAGACGTCTGCATAACCAGCGTAATAGTTGAACCAACGTTGGTCACTGGACGACTGCCGCTTTGGGCTGGACGGGACCAGTGTCCGCAGAGCATCCTCGAGCTGCTGGGCGCGTTGCGACCGAGCCGTCGTCATCCGACGCATTATTCCGGATGGTGCGGCGGAGCATGATGCTGGCGGCGCCCTTGACGCGTCCCTAGATGTAAGTACCGAGGACGTTGTTCAGCTCGTGTAGGCGAGCTCCGGGCGGCTTGTGGTTGAGGGCGCCGTGTGGTCGGCGCCAGTTGTATCGCTCTAGCCATCCGGGGAGTGCTGCGGTGCGCTCTGCGCTGTTGCGGTAGATCGCGCCGTAAGCCCACCCGGAGAGCATGGTGCGGATGAAGCGCTCCGCCTTGCCGTTGGTCTGAGGGCGATAAGGCCGAGTGCGTAGGTGGCGGATGCCCATCGCTCGGCAGGCCAGTGCGTGCATGGTGGAGACATACGCGCTGCCGTTGTCGGTGAGCAGCTGCTGCACGGTGATGCCGTGGCCGGCGTAGAACGCGACGGCGCGTTTCAGAAAGGCGATAGCGCTGGTCGCTTCTCGTCCTCGAGTACCTCCACGTAGGCCAGGCGTGTCGCGTCATCGACACAGACATGCACGAACTCCCAACCAACTTGAAGGCGCCGCCGCCCGGCTGCGTCCGTGACGCGCTGATTGTTGTGTCTGCGTCCGTCACCGCGGATTCGCTTGCCGTAGCCGCCCTGGATGCGCCCGAGCTTCTTGACGTCGATATGGAGCAGCTCTCCTGGCGTGGAGCGCTCATAGCGCTGCGCGGGTTCAAGACCGAGCCGCCCGAGCTTGCCCATCCCGATCCGCGCGAGGATCCCCGAGACCGTGCTCAACGGCATCCCCAGGCACTCCGCGATCTCAGCGCCAGTCATCCGTAGCCGCCTCAAAGCAGCAATCACGACCACACGCTGCTCGGGAACCCGCGAAGGGCAGCGCTTCGGTGCCGACGATCGATCAACCAACCCCGCAGGCCCCTCAGCCCGAAACCGTCCGAGCCACTTCGCTGCCGTGCGCTCGCTCACGCCAGCAGCCTCTGCGGCATCCACCAGCCGCCACGACTGGCCAACCACTCGATCAACAATAAGCTCGCGGCCCTTCAGACTGAGAGCAGCGTTACGGTGCAACCTCATCCGGTGTCCTCCTTGGTTCTGGGGGCTTCGACACCACCCAGCCTCCAAGGAGACCCGGATGAACAACCTACTCAGGAACTACACCTAGAGCTTCTCTTCGAGCCTTCCGGCGAGCCTACGACTGGTGTTGGCCTCGGCGGGTGTCCGGCCGTTCGTTGTGCGCAACTTAGCGATCTTGTCACGAATCGCGTCGTCATCCATCCGCATCTTGAACGCTGCGATGGCTTCCGCGGTATGGCGCTGGAGATCGAGCAACTCTCCAAGCACGAGTTCGCGCTCGTCCTCTGGCGCGGCCTCCCAGAACGACATCTTCTCAGCCTGCACGACGAGTTTCTTGAGCTCGATGATGCGTTTGCGGGCAGCGTGCCAGTGCCCGTAGTCACCGAGTTCCATCTCGCGCATCTGGTCTATGCCAGGATCGCCAGGCCGACGTCGCCGTTTGCGCCGGGGACCGCGAACAGCAAAGCGTTCGCGAGCCTTCTCAACGTCGGGTAGCGCAACCAGGCGGTAAACCATCGCCGGGTGGTTGCCCGCGATGGATTTTTTCCCCATAGGTTTGATCAAGCCCAGCTCGGACATGTGGCGCAGCTCGGACGTAAGCCCGTCGTTTCGGCGAACGGGACCTCGGAGCATCGGTGCGGTCATCAGCCCACCGTTCGCCGTCATCGTGCTGTAGATCAGCTGCTCCGTCGGCGACAGGCCACGCAGCAAGTTTTCTCGTTCCTGTTCGGTCATCGCAATCTCCTCTGCCAGGGGCTGGGCTGGGGGCCGCGAGCGCGTCGCGCGCGCAGCCCCCAGTCTGCCGTGCTACTCCTCTTCGGACTCGCCTGCCGACAGAGCGAGCGTTGCTTTGGCGAGCTGCGCGGCGGCCTTCATGCCGGTCTCGACCTCCTTCGCGAGTTGCTTCTTGAACTCGGGATGGGTTTCGATGGTTTCCGCCATGTTCTTCGCCAGCTTGCTCGCCGCGTTGCGAACGCTGGCCTTCAGCGGCAGCCCGAAGTCGGTCTTGATGCACTCGAGGTCGGCTGTCACGTAGACCGCGTCGATGAGGGTGTTGTTGCGCGAGACCTTCGCGCGACATAGGGTGAGATGCTTCTGCCTGACTTTGGCTTGGACCTTGCCCCCGACATTGGGGTTGGTCTGGTTCCAGACTTTGCGCTGACACCAACGCCAGATGCCCTGGATAACCTCGCCTGATTCAGCCCACTCTTCGTCGTCAGGACTGATGAGGTTACGCATGTACTTCTTCGTCAAATCGCCCACGATGAGGGCGTCATCCTCGCGTGCTTCTAGGTCTTCCACCCTGTGCTTCAGCACGAGCGGATAGATACCGTCAGCGATCGCCTGGGCGTCGACTTCCTCCTCGTCGCCCTGATACTTCGTGGCCCCCACCTCGCGGAAAGCGGCGAGCCCACCTTGCTTGATGAGTTCCTCTTGCTCTTCCTTCGTGAGGACGGGCTGTTCTACAGCGCTCATGGCGCACTCCTTTTCCGTGGTGGCGACGCTGGAGCGGTATTGCGCCAGTCGTCGGCAGCTCGGATTCCGGAGGCTAGCACTTCAACCCGTAGTGTGCGCATAGCAGCGAAGTTAAAAGCCCCCAATTTGCGGTCAATCAAAGCGGCCTGGTCAGGTCGCCGGATCCGCGGAACAGGTCGCCAAAGCGCTGCCGCAGTCGTCTTGGCCTCACGGTAGAACGACGAGCGATTCGGCGGCTGACGTGGGCGTCGCTTGCGGTCGCTTTCGCCCGTCGCTGCGGTCCTTCTGCGGTCCCGCGTGCCAGGAACAGCCGGGAACAGACGAGAACACCCGACCCAGAACCCCCAGTATTTTTGCCGCTTTCCCCAACATTCGCGCCGAGGCTAAAGGTTCTGAACCTGCGACTTTTCATCGGGGAGACAGGATTTGAACCTGCGACCGCCCGGGCCCCAGGGATCGTCGTGTGCCAGCGCACGGGTCCCGTATCCTCCGGCGTATGGGGACCGGGTGTTTCATTTCGACTGGACGCTCGCTGGAGTCGGCAATCGAGCGGGTCAAGCTGGCCGAGTCACTCGGCTACGAGTCGGTGTATGTGACGCACATCGCGGGGCGTGAGTCACTGACGGTGGTGACGGCCTATGCGCTTGCGACGAGCCGCATCCGGGTGGGCACGGGCGTGGTGCCGATCTACACGCGCACGCCGGCGACAATGGCACAGACGGCGGCAACGATCGACGATCTTTCCGGCAGGCGCCTGACGCTCGGCCTGGGCGTCTCACACCGGCCGGTGGTGGAGGGCTGGCACGGGCAGACGATCGACCGCCCGGTGACGGAGATGCGCGAATACGTGTCGATCGTGCGGGCGATTCTGTGCGGCGAGGACCCACCGGCGGGCGAGAAGTGGCAGACGGGCTTTCGCCTGTTCGGCGTGGATCACTGCCCGAAGTTGCCGATTTATGTGGCAGCGCTGTCCCCCGCGATGCTGCGCCTGGCAGGCGAGGTCGCGGACGGCGTGATGCTGTGGCTGTGCAACCCGAGCTACATCCGGGACGTGGTAATCCCGGAGGTGCGCGCTGGGCGCGAACGCGCGGGGCGCACATTGGAGGGATTTGATGTCGTGGCGGCGGTGCCGGCGGCGCTGACCGACAATCGCGAGAGCGCCTACAGCGCGATGCGCAAAGACCTGATTCCGTACTTCGGCCTGCCGTTCTACCGGGCGATGATCGAGCGCACGGGCTTCGGCGAGGACATCGAGCGCTACGACAGCGCCGCGGGCAACCTCGACACGATGCGGGGCGCGATCTCTGACGCGTTCCTCGATGAGCTAACGGCGGTGGGCGATGCGCATGCGCTCGCAGGCGGTATCGAGCGATACCGGCTGGCAGGCACGAGCTCGCCGTGCGTCGGCCCGATTCCGGGCACCGACTTCGAGGCAACGCTGCGCGCCGCAATCGGCGTGTAACGAAACCCAGCCCCGCCAGACTGTAGGACAAGCAGATGCTCGTTCTCTTGACCTTCGCCGTGCTCGCAGGGGCCGGCACGGCACTTTCGCCGTGTGCGCTTCCGGTATTGCCGGCGCTGCTCTCGGCTGGCGGCGTCGGCGGGCGGCGCCGGCCGCTCGGCATCGTGCTGGGACTGTCGATCACGTTCACGGTGACGGTGGTTGGGCTCGCGAACGTGGTCGACGGTGTCGGTCTGGGCGACGATCCGCTGCGCGACGTGGCGGTGGTGGTGCTGCTGGCGTTTGGGCTGGTGCTGTTGCTGCCGGATGTCGCCGCGAGGATCGAGGCGCCGCTGTCGCGGCTGGCGCGTTTCGGGCCGCGCACCACGGGCAATGGCTTCGGCTCGGGCCTGCTCGTGGGTGGAGCGCTCGGCTTCGTGTACACGCCGTGCGCGAGCCCGATCCTTGCGGCTGTGATCTCGGTCAGTGCCGCGTCGGGCAAAACGATTGCGATCGGCCTTGCGTATGCGGCTGGCTCGGCTGCGGTGCTGCTGGTACTGGCGCTCGGAGGCCGACGGGTGTTCGACCGTGTGCGTAGGGCCGGGCGCGGGCCGATGCTGCAGCGTGCGCTCGGCGTGATCATGATCCTGACGGCGGCGGCGATAATCACCAACCTGGACGTGAACTTCGACCAGTTCATCGCGGAAAAGATCCCCGACGTGAACCTCACCGCGTCGCTGGAGTGTTCGAAGACGGTGACCAGCCGCCTGGATCAGATCACCGGGCATAAGGCTAAGTTCGTAGCTGCCAACGGCTCCTCAGACTGCGAAGGTTCGGGCACGACGAAGCTCGATCCGGTCGCGCACAACGCAAGTCAAGCGACGCTGCTGGCGGCCGCCCACAAGCTGCCGGTCCTGGGGACCGCTCCGGAATTCACGGAAACCCAGGATTGGTTCAACACACCGGGAAACAAGCCATTGACGCTCGCATCGTTGCGGGGACGAGTCGTGCTGGTGGATTTCTGGACGTACACGTGCATCAACTGCATCCGCACCTTGCCCTACCTGAAGGCATGGAACGCCGCGTACGCGAAGGATGGCCTGACGATCGTGGGCGTGGAGGCGCCGGAGTTCGAGTTCGAGAAGGACGCGGCCAACGTGGCCAACGCGATCGACCAGTTCGGGCTACGCTACCCGGTAGTTCAGGACAACAACATGGGCACGTGGAACGCGTACGGCAACGAGTACTGGCCGGCGGATTATCTGATCGACGCCAAGGGCCAGGTCCGCTATACGACGTTCGGCGAGGGTGACTACGACAAGACGGAAACGGCGATCCGAGCACTGCTCGCTGAAGCTGGGCACCAGGTGGGCGCCAAGGGCCACCCGACGGACGTTGTCGCGCCCTCGGAAATCGCAACGCCCGAGACTTACATGGGCACGGAGCGCGGTGAAGGCTGGATCGACGGGCCGAAGACCGGCACGCACGACTACGGGCCACCGCCCAGTGGGGCCCTGGCCCTGAACGAGTTCGCCTATAGCGGTACGTGGGACATCACCAGCCAACCCGCGGAAGCGATCTCAGGTGCGGGCGTGGACCTGGAGTTCAAGGCCAAGAACGTGTATCTGGTGCTGAGCTCGCCAGGCGAACGCCCGCTGCCAGTGCAGGTACTGCTGGACGGCCGTCCGATCTCCGCCGCCGAGGCCGGCGGGGACGTCCACGATGGCGTCGTCACCGTCCGTCGCCAGCGCCTCTACTGGCTCGTATCGCTACCGAACGACCAGCAGCATCGTCTGTCGCTGCGCTTCGCGGACGGCGTCACGGGTTACGACTTCACGTTCGGGTAAGGCGCAACAACATGCGTCCAATTTGCGAGACCGCGTGCCTGCACGAGATCGCCACACGCTGTAGCTTTCTCCGATATCCGAAACGGTGATGCGCTCAGGGAGCGTCGGAAGGAGCAACATGACTATACAAATGAGCCACAGCCCCGGAGGCATCCGGGCACACGGCGTAACCAGTCGCCGTACACGCAGCCTCACAGCTGCACTCATCACCGTCGCCGCATTGGCACTGATGCCGGCCGGTGCCGCCGCGACCGAAGAAGGCGTGGTCGCGTTTCCCGGCTCACCGCTGAGCGTTTTCGTCGGCCTGCGCGGTGAATGTCAGTCGAGCTATCCCGTCACCGGCGTCAATTACTTCATCGCCGAAAAAGGCGACTGCGGGTTCTTCCTCGCGTTCCCGAAGGACGAATCCAAAAAACAGCCTACGTTCCTGCGGGAAAAGGTTTTCGGCTTCTCCGGCAGCGCCGGACCGGGGCTGAGCAATCTCTACGTTCCGATCTCGCAGTCGGCCGTGACCGGCGAAGGCACCGGTGCGAGCCCCTATACAGAGACCACCGTGTACGACGTGACCGAAGAAGAAGAAGGCAAAGTCAAGGGAACGCCATTTGCACAGGTCACCGACACCACGACCTACATCGCCGGCGCTCCGCAGTTTGCCCAGACGTTCTCCGTAAAGAACGAAGCGAGCAAAACGCTGTACTTCCGCGCGCTGTACGCAGGCGACCTCTACGTCGCCGGCAACGACTTCGGGATCGGCTCGTTCCTGGGCGGTCCGCCGCGCTTCATCGGTGGCGATAACACAGCCGAGGGCATCCTCGGCGGGTTCATCGAATCAACACCGTGGTCTGCTTGGCAGGAGGGTTGCTGGAACGAAACGGTCAACGAAGCGGAAGAATACGGACGCTGCTTCGGCGCCGCCCCTAGTGACAAGGGTATCTGGCACACGGTGCGCGAAAGCGCGACGACCGAAACCGGCCCGGCCTTCAACGACGAAGCCGATCCGGCGCAAATCGACAACGCGGCCGGCGTCGAGTGGGACGAAGATCTGACGAGCGGACTGGCACCGAAAGCGGAAGCTAGCTTCACCGTCATCAACCACACGGAGGCGCCTGCCGGACTGGCGGTTAGCCCTGGCAGCCAGACGCTCACGCAGGGACAGACCGCGACCGTCAGCGTGACAGCGTTGAACACGGCTGGCAACCCCTACGCGGGTGCCACGCTGCGCTACTCGATCGGCGGCGCTAACCCCCAGTCGGGCACCGTGACGCTGAACTCGGCCGGCCAGGGGCAGCTTGGCTACGTCGGCACCAACGTGGGCGTCGACACGATCCAGATGTATCTCGACCTGGGCAACTCGGGCACACAATTGCCGACCGATCCGTCGGCAACCGCGACGGTGACGTTCCTTCCCAAGCCGCCGCCACCACCGACGCCTAATAGCACCTACAAAATCCAGAGCATTAAAGCCAACTCGAACGGCACGATCACGATCGTGTTCGTGCCCACCCAGAACGGCACCGCGACCATCGAAGTGACGGTGCCGACGGCGACGATCGCGCGTAACGAGGCGCTCGCCGCGAAGGCGAAGAAGTGCAAGAAAGGCCAGGTCAGGATCAAAGGCAAGTGCCGTCCGAAGTCCACCCTGTCGGGCAAGCTCTCAGCCACCGGGGTCGCCGGCGTGCCCTTGACGCTCACGGTCAAACCATCGATCAAGGTCACCAAGTCACTGAAGAAAGGCAAGACCGTGGTCCTCACGGCCAAGCTGACTTACAAGTCCGCGCTCGGCGGCACGCCGATCGTTCAGATCCTGCATTTCACGGTCAAACCGCACAAAAAACACTAGCCAAGCAGCGCGTCGATAGACACATGAGGGGGCGCCCAGTAGGGCGCCCCCTCATGTGTCGCGAGCAGCGCCGTCTCGCGGTCGCACCAGGCCGCCTCCGCGGACGCCTACAATGTTGTGGACATGGAGGGCTCAATGGCAGAGACGAGTGCCCGCAGCTGGCTGCGTTGCTACCGCTGCTGGTCTCAGGATCTGGAGGTTCAGGTCCACTACGAGGGCATCCACAAGATCGACCCTGACACGGGCGAGCGTGCGGAAGTCGTAGACGAGCTCCAAGAGGCCGTGGTGCAGTGTCTGGACTGCATGCACGACCAGCCGCACCTGGGGTTCAACAACGGCCGTGTCGAGCCGATCGAGGATCGCTGGGAACGGATGATCGCCGGCACCCCGTGGGTGGCCTCGTGCACCGTCACGGTTGACTCCGAAGACGTCGAGAGCTGCTCCGGCCCCGAGGCCGGGGATGCGCTCTCCTACGCGGCCTTCGGCGAGCACGGTGTGCGCGAGTTCTTCACCCACGTGCGCTTCCACAAGCACGAAGACGACGCCCGCATCATTGTCCACCTGCTCGTCGAGCTGTACGCGCGCTCGCTGGAGGAGGCCACCGATGTGCTCGAGTCATCGGCACGCGGCGCGCTGACAATCACTTCGCTTGCCGAGGAGTCCCGGCCGCCCGCAGCGGGCGGCGAGAACCACGGCCACGACTAGAAGGCCGGTCGATTCCCCAACGCTCAGACTGGCGATAGGCGTATCACGGGTATGCGCCTGATGCCTGCGGTGCGCTGTTCGTATTGGTTGTAGCCGCTGTAGACGAGCTTGGCCCGCTCGAATAGGCGGTCGCGATCCTCGCCCTCCGCCTCGTGCGCCACGTACGCGCCGGAGCGACCCCTGGCTTCGAGCGTCACGTCGGGGTTGGCCTTGAGGTTGTAGTACCAGGCGGGGAACTTCGCCCTCCCGTAGCTGGAGGCGATTAGGATCACGTCACCGCCATCACTGAAGTACAACAGCGGCACCGTTCGTTCGCGCCCGGTGCGCGCGCCGCGGACGGTAACCAACACGACCGGGATCTGGCCGAGCGTGTGATCGACGCGCCCACGCGTCGCCCGCAGCAGCCACGGATCGATCCGCGCCCCCACCTGCGATGAGAACCACGTGCCGGCGTTGGTCAGCGCGAACGCGGTGATGCGCCGCTTCAGCTCCGAGTTCTGAGCCTTCTCGGGATCGACCGTTGGGATCGCCCCCGACATGTACTCAGCCCAGACGCTGTTCGAGCGCGTCGAGCTGCGCGGTCAGCGCCGCCGGCAGGTTCTCGAATTTGGCGAGGTACTCGCGGAACTGCGGCAACTGGGCCTTCCACTCGACGGTATCTACCCGCAGCAGCTGCGCCATCGCCTCGTCGGTGACATTGACACCGCGGGTGTCGATCCCGTCCGGACCCACTGGCGGCATCCAGCCGATCGGTGTCTTCGTGGCCGCGCCGTGGCCGGCGCAACGCGCGAAGACCCACGACAGCACACGGGAGTTCTCGCCATAGCCGGGCCATAGGAAGCGTCCGTTCTCGTCCTTGCGGAACCAGTTGACGTAGAAGATCTTCGGCAACACAGCCCCCTCGCGACGACCAATCTCCAGCCAGTGGGCAAAGTAGTCGGCCATGTTGTAGCCGCAGAAGGGCAGCATCGCGAATGGGTCGAAGCGCAGCTCGCCGACCGTGCCCGCCGCGGCAGCGGTCTTCTCCGAGCTCATAACGGCACCGAGGAACACACCATGCTCCCAGTCGAGCGCCTCGGTCACGAGCGGCACCACCGTCGAGCGGCGCCCGCCGAACAGCATTGCGTCGATCGGCACACCGGCCGGGTCCTGCCACTCCGCCGCGATCGCCGGATCCTGCGATGCCGGCGTCGTGAAGCGGGCATTAGGGTGGGCCGACGGTGTTCCTGACTCCGGCGTCCAGTCGTTCCCGTGCCAGTCGATCAGGTGGGCGGGCGGCTCCTTCGTCAGCCCCTCCCACCAGATGTCGCCGTCGTCGGTCTTTGCGCAGTTGGTGAAGATCGAGTTGCTCTCGATCGTGCGGATCGCGTTCGGGTTGGTATCCTCGCCGGTCCCCGGTGCCACGCCGAAGAAGCCGGCCTCGGGGTTGATCGCGTAAAGCCGACCGTCATCGCCGAACTTCATCCATGCGATGTCATCGCCGATCGTCTCCACCGTCCAGCCCTCGAGCGTCGGGATCAACATCGCCAGGTTGGTCTTGCCGCACGCGCTGGGGAAGGCGCCGGTGATGTACTTGACGTCGCCCTCCGGTGAGGTCAGCTTGAGGATCAGCATGTGCTCGGCCATCCAGCCCTCGTCGCGTGCCATCACCGAGGCGATGCGCAGCGCGAAGCACTTCTTCCCCAGGAGAGCGTTGCCGCCGTAGCCCGAGCCATAGGACCAGATCTCACGCGTGTCGGGGAAGTGCACGATGTACTTGTTATCCGCGTTGCACGGCCATGCCACGTCCTCTGCGCCGTCATCCAGGGGCATGCCCACCGAATGCAGACACGGGACGAACTCGCCGTTGCCGAGCGCATCAAGCGCACCCTGGCCCATGCGCGTCATGATCCGCATATTCACAGCGACGTAGATCGAGTCCGTTAGCTGCACGCCCACGTGGCTCTTGTCCGAGCCCAACGGCCCCATCGAGAACGGCACGACGTACATCGTCCGACCATGCATCGAGCCAGCGAACAGGCCGCTGAGCATCTCGCGCATCTCGGCTGGCTCGCGCCAGTTGTTCGTCGGACCTGCCTCCGCCTCGGTGGCAGAGCAGATGAATGTTCGGTCCTCCACCCGCGCCACGTCCCCCGGATCGGAGAGCGCTAGGTAGGAGTTCGGTCGCTTGGCGTCCGAGAGGCGCTCAAAGGTCCCCGCCTCGACGAGCTCCTGGCAAAGGCGGTCGTACTCATCGGCCGACCCGTCACACCAATAGATCTGCTCGGGTTCGGTGAGCGCGGCGACCTCCTCGACCCAGGCCAGCAGGCGCTCGTTCTTGGTGGGGGCGGGAACGGTGGTGTTCATGGGCTGCAAACGGCTCCTCGGTTGGCGGGCAAGACCGGCGCGCTGGGCGATCTCCGATCGGCGGCGCTGCTGCCGGGCCAAGACTGGCTCCGGGAAACAGAAAAACGCCCTCTTCGGGCGACGACAAAAGCGTATCGCACGGGTGAAGCCGCGACAATCCGCCCGGCTACTCGGCGTTCCCCTCGCTCGGAGCCACGCCCGGCGTCCGGCGCGGCACCAGCACGAGCCGCTTGAACTCGGCCACGAGTACGCCGTCCTGGTTGAGCACGCGCGTGTGCACCTTCACGGTGCCGCGGTCAGGCTTGGATTGCGACTCTTTCTTTTCGAGCACCTCGGACTCGCAAAACAAGGTGTCACCGTGGAAAACGGGCGCCGGGTGCTTGAGCTCTTCGGTGGCGAGGTTGGCGATCGCCTTGCCGCTGACATCGCTTACGGACATGCCCAGCGCGAGCGAGTACACGAGCGGCCCGACCACGACGTTGCGCCCCTGCTGGGATTTGTGCGCGTACACGTCGTTGATGTGCAGCGGGTGGTGGTTCATCGTGATCAGGCAGAACAGGTGGTCATCTGACTCGGTCACGGTCTTGGCGGGCCAATGCTTGTACACGGCACCCACCTCGAACTCCTCCAGGTAGCGGCCGTACGGGTGAGCGCCGCTCGCCTCGCGTACGGCCTGGTCGGTCTCTACGGTCTGGGCGATGTCAGTTGCGCTCATGTAGGTTGTGGGTCTCCTGTGGCAGGGGAATGGATCGTGTCGCAGCGGCGGATGCTGCTGCGGGCTGGCGCCCACCGTGGCGCCTAGCCGGCACCGCATCGAACATGCTCAGTCGCGGTACCTAGAGGACAAACTCTAATGGGCGCCCGCGGCCTTGCGCCCCTAGCTTGCGAGAACCGCCGCTCTCGGTGTGCCTTCGAAGGCGGCCGGACACGCATAACCGGGAGTCGGCACGCAGCCTTCGCCGGGAATTTTGCCGACAGGCGGCGAGGGCACGGGAGACGGCGCAGGCGATTCAGGCGGGGTGGGCGATACGGGCACCGCTGAACTCGTAAGGGCCTGCTTGAAGACGCTCGAGTAGGGCAGGCCGCAGACCATGTCATAAGCCTGCGCGAGCGTGTTTGCCGCATTGAACCCCGCCAACGCCTGACCGAGCGTGCGCAACGTCCGCAGCTCTGAGTCACCAAGCGCAGCTCCGTGCAGAGCGAGGTCGCACAGGGCAGGCGCGCGAGCGCCCACCGGCCGCGAGAGCGGATCGGCGCTCTCGCGCACGATCGGTGCCCCCAGCCCCCACGGGAAAGCGAGCCCTACGCTCACGAATACAGGGTCGAGCAGTGGCGAGGGTCGATTGACGAGTACCACGAGCACACGCAGGACACCCCTGGTCGACAATTGCAGCGCCGCCGCCAGGTAGTCATCGCCAAACGGCGATCCCACGTTGACCTTCAGCGAGCCGCTCGAGATCCGCCGCCCGCGCCTGGGCTCACGGAAGGTGGCCTCGGCGAGCGTCAAGTCATTCGGCGCCGCGGACATACGCACGGGCCAGCTGTGCATGCGCGAGACACCCGCGCCACGCCCCATCCGAGCCCCGACACCAGCCTCGATGGCGACGGCCAGACCTGCGCCGAGTACCAGCACTCCGCATGTCGCCGCCAGTAGCAGCGTGGTCAGGGGACGGCGCATCATCGATACTTCCCTTGCAGCGATCGTAGCGCCGTAACCCGAACCCACCCAGGAGAGCCCTTGCGCAACCCCCGCGATTTCCTCAAGCCCCTCGCCATCGACGCGCCCGATCCGGTGCGCGAGATCCCCTTCAAGCCGTCCCGGATGATCCACTTCCTGGACTTCTCGAACGAGAAGATGGTCGCCAAGGTGCCCGACATCGCGCCGACCGTCGACATCCTCCTTGGCAACCTCGAGGACGCCGTGCCGGTCGACCGAAAGCTCGCCGCGCGCGCCGGGCTGATCAAGGTCGGACGCGAAATGCAGCTCGGTGACACCGCACTGTGGACGCGGGTCAACGAGCTCGCCTCGCCGTGGGTGCTCGATGATCTGACCGAACTGGTGATGGAGATCGGCGACAAGCTCGAGGTGATCATGGTCCCCAAGGTCGAGGGGCCATGGGACATCCACTACGTCGACCGTCTGCTCGCTCAGCTCGAGGCGAAGGCTGGCCTGCAGCGTCCGCTGTTGATCCACGCGATCCTCGAGACCGCCCAGGGCGTCGCCAACCTCGAGGAGATCGCCTGCGCCTCACCGCGAATCCAGGGCATGAGCTTCGGTCCCGCCGATCTGGCGGCATCGCGGCGCATGAAGACCACACGCGTCGGTGGCGGACACCCCGGCTACCGCACGATCGCCGACCCCGACCCTGAGAACCCGGACGCACCACGCGCGAGCTACCAGCAGGACCCTTGGCACTACTCGATCGCACGCATGGTCGACGCGTGCACATCCGTCGGCGCACTGCCGTTCTACGGCCCCTATGGAGACATCAAGGACGTCGAGGGCTGTGAAACACAGTTCCGAGCGTCGTTCCTACTGGGGTGCGTTGGTGCCTGGTCGCTTCACCCCGTGCAGATCGATATCGCCAAGAAGGTCTACTCGCCGGACCCCGACGAGGTGGCGTTCGCCAAAAAGGTGATCGCGGCGATCCCCGATGGGCGCGGCGTGCACATGATCGACGGCAAGATGCAGGATGACGCCACCTGGAAGCAATGCAAGGTGATGGTCAACCTCGCTGAAATGCTCGCCAAGAAGGACCCTGAGCTGGCCGAGGCATACGGTCTGTAGGCATGGCGATAGCGCGCCGAAGCTCTCTGTCTGGATGGCTCGCGCGGCGGGCGTGCCCGACGGCGCTGGCATGCGCAACGGCAATGGCGTTTGGAGCTGGCTTGACGGCCTCAGCACTGGGCGCTGAAGCGGCCGTGAGCCGCTCCCAAACAGCATCAGAAGACGGCGTGAGCGCCATGCTCAGCTACGAGGAAGGCGTCGGCGGCCCGCTTCCGTACTTCAACCTGAGCTTTGCGATCTCACACTCGGGCGCGAGCGTCTATGACCAGCCCGTGAGCTCCCGCTACTGCTCCTCGGGGTGCGTTCCCGAGGAGCTCAGTGTTGAACCCGGCAAGCCGAGCTCCGTAGCGGTGGCAAACCTCGAAGGCAACGGGCAGCCAAACGTCGTGTTGGAGCTGAACACGAGCGGCGCCCACTGCTGCACGATCGTCCAGGTCTTCAGCTACGACCCCGGAGTGATGGCCTACCGGTCGGTCGAACGTGATTTCGGCGACCCGGGCGCGCTGATCACCGATGTGGCGGGTGACGGGAAGCTCGAGCTCGAGTCTGCTGACGATCGTTTTGCGTACGCCTTCTCCTCCTACGCCTATTCCGCCTTGCCGCTCGAGGTCTGGCGGTTCGAGGAAGCTCGCTTCGTGGACGCAACCAAGGAATTCCCGGCGGCCGTAGCCGCCAACGCCGCTGGCTGGCTGAAGGTCTTCCGCGCCAACCGCCGCCACGGCCACGGCCTTGGCGCGATCGCCGCGTGGGCAGCCGACGAGGAGCTGCTGGAACATGGCGCCTTGGTGACGCAAACGCTGTACAGAGAAGCGCGGCTGCACAACCTGCGCAGCGCGGAAGTCCAAAGCCCCAATGGACATGCCTTCGTCGTGCGGCTCGAGCGGTTCTTGAAGAAGACTGGATACACGTAGATGGGGGCGCTGGACACAAACCCACACAGACTCTGTGTAGGCTTCCGCGCCGCATGAGATTCTTCGAGTTCGAGGCGCGCGAGGTAGTCAAGCGCGCCGGTATCCCCGTCACCGACTACGGCTTTACTACCGATCCCGCCGAGGCGAGGCGAATCGCCGAGCGGATCGGCGGCCCGACGGTCATCAAGTCCCAGGTACTGACGGGCGGTCGCATGAAGGCCGGCGGCGTGAAGTTCGCCGACACACCGCAGGAGGCCGAAGCTCACGCCCGCGACATCCTCCAGCTTGAGATCAACGGCCACATGCCCCGCGGCGTGCTTGTCGATCCCAAGGCGGAGGTCAAGCAGGAGTACTACGCAGGCGTCGTCTGGGACGGCACCGCGAAGAAGCCGCTGATGCTCTTCAGCGATATGGGCGGCATCGACATCGAGCAAGTCGCCGAGGAGCACCCCGACCATGTCGGACGCGGCCACTTCTCCACACTCGAGCCTTTCTCCGACTTCCAGGCCAAGCAGGTGATCGCTGCGGCCGGCGTCACCGGCAGGGCGCTACAGCGCGCAACACCGGTGCTCGCTCGCCTTGCCCGGCTGTTCCTCGACGACGATATGACGCTCGCCGAGATCAACCCACTGGCGGAGCTAAAGGACGGCTCGTTCGTCGCGCTCGACGCGCACATGGAGATGGAGAACGAGGGCATGCCGCGCCAGAGAGACCTGCTCAAGGCCCTTGGCATCGGCGCGGACGAGGGCACCCGCGAGGATCACGTGCCGAGCGCCTTCGAAGAGGCTGTCAAGGCGATCGACGCCGCCGATCACCGTGGTGTGATCCAGGGCAAGGACACCGGCTTCAGTGGCAACATCGGTCTGGTGATCGGAGCCGGCGGCGGCTCGCTGACGCTGACCGACGCCGTGCGCCAGCAGGGCGGCAAGCCCGCCAACTACTCCGAGATCGGCGGCAACCCGTCGGTGGCCAAGGCCTGCGGCCTGGCCAAGCAGGTCCTCCAGAAAGACGGCGTCGAGAAGATCGCGGTGATGATGTCGATCGTCTCGAACACGCGCGTGGACATCGTCGCGCGCGGCGTGATCAAGGCTTGTCTGGAGCTCGGCAAGGACCCCGGCGAGACGATCGCGATCTTCCGCATCCCAGGCGCCTGGGAGGAGGAGGGCTTCAAGATCCTCGACCGCTACGGGATCGAGTACTGCGATCGGTCGGTGTCGTTGTGGGAGGCCGCCGGCCGCGCGGTTGCCAGAATCGAATCCCACCCACCCGCGGCGGCATAGCCATGTCTATCCTCATCGACCAGGACACCACCTTCATCATCCAGGGCATCACCGGGCGTGAGGCCGTCAATCTCACGCGCGAGTGCCTCGACTACGGCTCGAAGATCGTTGGTGGCGTGACACCCGGTCGCAAGGGCCGCGAGGTCCACGGCGTGCCCGTCTTCGACACCGTCGAGCAGGTCGTCGCGCACAACGGCGGCGTCGTGCCGGACGGCTCGGTCGTTACGGTCCCGCCTGCAGGCACGCGCGACGCCGTCTTCGAGGCGCTACATGCCGGCATCAAGACGATCGTGATCGTCACCGAGAGGATCCCGCGCCGCGACGTCGCGATGATGGTCGAGCTCGCCGACGCCAAGGACGC
Source organism: Solirubrobacteraceae bacterium (assembly GCA_035487855.1). GTDB lineage: Bacteria > Actinomycetota > Thermoleophilia > Solirubrobacterales > Solirubrobacteraceae > Palsa-744. The sequence continues at coordinate 36,864 of DATHLT010000230.1, forward strand.
GCGCATCATCGGTCCCAACTGCCTTGGCCTGATCGTCCCCGGTGTCGCCAAGATGGGCGGCATCGGCGGCCCGGCGCGCAACGCAGCCGTGGCCTATCAGCCCGGCGCGGTCGGCGTGATGAGCCGTTCCGGCGGCATGACCACGGAGATCTCCTCGACGCTGACGGCTGCTGGGCTGGGGGTTTCCACGGCAGTCTCGATCGGCGGCGACGCGATCATCGGGTCGACCTACGCCGAGCTAATGCCGTACTTCGAGGCCGACGAGCAGACCCAGGCGATCGTTATCTACACCGAGCCCGGCGGCCGCATGGAGGCCCAGTTGGCACAGTGGGTCAAAGACAACAACTCGCGCCTGCCGATCATCGCCTTCATGGCCGGCAAGTTCATGGACGACGAGGAGATGCAGGGGATGTCCTTCGGGCACGCCGGCACGATCGTCGAGGGCAAGGAGGACAGCGCGACGGAGAAGATCGCGCGCCTCGAGGCCGCCGGCATCCCGGTCGTGCAACGGATCGACGAGATCCCCGACCTCGTCAAGACTAAGCTCGCCGAGAGGGGCGTAGCGTGAGGAAGGACGGGACCTTCATCGCTGTGGAGGTAGACGACAGCGTCGCCTCCGACCCTGCGCTCGCCGCAAAGCTCTCAGAGGTATGCCCTGTCGACATTTTCGCTGCTATTGACGGCAAGGTCGAAATTGTCGAGAAGAACTTGGACGAGTGCGTGCTCTGTCGTCTCTGTCTCGACGCAGTTGACTCAGATCCCACCCACCCGGTGCATGTGCTGAAGCTATATGACGGCGGCGCCGCGCTCTAGCGCACCGCGCTTTCGACGGTACGCTCGCAGCAAGCCGCCGCGTCCACTATCGTGACTACAAGCCGATGAACGAAAACTTCTCACTCGTCGTCATGTGCATCTGTCTGCTGGGCTCCCTGGCGTTCCTGGCAGAGCAGCTCTCCGCCTACCACTAATCGTCCGCATCCCCACGTCGCCTGAACCTTGCCGGCGGGGCGCCTATGCATGCTTGCGCGCCTTCGGTGTGCGTTCACGCTCTTGCTGGCGCTCGACCACGTTGACGATCAGGCGGATGAACTGCTCGGGCCCAGAAGCCTTGGCTTGACCGTACGCGAAGGCCTCGACCCAGTCCGCGACCTTTCCTTCACGCGCCATCACGTTGAAGAACTCGCGGCGCATGTCCACGCGCACGCGAGCGTCTGCGGCGGGCCCCTTGGTGACCTTAACGTCCGGCATCTCCAAGCGGAAGTGCTGCACGTCACCCCGTCCGCGAAGTTCGACGCCGACGACCAGCTTGATCGGCTCGAGCGCCGGCACTTCACCAACAAACCTACGAGTTGCGAGTTCGATCAAAGACTTGGCGTCATCGGCCATATGTCTGCTTGTCCCCTCCTGGACCTCGTAAAAGGTCCATGGCTGTTCTGTCAGATCTTATGACGCTGCAGCAGCTTGCGCCCAATCACCATGCGCTGAATCTCTGAGGTGCCCTCGCCGATCAACAAAAGCGGCGCATCGCGATAGAGACGCTCAATCTCGTACTCCTTGGAGTAGCCGTAGCCTCCGTGGATACGGAAGGACTCCTCGACGCAGAAGCGCCCGGCCTCAGACGCGAACAGCTTGGCCATCCCCGCCTCCAGGTCAGAACGATCGCCCGCGTCCTTCAAGCGCGCCGCTCGCAGCGTCAGCAGGCGCGCCGCTTCGACCTGGGTGGCCATGTCGGCGAGCTTGAACTGGATCGCCTGGTGCTCTGCAATGGGCTTGCCGAATGTCTTGCGCTCCTGCGAGTAGCGCAGCGCCAGCTCAAGCGCGCGCTGGGCGATGCCGACGCCGCGAGCTGCCACGTTCACGCGCCCGACCTCCAGTGCGTCCATCATCTGCGGGAAGCCCTTGTTCAGGCCGGCGTCCTCGCCGCCGAGGATATTCTCGGCCGGGCATTTGTAGCCGTCGAACACGAGCTCCGTGGACTCGACGCCCTTGTAGCCCATCTTTTTGAGCTGGTCCGGCACCAGCAGGCCGGCGTACGCGCCGGTGTTCTCTTTGACGCCACCCTCCTTCTCGGCGATGAAACAGGTCATCCCCTGGTATGCCTTCGTGGCACTCGGGTCGGTCTTGACGAGCACGAACACGAGGTCCGAGCGCAAACCGTTGGTCACCCACATCTTCTGGCCGTTGATCTCATAGCTGCCATCATCGGTCTTCACGGCCCGAGTTTTGATCGCCTGCACGTCGGACCCTAGCTCCGGCTCTGAGAGGGAGAACGCTGCCCGGATCTCGCCGGTAGCCATGCGCGGCAGGTACTTCTGCTTCTGCTCCTCGCTACCGAACTTCATCAGCAAGTAGGAGCCGATGAAGTGCGTGTTGATCACGCCCGAGATCGAGATCCAGCCACGTGAGAGCTCCTCGACGATCATCGCGTAGGTCGTCAGGTCTAGGCCCATCCCGCCGTACTCCTCGGGAATCGTTACCCCAAACAGACCCAGCTCCTTCATCTGCTCGACGATCGGCTCCGGGAAAGCGTCCTCGTGGTCGTAATGCTCGGCGTTGGGCAGGATCTGCTCGTCGGCGAACTGGTGGACCATCTCGGTGATCGCCTGCTGCTCGTCGGTCTTCTCGGTGTACTGGGAGGCGGCTACGGCCATTCTGATCTGCGCTCCAGGGTTCGGGTGGTGGGCTACGTATCTTTGTTAGACGTAGCTACTTTGGCTGATTTTGTCTCGCTTCTAGGAGAATACCGGCGTGAACTTCGCGCGCGATGTCCTAGAGGCCGCTGCACCCGGACAACTAGCCCTGCTCGAGCTCGCCCGCGACGGCACGCGGCGCGAGTGGAGCTTCGGGGAGGTCAGTGAGCGTTCCGCGCGCATGGCCGGCGCGCTGCGAGGGCTGGGCGTGGATCGAGGCGACGTTGTGATGACCCTGATCGGCAACCGGCCCGAGTGGGTGCTGACGATGCTCGCGTGCTTTCGCATCGGCGCGGTGGTGCTGCCATGCACAGAGCAACTGCGCAGGAAAGACCTGCGCCTGCGCATCGACACGGTCGCCCCCACGCTGATCATCGCCGATGAGCGCAACCGTCAGGAGCTCGACGCTGCGATCGCCGCTGGGTCCAGGCCCATCCCGGTCGCGTATGTGCCCGATGAGCTGCTGTTCGCGTCAGCGCCAGTGCCCGCGGTCGACCTGGGCGGCGATGATCCGTGCCTGCTCACGTTCACGAGCGGCACGGCCGGCGAGCCAAAGGCGGTGGTGCACGCGCAGCGCTACCTCGACGGTCAGCGCGTGCAGGCCGCGCACTGGCTGGGTGCCCGCCCCGGCGATCTGGTGTGGTGCACGGCCGCCAGCGGCTGGTCGAAGTCGGCGCGCAACGTGTTCATTGCACCGTGGCTGTCAGGCGCATCCGCCTTGCTACACGATGCGCGCTTCGATCCAAACGAGCGCCTGGAGCTGTTGGAGCGCGAGCGCGTGAACGTGTTGTGTATGGCGCCCACGGAGTACCGCGTGATCGCCAAGCGCGCGACGCTTCGCCCGCTGGCGGACCTGCGCGGGATGGTGGCCGCCGGCGAGGCGCTCAACCCAGAGGTGTTGCGTGCGTGGAAGGAGGCCACCGGCTTGGAGATCCGCGACGGCTACGGCCAGACGGAGACCGGGCAGACGACCGGCACCCCACTCGATACCCCCGCGCGCCTCGGATCGATGGGCAGGGCGCTTCCAGGGATGGGCCTCACGATCCTCGACGGCGAGCTGACGGTCGATCCGGCGAGCGTGCCTACGTTCTTCCTCGGCTATCTCGGCGAGCATGCCAGACGCGGCGTCGACGGCGTGTGGCATATCGCGGATCGACGCAACGGCGGCCGGTGGTACACCGGCGACAAGGTCACCGAAGACGATGACGGCTGGCTGCACTTCGAGGGACGCGCGGATGACGTGATCGTCTCCGCCGGCTACCGCATCGGGCCGTTCGAGGTCGAGTCCGCGCTCGTCGCCCACCCCGCCGTCGCGGAGGCCGCCGCGGTGGCCGCTCCAGACGAGGAGCGCGGGTCAGTAGTGCGGGCTGTGGTGGTGCTGCGCGGCGGCGGTTACGTGCCCTCGCCGGAGCTCGTGCGCGAGCTGCAAGAGCACGTCAAGCGCGAAACTGCCCCGTACAAGTACCCCCGCATCATCGAGTTCGCGGAGGAGCTGCCGAAGACCGCCAGCGGCAAGGTCAAGCGGGCGCAGCTGCGGGGGTAGCACAGTTGCGCCCGCCCTAACCCGGGCCAGGAGCTGAGATCTAAGCGGCGATCAGCTCCATGTCGGAGAGCTGCTCGTCGCGCTCGACGACGACCTCCTGCGGCGGCGATGCTGGCCCGCGCAGCACCAGGAACGCCGCGAGCACGCCCACCCCCACGCACACGGAGGCGACCACGTAGGCAAGGTGGTAGCCGCCCGTGAGCGACGCCAGCAGCGGATGGCCCGCTGCGCTCAGCGCCTTCGTATGATCGGTTGCGACCGTGCCGAGCGCTGCCAGGCCGATCGCGCCGAACAGCTGCACGGAGACGTTGATGATGCCCGAGGCCAGGCCTGCGTCGCGCGCCGGCGCGTCAGCCATCCCGATCGTCAGCAGCGGCAGGAATGAGGCGCCCGCGCCGATGCCGAGAACCAGGAAGGCAAAGAACAGGCCGGGGAAGTAACTCGCGTGCACCCCCTGCACTGCCAGCAACAGCAGGCCGACGATAATCCCCGCGAGTCCCGCAGCGAGCGTTGGCACCGCACCGAAGCGCCCCACCGCACGGGCTGAGATCCCCATCGACATGGCCGCGATCGCGATCGTCAGCGGCATGAACGCCAGCCCTGTGTCGATCGCGTTGTATCTGAGTACGTGCTCGAGATACAGCGCCCCGAGGAAGAAGGACGAGTACATGCCAGTTACGAGCAGCCCGCGCACGAGGCTCGAGCCCATCAGTGTGCGCAGCCGCAGGATCCGCAGCGGCATGATCGGGTTTGCCACCCGTGCCTCCACCGTGAAGAATCCAGCCAACAAGGTCAGCGAGATGCCGCCGGCACCAAGCGTGCGTGCCGAGAGCAGTCCGTAGTCGCCGGACTTGACGATCGCGAATGCGCCGAACATCGTCGCCAAGGTGACGAGGACGGAGCCGAGCACGTCCACCCCACCGGCGAGGCCGATGCCCTCGTTCTCCGCGATCAGCATCCAGCCCAACGCGAACGCGACTATGCCGATGGGCACGTTCACGAAGAAGATCCAGTGCCAGTCCAGCGACTGCGTCAGCGCACCGCCGGCGAGCAGGCCAATCGAGCCGCCTCCGGCGGAGACGAACGCGTACATGCCCATCGCCTTCGCCTGCTCCGCGCGCTCGGGGAACTCGGTGACGATGATTGCGAGGATCACACTCGAGGCCACCGCCCCACCCACACCCTGCAACAGGCGTGCACCGATCAGCATCGCCTGGCTATCGGATACGCCGCACAGAATCGACGAGGCCACGAACAGAACGAGCCCACTCAGGAACACTCGCTTGCGACCAACGAGATCACCGAAGCGGCCCGCCAGCAGGAGGAACCCGCCGAAGGTGATCATGTAGCCGTCGATTACCCACGTGAGGTTCGACTGGGTGAAGTGCAGATCGCGTTGGATCGAGGGCAGCGCGACGTTCACGATCGTCGCGTCGAGCACCATCATCAGCTGTCCGAGGCACAGCACAGCAAGGGCGATCCAGCGTCGGCGGTCTGAGTTTTCAGAGTGAGCGGGGGTCTTGAGCTGGCTGAGTAGAGCGGTCATTGGTGTCCTCCAAGGTTGCGTGGAACACACCATAACAACTATCATCCATATAACAAGGATGATCTACGAAAACTTAACGATCGCTGCTAATGTGATGATTGGTGCTTAGAGGATGTATAGACTTCAAGATGTGGCAAATCAGCGTGAATGTGCCCCCGGCTCGGCGGTGCTGCTGAGTCGCTTGGCAAAGCAGGTCTACCGGCGCTCCAACGAGGAGCAGTTGGGCATGCACCTGCGCCATCTCGTCGCGCTCAGCTACGTATCAGACCACGACGGATGCCCCCAGCAAGATCTCGCCGACGCCTTCTGCATGGATGCCAACAACGTCGTGCTGCTGCTGAACGAGCTCGAGCAGCAGGGCTACACCACGCGTATGCGCGATCCCAGCGACCGGCGCCGGCATCTAGTCGAGATCACACCGTCAGGCCGCAACGCCCTTAGCATCGCCGAACGCGCGCAGGTGGCAATCGAGGACGAGGTGCTCGCGGCACTCGACGCCGACGAGCGCAAGACCCTTCGCGAGCTGCTCAATCGTGCCCTGCGCAGCGTGGAGCCGACGGACGCCTACAGTGCCACTGTGGCGTCGATCTCTACGTAGGCGCCCTTCGGCAACTGCGCGACGCCGACCGTCACGCGTGCCGGCGGGTCAGCCGCGAAGAACGAGCCGTACACCTCGTTGACCTCCGCGAACGCCGCCAGATCTGTCATGTAGATGGTCATTCGCACCGCGCGATCGAGCGTGGTTCCAGCCGCGTCGCACACCGCCTGCAGGTTTTCCAGACAACGCCGTGCCTGCTCGGCAGCGCCCCCGCCGACCAGCTCCCCTGTGTGCGGGTCGAGCGGGATCTGCCCCGAGCAGAACAGCAGATTGCCTGTCCGCACAGCGTGGCTGTAGGGCCCGATCGCCGGCGGAGCCGCCGGGGCGTTGACCGTCTCGCGAGCAGGTGCCATCGGCGAGACCCTAGCGCGAGCCGCGCGCAACAATCGACACGCATGCGCCGTCACAATCAATAGATTCCGATTAATGCAACCTCGCGCGCGGAGACTGGCGGTCCTGTTGACGGCGTGCGTCTGGCTGCTCAGCCTCGGCTGCTCCCAGTTCGCGCCGTCCGCCGGAGCCGAGATCGCGTTTACTCCGTGCGCGAACAGCAACGACTTTGCCTGCGGCCACGTCACCGTGCCGTTGGACCCCAGCGGCACCGTTCCCGGCACGATCACGCTCGCGCTCCGCCGCCACCGAGCGCCTGTGGGAGAAGCTCACAGCGCGATCATCGCCCTTGCCGGCGGACCGGGACAGTCGGCACTGCCATTTTCGGAAACGTTCGCCGAACTACTCGGCCCGATCGCCTCGACACGCGATCTGATCGTCTTCGACCAGCGAGGCATTGGCCTCTCCGATCCTCTCGCCTGCCATGCCTTCGAAGTGCCGCGGCTCTATCACTCGTTTGGCCCGCTGATCGAAGCCTGCGCCAATCAACTGGGAGGCAACCGGTCGTTCTATACAACTGCTGACACCGTCGCGGACATCGAGGCGATCAGGCAGGCGGGCGGCTATGAAAAGCTCGTCCTGTACGGCACGAGCTATGGCACGAAGGTCGCCGAGCTCTACGCCCAGGAGTACCCCAGCCACGTGGAAGCGCTGGTGCTCGACTCGGTCGTCCCGCCCAACGGCCCGGAAACGCTCAGCCGCTCGACGTTCGCCGCCGTTCCCCGCATCCTGCGCCAGATGTGCGTCGAGCAACTATGCGCACAGATCACCGCTAACCCTGTCGCCGACCTCGGCCGTGTCGTCGCCCGCATGGAACAAGCGCCGCTGCGCGCGAACGTGATCGACGAAGACGGCAACGCACATCATGTCTTCCTCTCAGCCGACGAGCTGCTCGAAATCTTGCTGGCAGGTGACTTCTCCCCACCGCTGCGTGCAGAATTCCTCACTGCAATTGCAGCCGCTGCCAGGAACGACACGGAGCCGCTTGCCCGCCTGCTGACGACCGCCGGGCAGGGCGAAGGCGAACCTGAAGACTTCGATACGCCGCTCTACTACGCCACCAGCTGTGAAGAGCAGGACTTCCCGTGGCGCCGCAGCTCCGATCCCAAGCAGCGGATCGCCGAAGCCAGTGCCGCCGCGCGCGCGTTGCCAGCGAGCGCGTTCGCCCCCTTCACAGCAGCCTCTGCACTGCAACTGAGCGACGTGGAAGCGTGCGCCTATTGGCCGTTCAGCACTTCCACTCCCTCCGTCGACGATGCGCCCCTGCCCGACGTTCCCACGCTGATCCTCAGCGGCGCCGACGATCTGCGCACGCCGACCGCCAATGCGCGCGAAGTCGCCGAGCAGATCCCCGACTCCCACCTGCTCGTCGTGCCGTACACCGGCCACTCGGTGCTCACCGACGAGCAGACCCGCTGCGCCAGCGAAGCACTGCAGGCACTGTTCGCGCCGAGCACCATCAAGCCATGCCACCCGGCGCCTCCGCCCCTGAGCCTGCGGCCACCACCGCTGCCGCCGCAGCGACTCGCGCTCGTCTCGCCCACCAAGGGCTACAGCGGGCTTCCCGGTCGCACGCTGCATGCGGTCAAGCTCACCGTCGAGGATTTCGTACGCGAGCTCGCCCTGCGGCTGACGCTAAGCGACTCGCTGGAAAGCATCACTGCACTACCCACGCTGCGCCTCGGGGGTTTGCGCGCCGGATGGGCCGAGTTCGCGAACGGGACATTCAGCCTACATGGCTACTCGTATGTGCCGGGCATGACCCTGTCCGGCACGATCAAAGCCGAAGCGGCGAGCCTGCAGGTGAGCGGACCTGCCGCCGCGCACGGAACGTTGCACCTCGGGCCACACCACACGCTCGTGGGCAGGCTCGCAGGACGCCACGTGGTGCTGCCGGCGAATTCAACTGCCACTGCAGCTATTGTCGGCAGCGATGCGCAGGCGAGCCACCACTTTGGCGCTGATGCCGATGCTGGCGCTCGCCTGGCCCAGCTCATCGGCGGCATCATCCAGCCTTAGCTTCATCCCCTGCCCAGGATCGGCGGGCATCAGTTGCGCCTCGCTGCCAGTCCCGATCGATCGCGCGGGAGCCGTCCCTGGCACGATCTCGTTGAGCGTGGAGCGCAAGCTGGCCGGCACGAGCCCCAGCCGCGACGCGGTGGTGGCTCTCGCCGGTGGCCCCGGTCAAGCGGCCAACCCGCTCATGGAATTCATCGCCCAGTCGATCGCTCCGGCGCTGGGCTCGCGCGATCTCTTGGTGTTCGACCAGCGTGGCACGGGCGCCTCTGATCCATTGGCCTGCCCCGCATTTGAAATCTTTAGCGACAAGCCCGAGAGCCAGATCTTCGAAGCATGCGCGGCACAGATAGGACCTGCGCGGGCGGGCTTTACCACCGCAGAATCCGTCCAAGACATCGAGGAACTGCGCCAGCAGGGAGGCTATGAAAAGCTCGTCCTCTACGGCACCTCATACGGCACTAAGGTCGCGCTGGAGTACGCAGAACGCTACCCGCAGAACGTCGAAGCGCTGGTACTCGACTCGGTCGTGCCCACAGACGGGCCAGAACCGTATGCCATCCCCACCTTCGAGGCGATCACCGGCGTGCTCGACGAGCTATGCACAAATGGCGCCTGCACAGGGATCACCTCCAACCCTGTGGGCGACCTCGCCAACCTCGCCGCACAGTTGAAAAAGCGAGGTCTCAGCGGTTCGGTGTATGACGGCTCGGGCAAGCGCCACACGAGCAGCCTCAATGAGACCGGGCTGCTCGACATCCTCGAGGCCGGCGACTTGAATCCGGCCCTACGAGCGCTCCTGCCGGCCGCCGTGCAATCGGCGCTGCATCACGATCCTGATCCGCTGCTGCGACTGCATCTGCTCTCCGAGGGTCTGATCCCGAATCTACCCAGCGAAGGCAACAGCGGCGAAGTCTCCCAGGAGGTAGACGAAGCGCTGTACTTCGCCACCACATGCGAAGAGGAGCCGTTCCCCTGGCAACGCACCGCTCCAGCGACGACCCGGCTGAATGAAGCCAGCAGCTACCTGCACGCCCAGCCCACCAACGATTTCTACCCCTTCGACGCGGCCACCGCCTACGCCAACAGCCTCGTTCCCGCGTGCGCCAGCTGGCCCAACGCGGCGCCTGCGCCTGCACCTGCCAGCGCCTTGCCGAACGTGCCCACCCTGATCTTCTCCGGCGAGCAGGATCTGAGAACGCCGACGACCAACGCGCGTAGCGTCGCCGCGCAGATCCCCGATGCGCAACTGCTGCTCGTGCCCTTCACCGGACACTCCGTGATCGGCAGCGACCTCAGCGACTGCGCCTCACTAGCGCTCAGCGCCTTCTTCGCCGCTAAACCCGTCCAGTCGTGCACGGCCGGCGCCAACCAGTTCGCGCCCACCCCGGTGACCCCAACCAAGCTAGCCTATGTGCGAGCACCCAAGACGCTCGCCGGCAATCCGGGACGCACGCTCGTGGCGGTGCTCGACACGCTCGTCGACCTCAACCGCCAGGTGATCGCAGCCACGCTGCAAGCCGAGCAGAAGCTCCCCAGCGGCTCGAGCTTCGGCGGCCTACGCGGCGGCTATGCCAAGCTCACCAGCTCATCAGCCGTGCTCAAGAACTTTTCGCTCGTTCCCGGCGTGCAGTTGACCGCGACGTTCCCCGTGCACAACGGCGAGCTGCAGGCGACCAACATCCGCATCTCCGGCACGCAAGCTTCGCCCGGCTCTGTCCGCTTCGGAGCGGGCTCCGAGCAGATCACAGGAACCCTCAGCGGCCGGCACTTCAACGTCAGTCTCGCCAAAGTGA
>DATHLT010000231.1:0-7661 GCA_035487855.1 Solirubrobacteraceae bacterium
CGGCGTGAGCACCCTATGACCCGCCTCTCCCAATACCTATTGCCCACCGAGAAGCAGGCCCCCGCTGACGCGGAGGCGATCTCGCACAAGCTGATGGTCCGCGCTGGGCTGATCCGCCAGATGGGGGCGGGCATGTGGACGTGGCTGCCCGCCGGCTGGCGCATACACCAGCGGGTCGTTCAGATCATCCGTGAGGAGATGGACGCGATCGGCGCGCAGGAGATGCTGATGCCGGTGCTGCAGCCCGCGGAGGTGTGGCGCAAGACCGGGCGCCTAGACATCGAGGCGCTATTCAAGCTAACCGACCGCAAGGGCTCAGAGCTGGTGCTGGCGATGACCCACGAGGAGGCGGTCACGTTCCACATGGCGCAGGTCATCCGCTCCTACCGCGACTTGCCAAAGATCGTCTACCACTTCCAGGTTAAGGAGCGCGATGAGGCGCGCCCACGCGCCGGCGTCCTGCGCACGCGCGAGTTCATCATGAAGGACTCCTACAGCTTCGATCGCGACCTCGCCTCGCTGGAGGAAAGCTACGCGCTTCACATCAGCGCCTACGACCGCATGATGGACCGCACCGGGCTGCGCTACTACCGCGTGGAGGGCGACGTGGGGATGATGGGCGGCACCGGCGCGCACGAGTACATGGCGCCGTGCGCAGCAGGTGAGGATGAGATCGTGCGGGGGGCCGACTTCGCCGCGAACGTCGAGGTCGCGCTGAGCCTGCCGGGGATCGAGAAGGTGGGGGAGGACTACATCCGTAACGGCGAGACACTGACGCGCGAACCGGCGATCGAGATCGGCAACATCTTCAAGCTCGGCACACGCTACTCAGAGCCACTAGACGCACGCTACATCGATGAGACGGGCGCTGAGCTACCCGTGTGGATGGCCTCCTACGGGATCGGCCCCGCGCGTATCGTCGCCGCTGCGGTGGAGCAGTTCGCAGACGATCACGGCATCTCCTGGCCCAAGGCGCTCGCGCCGTTCGCCGTCCATCTGGTCGCATTGGGCAAGACGGGCACGCCCGAGCGTGACGCTGCCGATGCGCTGTATGAGACGCTCGTGCACGGCAGCGTGGAGGTCCTATACGACGATCGCGACCTGGGGCCCGGTGAGAAGTTCGCCGACGCAGAGCTGCTCGGCTGCCCGCTACGGCTGACCGTGGGGCGCCGTTCGCTTGAGTCCGGCGAGGTCGAGGTACAGATCCGCCGCGGGCGCCAGGATGGCCCGAGCCTGCCGCTAGGCGCCGAGTCCGAGCAGCTTGTACGGGCCGTGGACGAGTTGTGCCAAAGCCTCTCCTAGAGGATGCCCCCGCGCGGCTGACCGTCAGGCGCCTGTTCGGACTCGACCGCTCCGGCCCGCCACCGCCCCAGACACAGGCCGGCCAGCCGCTGCGACCGTGGACGCTGCCCAATGCCATCGGCTTCACACGTCTGGCGTTGATCCCGGTGTTCCTCGTCGTCGCGCTGTCCAGCAGCGATGGCGAAAGCGCGCTTGCGGCCACCCTGTTTGGGGTTATCGGCTGGGGCGACTATGCCGACGGGATCGCCGCCCGCACGACCGGCCAGTACAGCCGCCTGGGCGCACTCATGGATCCCGTCACCGACCGCCTACTTGTGATCTGCGGCGTGGTCGTCACCTGGAGCTTTGATCTCCTGCCCCGCTGGGCGCTCGCGGTGCTCGCCGTACGCGAGCTTTTGATGCTCATCGTCGGTCGCTATAGCCTCTCCCGGGGAGTGGAGCTACGGATCAACTGGCCCGGACGGCTCGCCGTTGCGCCCGTGATGGGGTCGTTTTTCTTCGCCATGGCGAGCCTCAGCGGATTCGCCGAAGTGCTGCTGTATGTCGGGCTCGCGATGGCGCTCGTCGCCACCGTCATGTATGCCCGCTCGAGTGTCCTGCAGCTGCGCGCTGGAGCCCATCCATAGTCTCAAGCTCAGCTTGACCTTTTGGTCTATACTGCCGCGCAATGGTCGGCAAGAGCCGGCGTGTTCGCGACCCGCCGCTTCGTGTGCCGGGAGAGGAGAAGTGCCAGATGGATGAGACGTTCCCCGACCTTGGCTCGCTCACAGACGTTGAACTGAAAGACGTCATCGCCCAGCTGGCTGAGGAGGAGACGGAGATCTCCTACAAGCGGCGCATCTTGCACGGCAAGATCGACATCCTTCGCGCCGAGCTCGTCAACCGGCTGCGCCACAAGCACGAGGACGGCGACATCACGATCACCGGCGAGGACGTCCAGCGGCTGACCGACATCCTGGCCAACCGCCAGCAGTAGGCGGCCATGGCCCTGCACTGCACGGAGTGCGGCTTTGTCAACGGCGAGGGAGCCAACTACTGCCAGCGATGCGGTTCGCTGCTTGCGCACGATGAGAGCGCCGGCGGTGGCGCTGGCGTTGGATCCGGTGGGGATCCGATCACCGCGACCTACCGCATCGATGAGACCGGCGAGCTCGTGCCTGTCGAGATCGGGCAGGTCACCGCGCATGGCCCGGCGCTCGTCATTCGCGCCGGCGGCGGACGCGTGGGCGAGAGCTTTGCAGTGGACGGCGAGCGCATGAGCATCGGCAGGCGGCCTGACAGCGAGGTGTTCCTCGACGACATCACCGTCTCACGCGACCATGCGCTTTTGATCCGCCGCAGTGAACACTGGTATCTGGATGACTGCGGCTCACTCAACGGTACCTACGTGAACCGTTCCCGTATCGACTCTCACCGCCTGGAGGAGGGCGATGAGGTGCAGGTCGGCAAGTACAAGCTCACCTTCCACGCGCGCTGAGGGACTACCCAACACTGATGGCTACCCAAATCACACCCGCCGACGCAGAGCAGATCGACCTGGAACTGGCCGAGCAGGACCATACCGGCCAGGTGGACGTCGGCAAGCGCCAGAAGTCGCTGACGATCGGCGCCGTGTGCAAGGCACTCGCGCAGGAGTTCCCCGACATCTCCATCTCAAAGATCCGCTACCTGGAGGATCAGAAACTGCTGACGCCGCGGCGCACACCCGGCGGGTACCGCCTCTACACCCAGGGCGACGTCGCGCGCCTGCGCACGATCCTGCGCATGCAGCGCGACGAGTTCCTGCCGCTAAGGGTCATTCGCCAGGAGCTAGCCGCCGGTCGCGGTGGAGCGGGGGTGGGTGGGGTGGGATCCGATACTCCGCCCGTTCCCGGGCGTGTGGGGCGTGAGGGTTCGCGTGGCTGGCGCCCCAGTGTCACCGTCGGGCAGTCAAGCGGCGCGCTGTACTCGCTGGATGACGTGCTCGAGGAGACCAAGGCCGAGGCCAAACTCGTGCGTGAGCTCGAAGAGTTCGGCGTCGTCAAAGGTGAGCTGCGCGGCGGCGTACGCTACTTCGACGAGACCGAACGCGAGATCATCGCCGCGGTCGCCGAGCTCGCCCGCTACGGCGTTGGCGGGCGAAACCTCAGGGTCTTTCGCTCCTCCGCTGACCGCGAGGCGAACCTGCTGCAGCAGATCCTCGCCCCGGCGCTTCGCTCGCGTAACCCCGAGCGGCGCAAGGAGGCCGTCGAGGCACTCGAGAACCTCGCCGCCGTGGCAACCCACCTCAAGCATCTGCTCTTGATTCGTGACCTACGCAAGATCGTCCGCTGACGCCCGATGACCGGCGCATATCTGCGTCCTCGCTCGCTCGCGTGCACAGCACGCCACGCTCGCTGCGTCCTTGATCTGCTTGGTCCTCGGGCGTCAGAGGGCCATGGCGTTCTCTCGCGATGATGCAAGCATCGACTGACCTGCGCTCGCTGATCCGCGAGATCCCCGACTTTCCCACGGTGGGGATCGGCTTCAAGGACATCACGCCGCTGATGGCGGACGCGGAGGCACTGGCGGAGTGTGTGCGTCGCCTGGCCGACTATGCACGGCCGCTAAGGGTCGACTGCGTGATCGCGGCGGAGGCACGCGGCTTCCTGCTCGGCCCGGCGCTTGCGGTAGAGCTCGGGGCTGGCTTCGCGCTTGCGCGCAAGCCAGGCAAGCTTCCCTATGAGACGGTCAGCGCCGAATATCTGCTCGAGTACGGCGCCTCGCAGCTCGAGCTTCACACCGACGCTGTCGCCGCCAGCAAGCGCGTGCTCGTGCACGACGACCTGCTGGCCACCGGCGGCACCGCCGCCGCGCTGTGCGAGCTGACCGAGCAGCTCGGGGGAGAGGTCGTCGGTTGCGGCTTTCTGATCGAGCTCGCGTTCCTGGACGGGCGCGAGCGGCTGGCAGACCGCGACGTTCACGCGCTGCTCACGTACGAGTCCTGAGCACCTAAGCTTGAGCGCGTGCCCACCGCGCGTCGCAGCCGCACGATCGCAGCACCAGTCGAGCAGCTATGGGAGCTGGTTTGCGATCCCCATCATCTGCCGCGCTGGTGGCCACGCGTGACCCGTGTGGAGGGCGTCGACGGGGACGCGTTCACGGAGGTGATGCGCACCCGCAAGGGCAAGGTCGTGCGGGCGGACTTCGACGTGGTCGCCAAAGACGAGCGCGCCCGTCTGCTCACATGGGCGCAACGCGTGCAGGGCACACCGTTCGCCCGCGTGCTGAGCTCCGCGGAGACCGACGTGAGCCTCGTGGCGGCGGGCGCGAATGTGGCCGAGGCCACGGAGGTGACGATCGAGCTGCGCCAGGCGCTTGCCGGCTACTCACCGCGTTTTGGCATGCTCGCTGGGCTCTCCCCGCGGATCGGTGGACGGATGGTGCGTCGCGCGGCCGAGCGTACGCTCGATGAAGCGCTCGACGGCCTCGAGCGGATCAGTGTGTGAGATGCCAGTGGTGCTCCAGACCCCCGGCGCGCCCAGGGTTTCCGATGCCTCGGCGACGCCATCGATGCGCTGGTGGGGGTGGGGTGACGCCGCGCACCCGCCGGGGCTGCCCGCGCACGCGCTGGAGTTCCTACGCGAGCACATTGGCCTGGGCGCCAAGCCACGTCCGCCGGTGGCGCTCGAGCACGTGCGCCTGCCGGCTGGCGCGCTGGATGAGCCCACGCTCGCAGCACTGCGGGAGATCGTCGGCGCCAACAACGTCTGCGATGAGCACCTCGAGCGTGTGCTGCACGCCGCCGGCAAGGGCTACGTCGATCTGGTGCGATTGCGTGCGGGCACACCGGAGGGCGCGCCTGATGCGGTGGTGTATCCCTCGGGTCACGAGCAGCTGCGCGCGCTGTTGGCGCTCTGCACCCGCGCCTCGCTTGCAGTCGTTCCGTTCGGCGGCGGCACGAGCGTAGTCGGCGGCGTGGCGCCGCTGCGCGGTAGCCACCGCGGCGTGCTGGCGCTGGACATGAGCCGCATGGCCTCGCTACTGGAGCTCGACCGGGAGTCGGCGACGGTGACCGTACAGGCGGGTATGCGCGCGCCGGCGCTCGAGCGTGAGCTTGGTGCCAGCGGGCTGACGCTTGGCCACTTTCCCCAGTCGTTTGAGTACGTCTCGCTTGGCGGCTGCGCGGCGACGAGATCCGCGGGGCAGGCATCCACGGGGTACGGCGCGATCGACAAGCTGGTGCTCGGACTACGCCTGGTCGCGCCGGCAACGGACATAGAGCTGCAAGCGCTGCCCGCGAGCGCCGCGGGCCCCGGCCTGCGTCAGCTGTTGGTGGGCTCTGAGGGGACGATGGGCGTGATCAGCGAGCTCTCGCTGCGGATACGCCCGGTGCCCGCTGAGCGCATCTATGAGGGCGTTTTCTTCGAGGACTTCGCTGCGGGTGCACAGACGCTGCGGGCGCTGGCCCACGAGCACGTGCTGCCGGATGTGGCGCGCGTGTCAGACGAGCAGGAGACGAGTATGTCGCTGGCGTTGGCCGGCTCGGGTGGCGTCAAGGGGCGCCTGGGGCGCATGTACATCGGCGCGCGCGGCTACGGCGCGGGCTGTCTTGCGATCCTCGGCTTCGAGGGCACGCCGCAGGACGTCGCCTTTCGCCGCGGCCGCGCGCTACAGATCGTGCGTGCACACGGTGGGCTTGCGGTGGGTCGCTCACCGGGCGAGGCGTGGCTGAAAGGACGCTTCTCAGCGCCGTATCTGCGCGATGAGCTGCTGACCCACGGGGTGATGGTGGAGACGCTAGAGACGGCCACGCAATGGTCGAAGCTGACCGAGCTTCATCGTGGGGTGGGCGAGGCGATCGCGCGGGCGCTGGGCGAGCGCGGCACCCCGGGCCTCGTGATGTGCCATATCTCGCACGTGTATGAGACGGGTGCGTCGCTGTACTTCACGTTCATCGCCCGCCAGCAGGAGGGCGATGAACTCAGCCAGTGGCAGGCGGCCAAGCGTGCCGCGGGCGATGCGATCGTGGCGGGCGGCGGCACGATCACCCATCATCACGCCGTGGGGCGCGACCACATGCCGTGGATGGAGCAAGAGGTGAGCGTCGGTGGCGTGCAGGCGCTGCGCGCGTTGAAGGCCGAGCTGGACCCCAGAGGGATCATGAATCCGGGGAAGCTTTTGCCCGTCAGCCAGTCAGGCTGAACGCCCCACGCAAGACGACCCGCCCGGGATGGGTGGGGTGGGCGGTGGTCTCCTTGGTGAGCATGATTTCTTTGTAGCTACCAGCGGTACTGGGCAACAGCGAGCCACCGGCGAGACGGTGGGTGGAGCCAACGGATGGGCTCTTTGAGAGGGCAAGCGCACTGGTGGGCGAGTTGTAAAGCCAGATCGCGTAGTAGAAGCCTTTGGACTCGGGGAGGTGCTGGGCTTCGATGAAGAACGCCTGCTTGCTTTTTTCGGCGATCACCTCGACCACGCCGATGCTGCCGCTCTTGGGACCGGGCGGGGGTTTGAGCGAGATCTGGTTCTCCACGGTCGGTCCAGTTTTGGTCGCGGCCGAGCTGGAGGTTTTGCTGTTAGCCGATTTTTTGCCGCCGCCGCTGAGCAGCAGGACAGCCACGACAACCACAACGACGATCCCGGCCAACAGGATTGCGCCGCCGCGCCTCGAGCTACGCACGGCGGGACTCGCAGGCGAGCCCGCTGCTCCGCTGCCGCCGGCTGTAGCGGAGCGGGTGGCGCCCTTGGCCCCCGGCGGGGAAGCCACGGCGGTGGCAGCAGCAACAGCGGCGGCAGCGGAGAGATCCTGCAGGCGCTGCGGCTGCCGCTGTGGCTTTTGCGGCTGTGACTGAGCGGGGGGGATGTCCGGCAGCTCGGCTTCAAACGGCGCGAGTTGGACCGCCAGCTCGAGCGCCCAGGCGCGGGCAGGCTCGGAGTTGCCGAGCAGCGTGCGTGTGCGCAGCCGTTCGCCCATCGTCGGCTGCTGGCCGAGCATGTAGTCGGTGATCTCCAGGCGGTCCTGAGGTGTCAGCGCGCGCGCCTGGCGCGGCGCGAGTACGACGATGGCAACGTGCGCGCGGTCGTGCACGGCGTGCTCGGCGATGCCCAACATGGCGGCGACGTCGGCGTAGCTCTTGTGCTGGCGCACAAGCAGTGAGAGCGCCGCGCGCTGGTCGGGTGGGAGCTCGTCCAATCTGCTCATGGTGTGTGAACGTCAGCCACTGCCGGTGGTGTGATCCTCGCGAGGACCCTGACGAACGACCGTAGGCTATCGTGGCGCCCGCATGGGCAGCCCGTCGGCGGAGCAGATCAATCAGGTGCTGATGGGCTTCGACCGCCTTTATGGGCTTGAGATCCTGTCCTTCTCAGACACAGAGGTGCGTGCGAGCGTGCCGGTG
>DATHLT010000232.1:0-6204 GCA_035487855.1 Solirubrobacteraceae bacterium
GCGCCTGCCGCGCTACACGATCCGCCTGCGTCTGGCCGTCCTCTACGGCGGCGTCTTCTTGATCCTGGGCGTCATCCTGCTCGCCATCGCCTACGCCGGCGGATCGGCCACCGTCTCACGGAGCGTTGTCGCTCACGACGCAGAAGGAGTGGTGGTGAAACACAGGTACCTGCCGATCCCCCCCAACAAACCGGGCGCCACAGAAGAACCCGCGACGCTCTATGCCACCCCGCAGTCGCGCGCTGAAGAAAAGCAGCTAGGGGCGGTTGCCGTCAACGTCCACGGCAGCGACCAGCGCCGGCTGCTCGCCTGGTCGGGTGTTGCCCTCGCGTTCATGGCCGTTGCCTCGATGGTGCTCGGCTGGCTACTCGCCGGTCGCTCGCTCCGCCCCTTGCAGACGATTACGGCTGCGGCCCGCAGGATCTCAGCCTCCAGCCTGCACGAGCGCCTCGCGCTCGACGGGCCCAACGACGAGCTGCGCGAGCTCGGGGACACCTTCGATGAGCTACTCGGGCGGCTGGATGCGTCGTTCACCGCGCAGCGCCAGTTCGTCGCCAACGCCTCGCACGAGCTCAGAACGCCGCTCACTTTGGAGCGCGCGATCCTCGAGGTGACGCTCGCCGACCCTGACGCCAGCGCCGCCTCCCTCCGCGTCGCCTGCGAGCGGGTGCTAGCGATCGGCGAGCAGCAGGAGCACACGATCGACGCGCTCTTGACCCTCGCTCGCAGCGAGCGCGGGGTCGAGCGCCGTGAACCATTGCTGCTCGACGCGCTCACCAGCGAGGTCCTCGACGAGCGCTACGAGGAGATCGCCCGCCGTGGGCTGCGCCTAGAAAGTAAGCTCGATCGTGCTCCCACCGCTGGTGAAGGGCGGCTGATCGAGCGGCTGATTGCCAACCTGCTCGACAACGCCATCCATCACAACAGCCCCGACGGCTGGGTGGCCGTAGCGACCGAGCTCCAGGACAGGGATGCGGTCCTGACGGTGTCCAACAGCGGACCTGTCATCTCCTCCGATGAGATCCCATCGCTCGTGCGGCCGTTCCAACGGCTCGGCACCGATCGCACCCGCCACGACGGCGGCCACGGTCTCGGCCTGTCGATCGTCGATGCGATCGCGACCGCCCACGGGGCCAAGCTCGCCGTTCACGCGCAGCCCGCCGGTGGGCTGCGCGTCGAGGTCAGGTTCCCAGGCTCGATCGGCTAGAAGGCTCGTGCTAGATTAATTCCATTAGGCAATTATCTAGGAGGCATAGGCATATGCGCACCACCCAGATCACCGAGAACCTGATTCAGGTCAACCGACTGCATTTTGTCAACGCCTACCTCGTGCGCGAGGTGGATGGGTTCACGCTCGTGGACACGACCGTCGGCGGTTCTGCTGATGGGCTGATAGAGGCTGCCCGTGAGGCGGGTGGCGAGATCAGGCGCATCGCGCTGACGCACGGCCACGGCGATCACGTCGGCTCGCTCGACGCTCTGCGCAAGCAGCTGGGTGAGGGCGTGGAGGTACTGATGGGCGAGCTGGACGCGCGTATCCACGCGGGAGAGTCGGTTGTGGAGGGCAAACCTCACGGGTCGTGGCCCAAGCTCCAGACAACGCCGGACACGCGTCTGCACGGCGGTGAGCGGATCGGCAGCATCGAAGTGGTCCTGTCACCGGGGCACACGCCGGGACACGTGGCGTTCCTCGATACGCGTGACCGGGCGCTACTCGCGGGCGACACGCTCACGACGATCGGGCGGACCGAGATCCCCAACCATTTCGCGCAGCGCTTTCCGCTCGCGACGATGGGCACCCAGGACCGCCAGCAGGTGGTCGAGTCGGCACGGGCATTGCGGGCGCTCGAGCCGGAGGTGCTCGTGTGCGGCCACGGGCCGGCCGTCCGCTCGCCGATGCAGGCGATGGACGCCGCGATCGCGCGCGCAGGCAGGCATTGATGACGCGTGCGCGACTCGACACGGCGGCGGTTGTTCAGGCCGCCGCAAAGCTCGCAGATGCGGAGGGGCTCGAGGCGCTGACGCTCGCGCGGCTGGCCGCCGTGCTGGGCGTCCGCTCGCCCTCGCTGTATGCGCACGTCGATAGCCTCGAGGACCTGCGCAGGCGGCTGGGTGCGCGTGGGGCCCGCGAGCTTGCCGCAGAGCTGGGACGCGCGGCGGCCGGCCGGGCGGGTAGCGACGCGCTTGGCACTGTCGCGCACGCCTATCTCAGTTACGCCCGCGAGCATCCCGGTAGCTATGCAGCTGCACAGCGCGCGCGCGAGCTACAGGGAGACGATGAGGCCGTTGCCGCAGCCACGGCGGTGGCAGATGTGGTGCTGGCCGTTCTGCGCGGCTATGACCTACACGACGCCGATGCGATCCATGCCGCGCGGGTGATTCGGGTGGCGCTCCACGGCTTTGTCTCGCTCGAGGCCGACGCTGGCTTTGCGATCGAGCTCTCGCTCGATGAGAGCTTCGAGCGGCTCGTAGCGATGCTGGATCGAGGCTTGCGCGCCTGAGGGGCGACTCGGTCAATCATTGCCTTGCGCGCCGATCGGGTCAATCATTGCCTTGCGCGCCTGAGGCGCTGATCGCGTCATTGATCGCCTTTACGTGCCTGGGCCCGTCGCTGGCGAGGCTCGACTGGCAGTGGTAGATCGTTGAGGAGCTCGCCGGCGCTTACACCGAGCGCGCGGCACAGTCTGAGCACGGTTGACAGGCGTGGATCAGAGAGCTCGCCTCGAAGTTGGTGAAGGGTCCAAAGTGACACGTCCGCCGAGCCTGCCAAACGCTCGAGGGATAGCGCTTGAGGCTCTCGCAGCTCGTCGATCTTGGCCATCAGCAGTCCTGTGATCACCCGCTGCTCGACTTGTGCTTTCGACTTTGCCGGCTTCGGTGCCATCAGCGAGTGTCCGATCGTATCCGACGCAGATCGCTCGGTGCTAGTCAAATTCTCTGAAAAGTTCGCAAGCTATGCGAACAGTTGGGTTCATCCCTTAGACCGCTGCTATGCGTGCCATCATCGTTCGCGCGGCTTCGATCGCGAGGTCGCGATCGTAGGTCACGGCGAAGTCGAAGCGTCGGCGCATGTCGGGGCCGGTATCGCCGAGATCCCGAGCCACGAAGGCCATCGCGAAGTGCGAGCCGATCACGGCCACATCCCACTCCCCGCGCAGCGGGTCGGCCTGATCGAGGTCGATGCCGCGCACGCCAAGCGCCGGGTGCATTGGCAGCCCGTGCCCGAGCGCACCTACCAGGGCGGCATCCTGTGAGAGCGATGAGTAGCGCGCTTGGGTGCGCAGGCTGAAGAACTCCGCCTCCTGAAAGCCGCTGAGCAGGACGGCGGACGGACCGAGGTTTCGCGTCTCAGCCTCCACCTGTTGGCTGAGGGCCAACAGCAGGCGCTTATCGCCTCGCTGCACGGGGCGCTGCCGGGAGACGACGCCAAAGGGTGTGTCCGCGAAAGACAGCGATTGACGGCAAGGGCGTGGGATCGCGTCGGCGACGGCTGGGGCCGTCCGGTCGAGCGGCCCCGGATGGGCAAACAGCCACCCCTGCCCATAGCGCGCCCCCAGCGCCAGTGCTCGCTCGCGCTGCTCATCGGTCTCGATGCCCTCTGCCAAGACCAGCGCGCCGGTGCGCTCGGCCTCGGCATTGACGGCGTGGACGACCTCCGCAACATGGCGAGAGGCGTTGCCCTGCAGCAGGGTGAGGTCTACCTTGATCACCTCCGGCGCGAGGAACGGCATCAGTGCCAGCGAGCGTGGATCGGCGCCGACGTCGTCGAGCGCGATGCCCACACCCATTTGACGTAGTCGCTGGGCGACCGCCAGCAGCTCATCGGGGCGATCTGTCAGCGCCCGCTCGGTGAACTCGACGAATACGGAGAAGTGCTCTAGCGCAGTGCGTATCAATTCGGCGGTGCGGTCGGGCATCTGCCGCGTGAGCAGCCGCGGCTCGAAGTTCACAAACAGCGACTGGCCTGGCGCCATACCCACGGCCAGCGCGCCTTCCAGTGCAGCACGTTGGCACTCCAGCTCGACCTCGATCTCCAGATTCGCGGCGCGGGCGGCTGAAAACAGGTCGATCGGGCGCTCCAGGCGGGTTCCCACGGGCCCCCGTGCGAGTGCCTCATAGCCAACTGTCTCGTCCGAGTAGAGGTCCACCAACGGCTGGTAGGCGGACTCGACCAGCTCATTTGCGACCAGCTCAACGACCGACGGCTGAGGGGCGTCTGTCAAGCGGGGGCGGACAGCTGTGGAAGGGGTCATCGCGCTATTGATCGGCGTGGGCGCTGTGGGATCGCGCTAATGCTGCTCCCTTGGACGATGGTTCGATGCGGCCTATCGCGGGCCTCGTCCACTGTTGCTCAGTAGTGCCTAGGAGTCCTTCTGTCGTTCGACAGGCGGGCTTGTGGACTGCCGCCGCGCCTATCGTTCGAGGCGGGATTGTGGGCTCCACCCGCGCCGCAAGGACACGGCTGGAGCCCACTTGCTCTGATGCTCGGTAGCGCCCGCAAAACAGACACTTTGCTTCGCTGGCTCAGCTCTAGATTGCTGCCTCTACCAGCGAAGTGAACTCTTCCTGTCCTTTGACGTTTGGGTGGTAGCTTTCCGACAGTGGGTTGGACTGGCCGTTGAGCCATTCTGAGGACGAGCAGACCTCATGCGCTTCAAAGGCGCTCGTTGGGTTGACGAAGGTGAATTTCATCGCTTCGGCTCGTGCCTTGATCACAGCATCGAGTTTTTCAGCCGATTCGTTCATTTTCTTCTCGTTGCCCGACGTCAGGAAGTTGACGTTGCACGTGGTGCCTTCTTTGGTGAATAGCTTCGGGTATCCGAGCACGATCACCTGAGCGCTGGTCGCCTTCGCGCGGATGTCTTTGTAGGTCGTTTCCAGCAGGCCGGGCAGTTTTTTGGCAATGAATTCGTTCGCTTCGCTGATGGCACTGCCGCAGGTGAAGTAGTAGAGCGCACAGTTGATGATCACGTTGCTGAAGCCGGCGTCGTTGCCGCCGATGGTGATCGTCACCAGGCTCGTCGTGCTGCTCAGTTTGCTCAGCTGTTTTTCGTTCACTTCGGGCGTCTTCGCGCCACTGCAGGCTTCGAAGTTGAGCGTGTAGCTCTTGGCTGCTGCGATCTTCGGCCCGAAGGCGTCGGGGCTGCGATCGCATTCGCCTGATTCTTCATAGAAGACGCGTGTGCCAACACCCGAGGAGTACGAATCCCCAAGCGCCACATACTGCGGTGTTGCTGACGCAGCTGCTGTTGGCACCAGCACGCCAACGCACAGCGCGACCAAGCCGATCACTCGGCGCCAATTCCCCATTTTCTTTCTCCCTCTAGTACGGATTCGCGTGGAGCAACACCGGCCCTCAACACCCTTCCGGAGCTGCTCGCGCGCGCTGTTCGTTCAAACTATCCGCACCTCACCGCCTGCGTCAATAGGCTGGAGACGTGCCCGAGCTCATGCGTCGATGCGGACATGGGTGGGCTGCTCGACCACGCCGGCAAGCCACTCGCGTATGCGTGGATAGCCGGACAGCTCGAAGCCTCCCGCTGTTGCCACGTGCGTATACGCATACAGCGCGATGTCAGCAATCGTGTAGCGCTCGGCGACGAAGAACCGGTGGTTGGCGAGGTGTCGCTCCATCGCATCGAGTGCCGCGTAGCCGCCCTTGAGCTTCGCCTCTACGTCCTCGGCTGCGGGCTCGATGCGCGCGAACTCAGACCAGAAGCGCAGCACGGCGATGTTCGGCTCGTGGCTGTATTGCTCAAAGAACATCCACTGCAGCACCTGTGCACACTCGAACGGGTCTTCCGGCAGATACGCGGTGCCTTGCGCAAACAGCCACATGATCGCGTTCGACTCACCCAGCGAGCGCCCATCGTCGAGCACGAGCGTTGGTACCCGCAGACCCGGATTGAGCTCGCCGAGCAGCTCCAAGCGTCCCAAGCGGTCGACCACGTCGACCTCCTGGCGTTCATAGCCGATGCCGAGGTGGGCGAACAGCAGGCGCACCTTGTAGCAGTTGCCCGACACCCGCGAGTCGTAGAGCAGCACCGTGGCAATGTAGCTTTCCTGGGGTGCTCGAGCTCGTCACGATCCCCATCAGCCACTACTGCGAGAAGGCACGGTGGGCGCTCGATCGAGCGGGGATCCCCTATCGCGAGGTGCGCCACGTGCAGGGCATTCATCGGTTCGTCGCTGGGCGTGCCGGTG
>DATHLT010000233.1:0-3778 GCA_035487855.1 Solirubrobacteraceae bacterium
GTCGATGTCGTTTTCGACACGCGCGCGTAGCGCCTCGTCCTCCAGGTGCTGGAAGTGACGGCGATTGCGCTTCTTGGCAAGCCAGAACGGTGGGTAGAGCAGCGCGCCGAGATGGATGTCCTCGAGCGCCTCGAGACCTACGGAGCGTGCCTTGCGGGCGAGCTCTCCCCGGCCGTAGCGGCGCTCGTGTCCAAGAAAACGGTCGTAGTAGTCGTATAGCCGGGGGGCGGCTGGGACAACCACGACGGCACGGGCGCCGGGCCGGAGCACGCGGTGCAACTCCCTCAGCGCCTGGACGTCATCGGGTATGTGCTCGAGCAGATTGGCGCTGAGCACCGCGTCGAGGGTGCGATCGCGAATCGGCAGTGCGCAGGCATCCGCTTGTAGCAAACGTGCATCCGGGACGAGCTCGTGCGCGGTGCACAAACCGGAGGCGATCAGGTCGACCCCGATCAGGGTGGCGTGGGGGTAGCTCGCTCGCAGGTCCTCGAGCATGTAGCCACTGGAGCAGCCGATGTCGGCGATGCTGACCTGGGAGGCGAGCGAGCCGAGGCGGGCGAGCATGGCGCGCCGAGTCCACACGTCGATGAAGTGGTCGCGGCTGGTCTCCTCGTGCAGGTTCTCCAGATCCTCCGACCAGTTGACCGAGCCTGGATGCACGTAGCGCAGGAACGGGTCGCGTCCGGTCCGGCCTACCCATCCGCGATCGAAACGCGGCAGCTCGTCTACCCCAGGCGGGGGTAGCAGGGCTCCTGTTGTGCTCATGGAAGCACCTGTTCGTCTTTCGACGGAGCGTCCCCGGCACCGCAAATCAAGTCGCCGCGAGCTATGAACGCCTCGGCTTCTTCCAGGGCGGCGGGCGTGCCGATCTCATAGAAGCGCTCGGTCGCCGGGAAGCCACAGACCTTCCCTCTGCGCGCAAGCTCGGTGTAGAGAGCGGCGAGATCGCTCTCGCCGGAGGGCACGCACTCAAGCGTGTCGGCGAGGAGACCGCCGAGACCATAGTCGATCCAGCTCATCGCGGGTGTGGGCGCGTGCTTGTCGTAGGCGAGCACGCGGTTGTGCTCGTAGCGGGCGTTGGATGTGTCCCAACGCCCCTCGTTGCGCAGAACGACCATCAATGCGGGAAGCGCGCTCTCGCGCCAAGCGCGGTTGGCTGCGCGATAGTCAACACGCAGGTAGGTGTCGCCGTAGAGCACGAGGAATCGCTCTCCCAGCAGCGGCAGCGCGCGCCGGATGGCGCCGAGCGTGCCGTCCAGTCCGGGGCGGTCGTGACTGTAGGTGATGCGTATCCCGAAGCGCGTGGGGCCGATTCGTGACTCGATCATCTCGCCCTGATAGCCGACACAGATGACCGTGTCGGTCACGCCTTGGGCGCCAAGCAGGCGCAGTTGGTGAATCAGAAACGGCTCGCCGGCGACCTCGACGAGCGGCTTGGGGACGCCGCGGGCGCGCTTGCCAAGCCGGGTGCCGAGTCCTCCGGCGAGGATGCACACCGGCGGCAGCGCCTTGTCGGACACCTCAAGCCTCGCCCCAGGTCAGGCCGCGGTCGCGGGGCACGATGCGCCTCAGCGTGTAAACGTCGGAGTCGAGGTCGGCGAGCCGCTGGGGCAGCTCCAGCCATGGGTCCCACACGGCGCTGAGCAGCTTGCCGGTGATGCCATCGCTGGCGGGTGAGCCGAGGAAGACCGCCAGCTTTGCCCCCTGTTGCAGGGGTATGCCTCCGCTGCGCTGTTGCTCGAGCGCCTGTTTGTGAAAGCCCTCGCCGACCAGCCCGGGACCGGCGCTGAGGACCTCGTCGAGCATCCTCGTGTTGAGCGCTCCAGGTGCGATCGCGTTGACGTCAACCCGATGCTCGCGCAGCTCCTCGGCGAGCGTCTCGGCAAAGCGCACGACCGCCGCCTTGGAGGCGGCGTAAGCGCTGAGCCCGGGGAGCGGGCTTGTCGCGCCGCCACCTGAGAGCTGGACGATCTTGCCGTATCCGCGCCGGATGAAGTGGCCGACGAGCTTGCGCGCGGGAAGCACCGAACCGAACAGGTTGATCTCGACGGCCCGCCTCCAAGCTGACCAGTCGGCCTGATCGAGCCCGCCCTTGGGGCCATACACACCGGCGTTGGAGACGAGGATCGTGATGTCCCCCAACTCGGCGAGGGCCTGCTCCATCAGCTTGTCCACGTCGTCGGGGCGGGAGACGTCTGCCACACACGCGAACACCTTTTGGTCGCGGGCGGCAAGCTCGCGCAGCTCGGCGAGGGCAGTCTCGAGCATGGCGGCGTTGCGAGCGCAGATACAAACGCCCGCAGCCCCGGACGCGAGATAAGCCTTGGCGATCTCCAGCCCCAGCCCCTGACTGGAACCGGTGATGAGCGCGGTGCGGCCGGCCAGCGGAGCGCTCACGTGCGCGCCCCGGCGGCGGTGCTCCGCGCGTGAGGCAGTGATGCGGGAACCCCGTCGACCTCCGCCCTCGTGCTTGCGGCGGTACCCTTGCGGGCACTGATCCGCGGAGGCCTACCGACGCGCGCGTAGCGAACTTGCGGATGATCTGCGAGTGCTGCTGCGAGCACTCCTGCCGCGTCGACGATCTGCGCGAGCGCCATCACGGACAGGAGCTCGTTGACTGGTACCCGTAGATAGTCCGGCCAGGGGGTGCACACCACGAGGGCATCCGCCGCGCGGACGGCATCCAAGGGGCCGGCGCACAGCTCGACAGCGTCAACGAGATCGTCGGGGAGCTCGCTGACGACGGGATCGTGTGCCCGCACACTCGCCCCGGTGGCCACCAGCCAGCGGCACAGCTCGATCGCACTCGAGCGGCGTAGCGTGTTGGTGCCGGGCTTGTACGTGAGACCCCAGACGGCCACGTGCCTGCCGGCGAGGGGGGCCACTTGGGTGATGTCGGCGGCGAGCAGCTCGAGCAGTTTGCGGCGGGTCCAATGCTTGTGTGCGGCGTTGCCGTCGGCAACGCCGGCAAAGACATGGTCGGGCAGGCCGCGGTGCTTGGCCAGACCACGCAGGAAGCCGATGTCGCGGGCGAGCGTGCCGCCGGCGAACGCATCGCCGGGCCCGAGATATGCACGTGGGCCGATTCGCTGCTCGCTCTTGAGGCCGCGGGAGACCTCCTCGGCGTCGGCGCCCACCGACTCGCAGATCTCTGCGACCTCGTTGATGAAGGCGACAGAGGTAGCGAGAAAGCCGTTGAGGGCGTGCTTGGTCATCTCTGCCGACTCGACGCGCATCCATTGCACCTCGGCACTGAACGGCGCGAGCAGCTGGGCGAGCTCCGCGCGGTCCTGTTCGGTGCGCACGCCGGCAACGATCCTGTCGCGTGCGCTGAAACATTCCAGTGCGCGGCCCAGTCGCAGGTTCTCGGGCACACAGGCGAAGCGCAGGCCGCTGTCCCCGCGCAGCGACGCGCACCGCTCCTGAAGCCTGGCGATGCTGCCAACGGGCAGCTGTGACGAGACGACGACGAGCGATTGCTCGGGGAGCGCGGTGAGCAACTCCGCTGCCTGCGCCAGTACCCACTCGACGTCGGCGTTATCGTCATCGTCAACGGGGGTGTCGAACGTGACCCAGGCGCGCCGCGCGCCGGCGAGCGCGCCGGCGTCACAGGTGAAGTCCAGACGGTAGACGTTGCGGTCGAGCAGCTCCTGGAGGCCGGGCTCAGAGACTGGTGCCAGACCAGCGAGCAAGCCCTCGATGACGGCTGGGTTGGGGTCGACGCCGATGACATGGCTCCCGGCGTCGGCCAGGCAGGCGGCGGTCACGCACCCCAGGT
>DATHLT010000234.1:0-3198 GCA_035487855.1 Solirubrobacteraceae bacterium
TCGTCTCCGAGGTCCCCGTGTTCGGGGTCAACGCCGATCTG
The DNA here is from genome assembly GCA_035487855.1 of Solirubrobacteraceae bacterium. Lineage (GTDB taxonomy): Bacteria > Actinomycetota > Thermoleophilia > Solirubrobacterales > Solirubrobacteraceae > Palsa-744. The sequence goes on from DATHLT010000234.1 coordinate 42, forward strand.
ACCTCGCTGCTCGTGGCATTCGTCGGGCTGCTGTGCGGCTCCACCGTCGGAGCTGTGTGTGGCTTCGCGGTTGGCCTGTTCGTGGACCTCGCGCTGCTGCAGACGCTTGGGCTGACGTCACTGATCTTTACCCTGATCGGCTACTGGTGCGGACGACTGCGCGAGCTGCGCGATCCCCAAGGCCCGTTCACGCCCCTGATCGTTGGCGGCGGCGCCTCAGCCGTGGCCCTTGTGGGCTACTCGCTGATGGAGTTCATGCTGGGCGTCGATGCCCCTGTCAGCTTTGAACTGCTCCGCGAGGTAGTGTTCGGGGTGATCGTCAACACGGTCGTGGCGCTACCGATGTGGGCACTCACACGGCGTGCGCTTGAAGGCGCGCTACCGGAGGATCCGCGCCGGCGGCGCCGGCGGCGCGCGTACACGACCGGTGGTCTGAGCCCCCTCTCACGACCATGAGCGCACGGGCACGCATGCCGGCACTGGATCTGCGTCCTCGCTCGCTCGCGTGCATAGCACGCTACGCTCGCTGCGTCCTGGGTGGGCGGGACTCAAGTCACCTGCGTGCCCGTGACGGCGGGGGGTCTTGATGAGCGCGATCGAGCCCGTCCGCAAACGCGATCCACGGATCCCAGTGTCGCCGCAGCTGGCGCTACGTGTAGCCATCATCAGCGGCGTGGCGATGGTGATGTTCGGCGTGATCTTCTTCCGCCTGTGGTATCTGCAGGTGCTCTCAAGCGAACAGTACGTCGCACAGGCAAACGCCAACCAGGAACGTGAAATTCCGATCGCGGCCCCGCGCGGGGCGATTCTCGACCGCGAAGGCCAGACGTTGGTGGGCAGCACTGTCACCAACGCCGTGCAGATCGTGCCCGAGGAGCTACCGGCCGGCATCTCCTCCCAAGTGACCGAATACCAGGAAAAACTCGACGCTGCGGAAGTCATAAGGCGTGCCGCTGTCACGCGCCTTTCAGGTTATGAGGCGGCCCTGGGTGGGGTTCGGCGCTTGACGCATGCGCAACGTGTGGAGCGCAGACGCCTGCGGTTGGCAACCGGTGCTCCGCGCGTTGCTGTTCCACCGCTGCCAGAGTCTGCGGTGAAGCTCAGGCGGTTGTTCGACCGTCTCAGCCGCGTGATCAAAGTCAGCCCGCGCAAGATCGACGAACGCGTGGTGGAGGGGATGACCGCCACACCGTATGCGGAGGTGACCGTCAAGACTGCCGCCGGGCGTGGTGCCCTGACGATCCTCGGCGAGCGCGCAAATGAATTCCCCGGCGTCGTCCAAGAACCGGTCTCGATTCGCGAATACCCGCTCGGCGAAATGGCCGCTCAGGTCTTCGGCTACGTCGGGCAGGTGAACGAACCGGAGCTGAAGATGCGTGCCTTCCGCGGCGTCAAGCCTGGAACGATCGTCGGGCAGGCGGGTCTCGAGTACTACTACGACCACTACCTGCGCGGCTTGCCTGGTGCCAAGCGGATTGCCGTCAACGCCGAAGGCCAGCCGGTCGCCAGCAAACTCGCGCCCACGCCACCCAAAGCGGGGCACACGCTGCAGACGACGCTCGACTTGGGCCTGCAACGTGCCAGCGAAAAGGCCCTACAGGAAGGCATGGAACATGCGCGGGCAGGCGGTAAACCGGCGATCGCCGGTGCGTTCGTCGCGCTCGACCCGCTCAACGGCGAAGTGCTCGCGATGGGCTCATCCCCGAGCTTCGATCCCAACAGATTTGCCAAACCGCTCACCGAAGCTGAATACAACGAACTCTCAGGGCGTAACGGCGAAGAACCAGGCCGCCTCACCGACCTCGCCGACGAAGGTGCGTTCCCGACCGGCTCGACCTTCAAGCCGATCACCGCTATGGCCGCGCTAGAAGCGGGAGTGATAACCCCGAGCGAGGGACTTGGGGCAGGACAGTGCATCTATGTATCGAGCGAGCCGTTCTGCAACGCCGGCCACACCGACTATGGGGCGGCGACGCTGGTGGAAGCGTTGAAGGAGTCATCCGACACCTACTTCTTCACCGTTGGCAAGCTCGCCAACGAACACGGCGGCGAGATCATCCAGAACAAGGCTCGCGAGCTTGGAGTCGGCGAGCCGACCGGGATCGACCTGCCGAGCGAGTTCCCGGGCATCATCCCCGACCCGAAGTGGCTCGCCGAACAGAACGAGCTTGAAGCCAAATGCACCAAAGCTCACCATGGTCACCCGTGCTACATCGTGGCTGAACCAGGGGCGCCGTGGACGGTCGGCTACAACATGGACCTAGCGGTCGGGCAGGGCGAGCTGCTGACCGACCCACTGCAGATGGCGGTGGCCTACTCCACGCTCGCCAGCGCGTACCGCAACGGTGGCAACGGCACCGTCGTCACCCCACACCTGGGCAAACAGATCGACGAACCCACCGGCAGCCTCGTGCAGTCGCTGAAGTTCCCCAGCCATCACGTGCACCTCGACTACGAAGACCTCAATCTAGTGATGGAAGGAATCCATGAGGCCACGAGTGCACCCGGCGGGACCTCAACGCAGGTTTGGACTGGCTGGAACCAACAAGAAGATCCGGTGTATGGGAAGACCGGCACCGCCGAACGTGCGGGACACGTGGAACAGTCCTGGTACATGTGTTATCTCGGCAACGCCCAGCGCCCGATCGTGATCGCCGTGACCGTCGAGGAAGGCGGTTTCGGCGCAGAAACGGCCGCCCCGATCGCGCGCCTCATAGCCTCGCAGTGGTATGGAAAGCCGAAGAAGTTCGTCGCCGGTAGCTCCAAGACATTTTGAGCCCGCTCAGCCCTATCCAGTCCCCCGATGAGACCCCTGTGGCGGCGCCGCGCACACTGCGCCTGCCGCTGGACCCCCTGCTGGCGCTGGCGGTTATCGGGCTTGGCATCTGCTCGATCGTTACCTTGAACGCTGCCACCCGCAATCTCATACCCGGCAACCCGCGCTACTACGTCAACCGCCAGATTGTCTATCTAGTAATCGGCTTCCTGATGATGCTCGGCCTCTCGCGCTTGGACTACTCGCGCTTGCGCGAGTACAAAAACGTGATCTACGGATTCCTGTTGTTCAGCATCCTCGCGGTGCTCGGCCTCGGCCACTCAGCGCAAGGAGCCCAGCGCGCGATCAACTTCCCGCTGTTCTCCTTCCAGGCATCCGAGC
>DATHLT010000235.1:0-9873 GCA_035487855.1 Solirubrobacteraceae bacterium
AGCCCGGCAGCCGCGAGAGCGCGCTCGTCGAGAAGGGCTCCGTCGTGCTCGTCTGCGACGGGCAGCGCTACGTACTCGATGCCGGCGATTGCGTGACGTTCGACGCCGACCTGCCGCACCACTTCGAGAACCCCAAGGAGCGCGACGCGGACGCGGAGTTCCTCGCAGTCGTCGCCGCCGGACTGAGGCGCAGCTAGTGAGCCACACGACGCCAACCATCCCGACGCCGGTAGGCGTCCCCATAAAAACCAAAACCAACGCCCCCGAGCACGAGGACCGATGACCATGCCCAAGACGCTGTTCGAGAAGATTTGGGAGTCTCACGAGGTCGCCGACGGCCTCATCTACATCGACCTGCACCTCGTGCACGAGGTCACCAGCCCTCAGGCCTTCGACGGCTTGCGCCTGGCCGGGCGCTCCGTGCGCCGGCCCGATCGCACGCTCGCTACCGCCGACCACAACACACCCACCGACGGCACGCCCGTCGCCGCGCGCATCAAGGACGAGCTTTCCCGCGTGCAAGTCGAAACGCTCGAGCGCAACTGTCACGAATTTGGGGTGCCCGTCTACTCGCTCGGCTCCGACCGCCAGGGCATCGTCCACGTAATCGGACCCGAGCTCGGCGTCACTCAACCGGGCATGACGATCGTCTGCGGCGACTCCCACACTTCCACCCACGGTGCCTTCGGCGCGCTTGCCTTCGGCATCGGCACCTCTGAGGTCGAGCACGTGCTCGCCACCCAGTGCATGGTCCAGGCCAAGCCGCGCTCCATGCGCATCCGCTACGACGGTCAGCTCGGTTTCGGCGTCACCGCCAAGGACCTGATCCTCGCCACACTCGGTCAGCTCGGAGTCGGCGGGCTCACCGGCCACGCCGTCGAGTACGCCGGCCCCGCGATCGAGGCGCTCTCGATGGAGGGCCGCATGACCGTCTGCAACATGACCATCGAGGGCGGCGGACGTGCCGGCATGATCGCACCCGACGAGACCACCTTCGCTTGGTTCCGCGAGGCCGAGCAGGCCGGCACGTCCCGCCCCGGCGCACCACAGGGCGCCGATCTCGACGCCGCCGTCGAACGCTGGCGCGAGCTCGTCACCGACGACGGCGGTCAGTTCGACCGCGAGGTCGTCATCGACGCTTCGGCCATCTCGCCACAGGTCACCTGGGGCACCAACCCCGGCATGGTCCGCGCCGTCACCGACAAGGTGCCCGCACCCGAGGAATTCGTCGTCCCGGCCGACCGCGAGTCCACCGAACGCGCGCTTCACTACATGGCGCTCGAGCCGGGTACCCCGATCGAGCAGATCGCGATCGACCGCGTGTTCATCGGCTCGTGCACCAACTCCCGCATCGGCGACCTTCGCGCCGCCGCTGAGGTAGTCGCCGGGCGCAAAGTCGCGCCGAGCGTCAGCGCCATGGTCGTGCCCGGATCGCAGCAGGTCAAGGCTCAGGCCGAGGCAGAGGGTCTCGACCAGGTGTTTCGCGACGCCGGCTTTGACTGGCGTGTCGCCGGCTGCTCCATGTGCCTCGGCATGAACCCCGACATCCTGCAGCCCGGCGAGCGCTGCGCCTCCACGTCCAACCGCAACTTCGAGGGACGCCAGGGGCGCGGCGGGCGCACCCATCTCGTCTCGCCGCAAATGGCCGCCGCCGCCGCCATCGAGGGTCGCTTCGTGGACATCAGGAGCTGGACGTGAGCGCGCCTACGCCCGGTGCGACATGGCAGAGCGCCGAGATGGCGAGCTCCTACCTGCGCCGGCGCGAGACGCTCGTCCCGTTCATCGATCTGCAGGAGGAGATGGTCGGCATGCTGCTCGACCGTCACCCGCACGCGATCGCGCGTTTCCTGGACATCGGCTGCGGCGCCGGCGCGATGTCCTCGCTCGTGTTCGCCCACCGGCCTGATGCCGAAGGGGTCGGCGTCGACTTCTCCGAGCCGATGCTCGAGCAGGCAGAGCGCACGTTTGCCGCCGCCCGCTGGCAGGCGGTGCGCGGCGATCTGTCCGACCCCAGCTGGGTCGACGGCCTGCCCGCGGACGCCGGCTACGGCGCGGCCGTCTCGGGACTTGCGATTCACCACCTGCCGCCGATGCGCAAGCAGGGGCTGTTCGCCGAGCTCTTCGCGCAGCTCGCGCCAGGAGGCATCTTCTTGAACCTCGACTACGTCTCGGTCGAAGGTACGCTTGACGGCAGTTTCCACGAGCGCATGGTCAGCAACGCGATCTGCGCAGAGCACGAGCACGGTGGAGAGCGCACGCCGATGCAGATCCGCGCCGAACTTGGTGAGGACGGGGTCGGCGATGAAGACCTACCCGACACCGCCGAGAACCAGTTGCGCTGGCTCACAGACGCCGGCTTCGAGCACGCCGAAATTCACTTCAAATGGGGCGAGGCCGCCGTCTTCGGCGGCTGCAAGCCGTCACACCATTAGCACGAGCCGGAGGCCCGCCGAGTTGACACAGAATCAGCAGCCGGGCGCAGCCCGGCGGTCACGGCCGGCACGAGGCCGGACGTTCAAATCACACGCGGGGGCGGATGCCCCGCGGACCTGACTCAGGAGAAAGCCGTGGAACCCATAGAGACCATCTCAGGACCAGTAAGCCACCTAGACAGAAGCGACGTCGACACCGACCAGATCATGCCCAAGCAGTTCCTCAAGCGGGTCGAGCGCACCGGCTTCGGCGAGTTCCTGTTCTACGACTGGGCCAAGGAGCCCGACTGGGATCTGCCGCCCAACCCGATCCTCGTCGCCGGCGAGAACTTCGGCTGCGGCTCATCGCGTGAGCACGCACCATGGGGTCTGCAGGACTACGGCTTCCAGGCCATCGTCGCGCCGTCGTTCGCCGACATCTTCTACTCCAACTGCACCAAGATCGGGCTGCTCCCGGTCGTTCTCTGCGACGAGGACTGCAAAGCGCTCGCGCGTGCCGGCCACGGCCAGGTCGACCTGCGCGAGCAGGAGGTTCGCTTCGACGGCCGCCAGGTGCCGTTCGAGATCGACCACGAGATCCGCCACCGCCTGCTCGGCGGGCTCGACGACATCGCGCTGACCCTTCAGCAGGGCTCGGCAATCGCCGACTTCGAGAGTGCACGCGAGGCACGCGCTCCGCGCGTGCCCGTGACAACGGCGCTGTGAGCCGAGCCTGGTAGCGTCGCCCGCCATGGCACACCACATAGTCACCCTCCCCGGCGACGGCATCGGCCCGGAGATCATGGCGCCCACGCTGGCGCTACTCACTACCCTCGGCGACTTCGAGTTCGATGAGCACCCGTTCGGCGGCGCCTCCATCGATGCCCACGGCGTGGCGCTCACGGACGAGGTGCTCGATGCGTGTGGGCGCGCTGACGCGGTACTGCTTGCCGCCGTCGGTGGTCCCAAGTGGGACACGACAGACCCGAGCAAACCGCGTCCCGAGCAGGGACTGCTGGGGTTGCGCAAGGGGCTCGGTCTGTACGCCAACCTGCGCCCCGTCAAGCCGCTGCCCGCGCTTTATGACTCATCGCCGCTGCGTCGCGAGCGGATCGAAGGCACCGACCTGCTCGTCGTGCGCGAGCTCACCGGTGGCATCTACTTCGGCGAGAAGACACGCACCGCAACCACCGCCTCCGACCTCTGCGCCTACAGCAGCGAGGAGATCGACCGGATCGCGCGCACCGCCTTCCTTGCCGCCGAGCGACGCTCGGCCAACCCCAAGGTGACGAGCGTGGACAAGGCCAACGTGCTCGAGACCTCGAGGCTGTGGCGAGAGGTCGTAAGCGAGCTGCACGCCAATGAGTTCGCCCACATCGAGCTCGAGCATGTGCTCGTGGACAACGCCGCCATGCAGCTCGTCTCCGCGCCCAGCCACTTCGACGTGATCGTCACCGAGAACATGTTCGGAGACATCCTCTCCGACGAGGCAGCGATGCTTACCGGCTCCATCGGCATGCTCCCCAGCGCCTCACTCGGTGCCGCGGGCCCTGGCCTGTTCGAGCCGGTCCACGGGTCCGCACCGGACATCGCCGGGCAAGGTGTGGCCAACCCGCTGGCCATGTTCCTTTCGGCGGCGATGATGCTGCGCCATGGACTCGGCTTGGCAAGTGAGGCGGCGGCTGTAGAATCGGGAGTCGAAGGTGCACTCGCTGGGGGCCTGCGCACGCCTGATCTTGGTGGCACGGCGGGCACGGAGGAGGCGACCAGGGCAGTGCTCGACAACGTCGAATAGGAGCAATGTGATCGTGGAGCCAACCGACCTCATCTGGATGAACGGAGATTTCGTCGCCTGGGAGGACGCGAAGATCCACGTATTGACGCACGGGCTCCACTATGGAACCGGCGTGTTCGAGGGTGTCCGCTGCTACGACACCGTTCTCGGCCCTGCCGTGTTTCGCAACGCCGAGCACGTCGAGCGCCTGCGCCGCTCAGCTGACCTCTTCTACATGGACCTGCCGTTCTCCGACGATGAGCTACGGCAGGCCACGCGCGAGCTCGTCGCCCGCAACGGGCTGCGCTCCTGCTACATCCGCCCGCTTGTCTACCGCGGTTACGGCAGCATGGGCCTGAACCCCTTGGACGCACCCGTCGATGTGACGATCGCCTGCTGGGAGTGGGGCACCTATCTGGGCGATGAGGGCATGCGCAACGGAGTTCGCGCGATGACGTCCTCATGGCGGCGCATCAGCCCCGACTCGCTGATCCCGCACGCGAAGGCGAGCGGCCAGTACCTCAACAACGTGCTCGCCAAGGTCGAGTCGGTCAAGGCCGGCTACGAAGAGGCGATCCTGCTCGACGATCATGGCCACGTCTGCGAGGGCACCGGCGAGAACATCTACATCGTGCGTGACGGTGAGATCGCCACGCCCGGCCAGCACAATTCGATCCTCGAGGGCATCACCCGTCGTTCGGTTATGCAGATCGCACAGGACCTCGGCTACAAGGTGGTCGAGCGCAATGTCGCCCGCGCCGAGATGTACCTCGCCGACGAGGTGTTCATGTCGGGTACCGCCGCCGAGCTCGTGCCTGTGCGCGAGGTCGATAACCACAAGGTCGGCACCGGTCAGCCCGGTGAGATCACGCGCGTGCTGCAGGCAGCGTTTGACGACGCGATCCACGGACGCTCTGAGCGCTACCGCGAGTGGCTGGATGTGGTTGACGCCGTCGCCCTTGAGACCCCCGCGGGCGAAACTCGCGCGGGGAACGGGCAGCCGCTGACGGCGGCGGAGCGAATTACCGGGGCAACCGGCTAGAGGCGGTGCGCCGCGGCCGGTTGCAAACGCCACCCGCTCCGCACACCTCTATGCCGAAAGGACTTCCCCAATGAGCAGCAAAACCCCCCGCATCGAGCTATACGACGCAACTCTGCGCGACGGCATGGGCGGCGGCGGGCTGACGCTCACCGCCGAGGAGAAGCTACGCGTTGTGCATGCGCTGGATGACCTCGGCGTGGACATGATCGAGGCTGGCTTCCCGTCATCCAATCCCAAGGAGCTCGAGCTGTTCGCGATGCTCGCCAACGAGAGCTTGAGCAACTCTGAGATCGTCGCCTTCGGCATGACCCGCCGGCGTGACTCGAGCGCTGACCAGAACGAGGGGCTACGGGTGCTTGCAGAGTCTTTCGCGCCGATCTGCACGCTCGTCGGCAAGGCGTCGGTGCTGCACGTGGAGAAGGTCGTGCGCGTGAGCCGCGAGGAGAACCTCGCCATGATCACCGACTCCGTCGCCTTCCTCGTCGCTGCCGGCAAGCGCGTGCTGCTCGATGCCGAGCACTTCTTCGACGGCTTCGCGCTGGACCCCGCATACGCGCTCAGCTGTCTGCGCGTTGCCGCCGGTGCGGGCGCCGAGCGGCTTGTGCTGTGCGACACCAACGGCGGCTCGCTGCCGGCGCAGATCAGGACGGCGTTCGCAGTCGTCGCTGAAGCGCTTCCGGGCGTGGCATTGGGCATTCACACACACGATGACTCGGGCTGCGCGGTCGCTAACACACTCACCGCGGTCGAATGCGGCGCCACGCAGGTGCAAGGGACTGTCAACGGCATCGGCGAGCGCACCGGCAACGCCAACCTGATCACGATCATCGCCGACCTGCAGCTGAAGATGGGCGTGCAGCTGCTGGCGCCCGAGCGCCTCGCGCTGTTGACAAAGACCGCGCACTTCGTCGATGAGCTGCTCAATCGCGCGCCCAATCCCGCCCAGCCGTATGTCGGCAAGCACGCATTTGCGCACAAGGCCGGCCTCCACGCCGCCGGTGTGCGTGCCGACGCGCAGACGTTCGAGCACGTCGACCCAGGGCTCGTGGGCAATACCCGCGACGTGCTTGTCTCCGAGCTGTCCGGCAAGGGCACCGTTGTCGAGAAGGCAGCCGAGGCTGGTCTCGAGCTTCCGCAGGGAGATGCCGGCGAAGCGTTCGCTCAGCGCGTGGTCGAGCGGGTCAAGGAGCTCGAGCACGAGGGCTTTCAGTTCGAGGCCGCCGACGGGTCCTTCGAGCTTTTGATGCGCAAGGAAGCGGGGTTGTATGAGCCGCTGTTTCGCCTGGAGTCTTGGCGGGTGCTCGTGGAGAAGCGCGCCGACGGCAAGGTCGTCACCGAGGCCACGATCAAGGGCTGGGTCGGCGGCGAGCGCTTCGTGCGCACCGCTGAGGGCAACGGCCCGGTACACGCGCTGGACGCCGCGCTACGCGACGCGATCGGCGAGTTCCACCCATATCTGCACGACATCGAGCTCGTCAACTTCAAGGTGCGCATCCTCGATGAGACGAAGGGCACCGGCGCGGTCACACGCGTGCTCATCGACGCCTCCGACGGAAACGATATGTGGGGGACCATCGGCGTCTCCGAGAACGTCATCGCGGCCTCGTGGGACGCGCTCGTCGACTCACTCGAGTACGGCATGCAGGGTCAGCGGCGGGTCGACTCCGAGTCGACGCTCGGCTCGACCGGTAGGGCTTAGGTGATCGAACCAACGTCCGCGCGGGCGAGCGCCCAGAGGGCGACGTGAGCGACGGCGCTGCCGCGGTAATCCCGCTCGCACGGCCCGTTATCGGGCCGCCAGAGGAACAAGCCGTGCTCGAGGCCCTGCGCTCCGGGCAACTGTCGCTCGGTCCACGCCTACAGCAGTTCGAGCAGGACTTTGCCGCGTTCCTCGGCGTGCCGCTCGCAAGCGCTGTCAGCAGCGGGACCGCAGGACTGCACCTGGCGCTCAGAGCCGTCGGGGTGGGGGAGGACGAGGAGGTAATCACCAGCCCCTTCTCGTTCGTGGCCTCAGCCAACGCTGTCATCTACCAGCGCGCGCGGCCGGTGTTCGCAGATATCGACCCAGTCACGCTCAATCTCGACCCCCAGGCGGCGGCCGCTGCGGTGACGCCCAATACGACGGCGCTGCTACCCGTCCACATCTTCGGCTATCCGGCCGACATGCAGGCCTTCGAGTCGCTCGCCGCGCAGCACAATCTGGCGATCGTCGAGGACGCCTGCGAGGCGCTCGGCGCCCGCCACGAGGATCTTCAGCAGGTGGGCGCCCGCGGCAACCCAGCCGTGTTCGGCTTTTACGCCAACAAGCAGCTGACCACCGGCGAGGGCGGCATGGTCACACTCGCCGATACCGCGCTCAAGGAGCGCATCGACTCTGAGCGAAACCAGGGGCGCGCCCCCAACATGGACTGGCTCGACCACGACCGGCTCGGCTTCAACTATCGCCTCGATGAGCTCTCCTGTGCTCTCGGCATCGCGCAGCTGCGCCGCCTGAGCGAGATGCTCGCCGGCCGCGAGCGTGTGGCTGGTTGGTATCGCCAGGCACTGACAGGACTCGACGGCCTGACACTGCCGTGCGAGGACCACGGTCAAGAGCGACGCGGCTGGTTCGTGTTCGTCGTGCAGCTGCCCCACAACGTGGATCGCGACGAGACCATCCGCGCGCTCGCCGAGAACGGAATCCAAAGCAAGCCTTACCTGCCGGCGATTCACCTGATGAGCTTCTACCGCGAGCGCTTCGCGCATCGCAAAGGGGAGTTTCCCATTTGTGAGGACGTCGCCGCACGCTCGCTAGCACTGCCGTTCTTCCCCGAGATGAGCGAGGGGCAGGTGGCGCGCGTGGCTGCGCAGCTGGGTGCAGTGCTGGACGCGCGGGCGCCCGCCGTAAACTGAGCGGCCGTGTCCCGCTTCCGCGAGCCCCAGCACCCCGCCTTCCAGCGCCTGAATGCGTCGATCGAGTTCGATCGGCGTCTTTGGCCGCAGGACATCCAGCAATCACGGGCGCACGCCAGCATGCTCGCGGCGGCGGCAATCATCAGCGACGAGGATCGCGATGCGCTGCTAGCGGGGCTCGATCAGGTGGCAAAGGAGCTGGAGCCCAACGGCGGTTTTCGCGTCGAGGCCGACGACGAAGACATCCACATGGCGATCGAGCGGCGGCTGACCGAGATCGTCGGGCCGGTCGGCGGGCGCCTGCACACGGCGCGCTCGCGCAACGACCAGGTGGTGACCGACCTTGCGATGTATACGCGCGAGCAGACCGCACATGCGCACGATGCGATCACCGCACTGATGGCTACGTTGCTCAGCCGAGCCGAAGAGCACATCGACTGGCCGATGCCCGGCTACACCCATTTGCAGCGAGCGCAGCCCGTGTACCTTGGTCACCACCTGCTCGCGTACTTCTGGATGTTGCAGCGCGACCGCGAGCGCTTTGCCTTCGCCGAGCGCGAGTCGGGTCGGCTGCCACTCGGCGCCGGTGCGCTGGCGGGCGTCAACTTTGCTAATGACCGCGGCTTGTTGGCACGGGAGCTTGCGTTCTCAGGGGTCGCGCCGAACTCGATCGATGCCGTCTCCGGGCGCGACTTCGTGCTCGATTACCTCAGCGCCGCGGCTACGTGCTCGACCCATCTCTCCCGTCTCGGCGCCGAGCTCGTGTTGTGGTCGAGCGCCGAGTTCGGCTTCTGTGAGCTACCCGACGCGTGGAGCGCGGGCTCCTCGATCATGCCGCAGAAGAAGAACCCCGATGCGGCAGAGCTGCTGCGGGCGAAGGCGCCGCGCGTGGTCGGTCACCTCGCAGCGTTCCACGGCGTAATGCATGCGCTGCCGCTCACATACAACAAGGATCTGCAGGAGGACAAGGAGCATTTGTTCGACACCGTCGACACTCTGCAGATGACCCTAGCTGCGGCGCGCGGCATGATCGCCGGGGCGAGCTTCGATCGCGAGCGCATGCGCGCGGCTGCCTCCGACGAGCTGATCGCAGCGACGGATGTCGCCGATCTGCTGGTGCGCCTGGGCATGCCTTTCCGCGAGGCGCATGGGGTCGTCGCGGGGCTCGTGCGCACTGCGATCGACGCCGGCAAGCAGCTATCTGAGCTTACCGCCGATGAGCTTACGGCAGAGAGCGAGCTGCTGGGCGCTCAGTATGAGCAGTTCCAGCGCGTGCTCGCCCAGAGCTCTTGGCTTGAGTCGAAGATCTCCGAGGGCGGGACCTCGCTTGTGCGGGTGCACGAGCAGCTAGCGCTGGCACGCGATGTGCTCGACGCTCCGGCCCAGACCTGACGGGATGCAGGCGCCAGCTACTGCCGCTACACGGGCGTTCGGCGTCGAGTTCTATGCACGCCCGGTGCTGGAGGTCGCGCGCGCGCTAGTCGGCTGCACGGTCGCGCACACGGAAACGGCGGGCGTGATCGTCGAGACGGAGGCCTACCACGACAGTGAGCCGGCCTGCCATGCGTTCGTGGGGCTCACGCCACGGACCCGTCCGCTGTTCGGCGAGCCGGGACGAGCCTACGTGTACCGCTCCTACGGAATCCATGTGCTGCTGAACGCCGTATGCGAGCCGGAGGGCGTTGGTGCCGCGGTGCTGATCCGTGCGCTTGAGCCGCTGTCCGGGATCGAGACGATGTGCCGCCGTCGCGGTT
>DATHLT010000236.1:0-4149 GCA_035487855.1 Solirubrobacteraceae bacterium
CGGGCGGATTGGCGAAATAGTGCGGGTTGAGCGTGCCTTGCGCGAACATTTTGAGCGCGTGGGGAACGAAGTGGTCGGCCTCATCAGCGTTGTAGGCGTAGGGCAGACCCTGTCTGACCCCCCACAGGCGCAAACCGAGGCCGCCAAGGAGCACGGCAGTGAGCGCCGGCCATACCCAGCGACGGGACCCGTGCGGCACGGGCGCGACGTGCGGGGCCTCGGGGGTCTGCTCAGCAGTTGCCATATACGGCGTACAGGCTGCTCGAGTAGATGCGCTTGAAGCCCGTGAGCGGGATCTGGTCGCTCGGCTGGTCGCCGACGTCGACGATCGCGTCGACGAACACGGCGCTGCCCAAGGGGTAGACGGCAACGCTACCCGCGTGGATGCGCCGCTCGATCTCGGGGTCCCCCTGTTCGGCGTCGGCGCGCGCCTGGCTGCGAGCGACGATGTTGCGTTGGCTGACCGTGTCGAGGATCCAGCGGGCGTCGGGAATCAGCTTGTTGTCGGGCAGGCTTACGAGCGGGCAGCGGCTCAGCTCTGCCTTCACCTTGGGGTTGCGCAGCGCGGATGCCAAACCCTCATGGAAGTCCTGATGCTCGGCGAGCGTGGTGCGCAAACTCGAGAGGCTGAGCGTGCTCGCGGCTGAGGCACCACCGTAGATGACGAGCACCGCCGCTACGGCAATCCACGCTTGGCGCAGGCGCGAGCCGCGCTCGAGCATCATCCATCCGCCGATGGTGACCGCGCAGAACGGGAGCAGCGCGGTGGACGCACCCAACAGGTAGCGGCTGACGACGGATGCGCCGACCGCGCCCTCGGCGAGGTACACGCCGAGCAACACCGCGAAGGTCGCCAGCGGCACCAGCACCCGCCGCGGGGCCATCCACACCGCGAGGCCGATGCCGAGCACGCCCCCGAGCAACACCGGCAGCTTGTCGATCCGCACGCCATAGCTCCACACCGAGCCGAGCACGCTGCCGAACCCCTGCGTGCGTTCCAGTTCAGCCGCGAGGCCGGCAGTCGAGCTGAGCGAGTACAGCGGGTCGCCGGTCACAATCCAGTCGAGCGCTACCCAGACGAGCGGCGCGATCGCGGCCATCGCGAGGTACTTGGCGCGCGTGGTGTTATTGGCGGGCCAGGAGCACCACAGCCAGTAGACACCGCTGAGCACCCACGCGTCGGGGCGCAGCAGGCCAGCAGCAGCGAGCGTAATGAAGACGAGTGCCCCCCGCCGCTGCCGTTCGACCTCGAACACGACCGCCCACACGATCAAGGCGATGTAGGAAATGTCGAGGTAGCCCTGAGCGGCAAGGTTCTCGATGAAGAACCGGCTCAGCAGCAACAGCGCGGCGACGAGCCCAACGACGGGTCCAAAGCACAGACGTCCCAGCCTGTACATCCCCGCGACCGCGGCCACGAAGGAGGCAATCGAGCCGAACACCATCAGCCGTGCGCCGCCCTGCCCGAAAATCGAGCACAGCATCCCGAAGGCGATCGCCAGCGGATGCTCGGTCGGCCCGCGGTAAACGCGGAAGTCGGGCAGGTGGCCGTGCAGCAGGTCGCGACCCCACAGCAGCGCATAAAAGGAGTCGTAGGTGGGGTACGTGGGAAAGGCGAAGTAGCCGATCAGCGCCGCCACGCACATGACCGCGAAAGCGAGCACGGCCCAGCGGCCGGGCGTTACGACGCTGAGGCGCGTCAACTTGGTCGAGCCCGGTTTGCGCCGGGTGAGCATCGCGCTTTCCATCTAGCCTTGGTTCATAGAGGACCCGCCGGGCGGGAGGGCTCGATACCGCGCCGGGTGGGTGGGTTCAACGCTTGGCGCCAAGACCATGACCTGCGCTTTGGGATACTGCGGGTGCCAAGTCTAGGCAATCGAGGTACATGAAGCTCATCATCCAGATCCCCTGCTTCAACGAGGCAGAGCAATTGCCGCAGACACTCGCGGACCTGCCGCGTGCGGTGGACGGCTTCGAGCAGGTGGAGTGGCTTGTGATCGACGACGGCTCGACCGACGCGACGGTCGAGGTCGCGCGCGCGCACGGTGTCGAGCATCTCGTGCGTCTGACTAACAACAAGGGCCTGGCGGCGGGCTTCCAAGCGGGCATCGATACTGCGCTGAAGCTGGGCGCGGATGTGATCGTGAACACCGACGCCGATAATCAGTACTACGGCCCGGACGTGGCGCGACTGGTGCGGCCGATCGTCGAAGGTCGTGCGGACATGGTCGTGGGTGACCGCGAGGTGGGCGGCATCGAGCACTTCTCGCCGCTGAAGAAGACGCTGCAGCGACTCGGGTCGTGGGTGGTGCGCCAGGCATCCTCGACATCAGTGCCGGACACGACGTCGGGCTTTCGCGCGTACAACCGCGAGGCGGCAATCCAGATGATGGTGGTCTCGAAGTTCACGTACACGCTCGAGACGATCATCCAGGCGGGCAAGCTGTTGGTGGCCGTCGACCACGTGCCGGTACGAACCAACCCGAAGACGCGCGAGTCGCGGCTGTTCCCGTCGATGGGAGCGTATGTGCGCCGCAACTCGCTTTCGATCTTCCGCATCTACGCCCAGTACGAGCCGCTGCGGGTGTTCTGGAGCCTCGCGCTGTTGATGGGCCTGGCGGCGACCGGCGTTTGGATCCGTTTCGTAGTCGCCTACGCGGAAGGCAACGGCAAGGGCCACGTGCAATCGCTAATCCTCGGAGCGGTGTTGTTCATGGCGGCAGTGGTGCTGTGGGCGCTGGGCGTGATCGGTGACCTGCTGGCCGCGCAGCGGGTGATGACACAGCGCACGTTCGAGCGCGTGCGGCGAATCGAGTTGCAAATCGGCGTCGAGCCCTCGCACTATGAACACGCTCAGAGCGCCGGCGCGCCGGCGCTGGATCCCCGGATCGGGCAGGCGGAGCCCGAGCGCCCGGGCGAGGCGGTGCGATTGTGAGCGGCGTGACGGTCTCAGACGAGGGCATCGTCACCGGCAACACCTACGACAAGTACGGCTCTACCAACCCGGTGGTGCGCCGGCTGATGGCCGGCTTCGAGCGCGATCTGGATGAGCTGTTCGAGCTGTCGGCGCCGAGCTCGCTGCTAGACGTGGGCTGTGGCGAGGGCGTACTCGTGCACCAGTGGGCGCAGCGACTGGCAGCACGTACTCCGACCGACCCAGCGCGCGTGGTTGGGATCGACCTGGAGGAGGCATCGATCCAGGCTGGCTGGTCCGAGCGTCAAGCGCCGAACCTCGAGTACCGGGTGATGGAGGCGGCCAACCTGCCATTTGCGGACGGCGAGTTCGACCTGGCAAGCGCGATCGAGGTGCTCGAGCACGTGCCCGACCCCGAGCACACGGTCAGCGAGATGGCACGCTGCGCGGAGCGCTACCTGCTCGTGTCAGTTCCCCGCGAGCCGCTGTGGCGGATGCTGAACATGGCACGCGGCGCCTACTGGCCGGCGCTCGGCAATACCCCAGGCCACCTCAACCACTGGTCCAGGCGCTCGTTCACACAGCTACTCGCCCGCCACGGCCAGGTGATGGAGGTCCGCTCGCCGTTCCCCTGGACGATGTTGCTTGTCCGCCTCTAGCAACGCGCGCTCCTACGGGTCCGGGGCGCGGATCCTGTCGATCGGGATCGCCTCCACGGGCCTGCTGACGTTCGCGTATTTCTCGATCGCGAGCCATGTACTGGGCGAAGAATCGGCGAAGCTGCTGGATGTTCTGTGGTCGGTGATGTTCGTGATCATCTCGGTGATTTACAGGCCGATCGAACAGCTGCTTTCGCGCACGGTCGCCGAACGCCGCGCCCGCGGTCACGCTGCGCACGGGCTGCGTGTGCCGATGCTGATCCAGGGGAGCTTCGCGCTGACGTTCCTGGTGGTGGCGCTGGTGCTGCACGACGAGCTGGTGAACCACGTGTTCGAAGGCCAGGGCGCACTGTATGACGTGCTGGTGGTGGGCACGCTGGCCTACGCAGCGAGCTACTTCGCGCGCGGCTGGCTGGCCGGGCACCAACGTTTCGGCCTATTCGGGGGTCTCGTGCTGATGGAGTCGACCTCGCGCATCAGCTTCGCGATCGCGGTGGCGCTGGGCATCGCGAGCGGACAGACGGCGGTAGCGCTGGGCATCGCGGCGGCACCGTTCGTGTCGCTGGTGGTGGTGCC